>JAJEAO010000062.1 GCA_022822745.1 Acidobacteriota bacterium
TGCCGGCGCATTGCCGGCGCGCCGGGCCGGTTCTCGCGGTAGCGGCCCCGCCCGGCACGGCAACACCCCGCACCACCCGACCCCGCCGGCACGCTGCCGGCGCATTGCCGGCGCGCCGGGCTCCTTCCCGGCACGGGCGTATCCTTGCCCCCGCCCGCGGATCACCCCCTCCACGAGAGCCACGGTGAAACGGCCATGACGAACACCCTCCATCGCTACGGAGCCCCGGAGACCCTGATCGATGACTACATCGTGTTCGCGATGGCGGCGCGCGGCATCAACGACGAAGGCTCGCCGGCGAAGCTGCAGCGCTTCACGGAGATCGCGATGCGGCACGATCCGATCAACCTCGGGGACGCCACCCGGGGCGGCATCTTCCGCTCCTCGCGGTTGAACCCCCTCGCGCACTGGCGGCGGCGGAAGCGGCTGCGCCGAGCAGCGATCCGCGACGGAGTCAACGCCCCGACCGTCGTCTCCGCCGTCTTCGACCGCGAGGAGAACCTGGTGGCCTTCCTCCGCGACCTGCGCGACGCGGACATCGGGCTCTCGATCAACGTGAGCTCCCTCCTCGGCCGCGCCGACGAGCTCGCCCGCGAGGCCGGCATCACCCGCCACAGCATCGAGTACTCGCTCGGCTTCTTCGGCAACCTGGACCGGCTCCCCGACCGCGACACCCTGACCCTCTCCACGATGTGCGGCCACGGGATGCTCTCCTTCGGCCTCGCCCGGAAGATGCTCGACTGGGTCCGCGCCGGCCGCAAGAAGCCGGAGGAGTGCGCCGAGACCATGGCGCGGTTCTGTTCCTGCGGCGTGTTCAACACGACCCGCGCCTGCCGCATCCTCCGCGGCCATCCCCGGGGGCCGGACCCCCGCCCGGCGCAGTGACGCCAGCCGGCGCGCCCTATGGAGCGCCGGTCTCCAGACCGGCACCGCAACGCACTCCAGCCGGCGCCGCATTCCAGCCGGCGCGCCGGACCAGTCGCCGTAGCGGCCCCGCCCGACACGAATGACGCGCAAGGCGCTGGATCCTGAGACTGCCACTCGGGAGAGCGGCGCTCCATAGAGACTCGTGACTGCCCCGGCAGCGAACCGGAACCCGGTCCTCCGCACCCCCTACGAAGCCCCCGTCAGCCACTGGCGGCTCGACCACCGCGGCCGCACGCTCGACGCAGAAGACCCCGGCCGCCGGCCCAGCCTCTCCCGGATCGAGATCCCCGAGCCTGCCCCCGGCAAGCGATCCCGGCCGTGGCCTCTCGTCGCCGAGACCGACCGCACCCCGCGATGGTTCGACGAGCAGACGGATCCCTCCGCGCGGGTCGAGCCCCATCGCACGATCAACGAGATCCGGGATCTTCTCGCCCGCTGGCGCGACCGGCGCTGGCCGGGCGCCTCCCGAACCACCCGAAAGCTGCTCGAACACTGGTCCGCCCCGCCCGAAGGCATCCCGATGCGGCCCTTCTGGTGTCAGCTCGAAGCGGCCGAGACCGTCATCTGGCTCCTGGAAGCGGGACCGGCGAGCGACCCCGCGGCCTGCCGCGCGATCCATGACCGACTGCGCGAAACCAACGAAACATGGAACGAGGGGATCCCGCGGCTGGCCCTCAAGGCGGCGACCGGAACCGGCAAGACCCACCTGATGGCGATGCTGGCTCTCTGGTGGGCCTCCCGGCGCGACGAGCCGGTCCACCTGCTCGCCATCGCTCCGAACCTCACGGTCAAGGCGGGTCTGGAGAAGTCCCTCGATCCGACCCGGGGGCATCCGACCTGGGACGCCATCACGCCGCGCGGCCTCGAACGGGTTCGGCGACGGTTACGCGTGACCGTGCTGAACTTCCAGAAGTTCCAGACCAGAAAGGGGCTCGACGGATTCGAGGACGCGGGCGGGAAGGAGAAGAAGTTCGTCACCGCCGGAGACAGGCGCCGGGAGTGGGAAGAGACCCCGGACGCCATGCTTCGCCGGCTCCTCGACCGCGGCCACACCCCCACCGCGCGCTTCCTCGTGATCAACGACGAAGCGCATCATTGCCGCGCTCCTCAGCGCGAACCGCTCCGGGGCCTGGAGGCCGACGAACGGCGGGAGCAGCAGTCGGCGGCGCTCTGGTTCTCCGCGATCGCCGCTCTGCACCGGGCCGGCCGGCTGGAACGGGTTCTCGACTTCTCGGCGACGCCGATGTGGCTCCGGAAGCCGGTCCGGCTCGAGTCGGAGATCTTTCCCTGGACGGTCTCCGACTTTCCCCTGCTCGACGCCATCGAGTCCGGGCTGGTGAAGGTTCCCCGCGTTCCGGTGGACGACGACGCCGAGTCCCATGAACCCCGCTACCGGAACATCTACCTCTTCGCCGGGAAGAAGAAGATCAGGGAGAGCGAGCCCCAGGGAGAAGTCCGGGAGCCCCTGGAACAGCTCTACGAGCACTACGAGAAGCGAATCAGCCCGACCTACGAGGCGAAGCGCGTCCTCCCCATCCTCATCGTCGTAGCCAACACGGTGCAAAACGCGGACACGCTCCACCGCTGGATCGCGGGTTCGCCCCGCGCGGAGGGGCGCGGAACCCCCGGCAACCTGCCGCTGCTTTCCAACTACGAAGCGGACGGAGCGCCGAGAGCGAAACCGCCGACCGTGCTCGTCCATTCCCGTCTCTTCGAGTCCGGCGAGGGAGAAGCGGTCGGCGGCAATCTGGGCAAGGCGATCGAGGAGCAGGCATCCCTCCACGCGCCCGACGCGAAGACCAGGGCCGAGAAGCAGAAGGCCATCCGCGACATCTTCATGACGACCGGGCGGGACGGGGAGCCGGGCGAGCACATCCGCTGCGTGATCTCGGTGGGGATGCTCACCGAGGGTTGGGACGCCCGGAACGTGACCCACATCTTCGGCTACCGGCGCTTCGGAAGCCTCCTTCTCTGCGAGCAGGTGACCGGGCGCGCGTTGCGGCGAACCAGTTTCTCCGGGCGCGACGAGAAGCAGACGCCCGAGTACGCGAACGTCTTCGGCGTCCCCTACAACTTCGCCCCCTCGGAGGACGAGGACGATCCGGTCCCGGAGCCGCCCATCCAGCCGTGGCGGGTGTACACGGTGCCCGGGCGGTCGTTCCACCGGATCGCCTTTCCGCAGGTGGTCGGCTTCGCCCCGCCGGAGCGGATCCGGAGGTGGCGGCTCGATCCGGCGAGAGTCGAGCCCCACGCGGTCCCGCCGCGTCCGACGCCCGGATGGACCGATGAGGCCGGGCCGGCGGGCCGGGAAGTGGATGTCGCTCGGCTCGACCGGCAGGAGACCGATCTCTGGCGGGCGGCGGCGCAGGTCGCCGTCCACCTCGATCCCTCCCGGACGCAGCGGCGCCCCACCTTCAGCGACTCCCTGATCGCAGTCCGCGAGTGGCTCACCCTGCCGGGGATCGTCTGCCCCGATCCGAGCGCGCTGCAGTTCGACGAGCGGGCGATTCCGGCCATCGCTCGGGCATGCGAGCCGACCGAGGATCCGGGCGCGCTGCGGCCCGTGTTCGCCGACGAGCGCGACCGCGCGGCGCCCCGGATCCGGGATACCTCGGGAGTGGACTTCGAGACCGTGCTGCGACACCGGTGGGATGCGACGAACTCCGAGCTGAACGCCGCCGCCTGCCACTCGGCGGCGGAGCGCGAACTCGCCGCCATCCTCGACTCCCACCCACGGATCGAGGCCTGGGCGCGCAACTTCCGTCTCGGGTGGGAAGTCCCGTGGTTCGACCCGGAGCACGACCAGTGGCGGCGGACCGAGCCGGACTTCGTCGCCCGCGCGGCTCCGCGGGGCGGCGAGCCTCCGATCCACCTCGTGATCGAGTTCAAGGGAATGAGGGCCGGGGAAGCCAGCGAGGAAGCCAAGCGGCTCTGGCTCGACCGCTGGTGCGATGCGGTCTCCGTCCACGGTGAGTTCGGCCGGTGGCAGGTTGTCTGGATCGAGAGCCTGCTCCACGCCGCGGCGCAGATCGAGTCCGCCATCTCGGGAAGGGAGGACGCATGACCCCCCGGAAGAAAGTCACCAGCCGCAAGAAAGCGAGGCCGATCCGCTCCCGGACGAAGAAGCCGCTGCTCGCTTACCGCCACGCCGAGGCGGACCGGGTGAACCTTCCCACCGACCAGACCGAGCGCTTCCAGGAGCAGGAGAAGCTCGCCGCCGTCCCGTTTTCGCCCGAAGTGCGCGCGCCGGAAGGACCGCGCCTGTCGTGGCGCCGCAGCGAGGGACTCGACGACCTGACGACGAAGGCGGGTCCGCTCTTCGTCCACGAGAAGGTCGCTCCGGCGGCGTTCGCGGCGCAGGTGCGCGGCGCGCCATCGAGGGGCCTCTTCGACGACTTCAACGGTCTCCCGAAGGACGCGGCGTGGAGCTGCTACACCCACCGGGGCAACTGGCAGAACCGGATCATCCGCGGCGACTCGCGCGATGTCATGGCGTCGCTCGCCGGGAAGGAGGATCTCGCCGGCAAGGTCCAGATGATCTTCTGGGACCCGCCCTACGGCATCAACTTCAAGGCCGGCTACCAGCCGAGCACACGGAAGCGGGCTGGCGGCGCGCCTTCCGAGGCGGCGGCGACGACTGCGTTCCGGGACACCTACCGGGACGGGGTTCATTCCTATCTCGACGCGGTGTACCGGACGGCGGTTCTCGGGCGCGCGCTGCTGAAGGAGTCGGGCAGCTTCTTCATGCAGATCAGCTCGGTGAATCTGCATCGCTGCGCGCTCGTGCTCGACGAGGTGTTCGGCCCGGAGAATCGGGTCGCGACGATCGCCTTCGCCAAGACCGGTGCGTCGTCCTCTGCCGCATTGTCAGAAGTGACGGATTACTTGCTGTGCTACGGACGCGACTGCAAAGAGCTGAAGTTCCGCCAGATCTATGACCCTCTAGACCGAGCTGGCAAGATCGACCTGATGAGCTCGTGGGCTCGGGTCGAGCTTCCTGACGGGACTCGCCGACGGCTGACTCGCGCCGAGAGACAGGATCCTGATGGACTCCTACCGGTCGGCTCCCGCGCCTATCAGCGGATGCGCGTCGCCTCGATGCACGAATCGAAGACCGGACGCTCCGGGCCAGTCGTTTGGAATGGAGTGCGCTACAACTGTCCGCCAGGTGAGCAGTGGCGCGTCAGCATGGAGGGCATGGGGCGCCTGGATGAGCTGGGGCGACTTGACGGGACTGCCTCCGGCAGCCAGCTAACCTGGATGCGGTTTGAGGACGAGGTCCCTGGCCGCCGCGTCCACAACGTCTGGACGAAGCAGATGCGGCCATCCGACATGCACTACGTCGTCGAGACCGCAGAATCCGTGATCGAGCGCTGCATTCTGATGGCCACCGACCCCGGCGATCTCGTGCTCGACCCCACCTGTGGCTCCGGGACAACAGCCTTCGTCGCCGAGAAATGGGGCCGCCGCTGGATCACGATCGACGCCTCGGCGATCCCCGTCGCGCTCGCGCGCCAGCGTCTCGTCTCCGGCATCCACGACTGGTTTCTGACGCAGGACGACCCCGAGGGCGCCCGCGAAGAGGCCCGGCTGTCTGGTGTGACACAAAACGCCCCCCCCCCCCTGCGAGGAGAAGGACAGAAACAGAAGAAGCCACCTGGAACTGATCTCTTCGACCCCGCCTCCGGCTTCGTTTACGAGCGAGTTCCGAAGGTTTCGGCCGCCTCCCTCGCCTACGACCATCCCCCGAAGGCCACCCTGCTGGTGGACCGACCGCTCCGGAAGAAGGGCTGGAAGCGCCTTGCTGCCCCGTTCACCGTGGAGTCCCACTCCCCGTGGCGCTACGAGCCGGTGGCCGGCGGCGCCAGCGAGTCCAGGATCCGCACCACGATCCGCGAACGCGTCCTGGAATCCCTCGGAAGCGCCGGTTTCCCGACCGGCGACGGAAGCGCCCGCTGGCATCTCGACGACCTGGAGAGCTGGCCGCTCGATTCCACCGCCCTGACCCACGAAGGCCGGGTCCGCGAAACCGGCGACCGCGTCGCGCTGGTGATCCTTTCCGACGACCAGACCGCGAGCCGGAAACTCCTCGACCTCGCCGCCGAGGAGGCCGCCGGCCGCAGCGCCATGAAGAAGCTGATCGTGGCCGCCTTCGAGTACGAGGCCGACGCCCCGCTCCGGCAGCGGCGCGGCCGGCTGGAGATCCTCTGCCTCCGCGCGAACCGGGATCTGGCGATCGCCGAGCTGAAGCCGGGGAAGCGCGACCACGCCTTCGCGATGGTCGGCGAGCCCGAGATCGAGATCCGGCAGGTGGAGGAGAAGAACGCCGGTCCCGGTAGTCCGCCGCGCTTCGAGGTCGAGGTCCGCGGCTGGAACACCTACGACCCCGCGACCGGCCAGGTCCGCGCCGGAAAGCCGGGCGACGTGGACTGCTGGCTGCTCGACACCGACCACGACGGCCAGGCGTTCTTCGCCCGCCGCATCCACTTCCCCGGCAAGCGGAGCGACCGGCAGCTCAAGCGCTTCCGGAGCGCGCTCGCCCGCCGCATCGAGCCACACCTGTGGGACACCATGCTCTCCCTGACTTCGGGGCCGTTCCCGCGTCCGAAGTCCGGCCGCATCGCGGTCCGGATCATCACCACGACGGGCGATGAAATGCTCGCCGTCCGCGCCATCCCCTGACCTCAACCACGGAGCCCATCTCCCGGCGCGACACCCCCGAGGAGTGGACCTTGTGCCTACAATGCACCGATGCGCGAGATCGCTGCCAGAGAGGCGAAGAACCGTTTCGATCAGGTCATCGAGGCTTCCCAGCGGGCCCCGGTCACGATCACGCGCCACGGACGGGCGGTTTCGGTCCTTCTGTCGCTGGAGGACTACAAGCGGATTCGGGGCAACAACTGGAAACGGCTGAGGGAATCGATGGATGCCCTCGCCCAGGAGGCTGCTGCGGCAGGAATGACGAAGGCGGACCTGGACGAACTCCTGGCCGGTGAAAGCTGATCGACTCGTCGTCGACACGAACGTCCTGATTGCCGCTGCCCTCGCCCCCCGCGGCCTTCCGGACGCGGTCCTGGAGGCCTTGGTGAGGCGGGACGGGTCTCTTCTCTTCTCGCCGCCCACGTACGACGAGCTGTGCACTCGCCTCTACCGGGCGAAGTTCGACCGATGGTTGAGCCGCCGCGGCCGAGAGGACTTTCTCGCCCGAGTTGAGGCGGCTTTGCAGTTCGTGTGGATCAGCGGCGCCCGGATGGGCTGCCGCGATCCCGAGGACGACAAGATCCTCGAAACCGCGCTGATGGGAGATGCCGAGTGCATCGTGACGGGCGACAGGGATCTGCTGGTCATGTCCGCGTTTCGTGGCATACCGATCGTGACCCCCCGGGAGTTCCTCGATGTCTGAGGCGGCCGGGAGCCGGGACCGGCAGGAGCTTCCGATCGGGATCCAGACCTTCCGCAAGATTCGCGAGGGCGGCTATTCCTACGTGGACAAGACCGCCTTCGCCGAGCGGCTGATCGAGGAGGGCAGCGACTACTTCCTCTCCCGCCCCCGGCGCTTCGGCAAGAGCCTCTTCCTCGACACCCTGAAGGAACTCTTCGAGGGGAACGAGCCGCTCTTCCGCGGGCTCCACATCCACGACCGCTGGGACTGGTTCGTCCGCCGCCCCGTGATCAAGCTGAGCGTCGGCGCCGGAACCCTGACCAGCCTGGAGGCTGTCCAGATCAGTGCGACTCGCCAGATCGAGCGTCTGGCGCGCCTTGCGGGTGTGCCGGCCCCCTCGTTTCCCCTGCCGCACAGTTTCCCGGATCTCATCGAGAGCGTGGCCGACCACGCCGGCCGGAGAGTCGTGGTTCTCGTGGACGAGTACGACAAGCCGATCCTCGACGCCATCAGCGATCCCCGGGCTGCCCGGATCAACCGGGACTTCCTCCTCGGGCTCTACGGCCCGATCTAAGGAGTGCGGCGCGCACATCGAGTTCGCTCTTCTCGCCGGCATCGCGAAGATCCACACCGGGAGCGTCTTCTCGGGACTGAATCACCTGATCGACATCACTCTGGAGCCCCCGTTCTCTTCCATCTGTGGCTACACCGAGGGCGATCTCGACACGGTGTTCGAGCCCGAGCTCGCCGGGCTTGACCGCGAGGCGATCCGGCAGCACTACCAGGGCTATAGCTGGCTGGGCGAGGAGCGGGTGTACAGCCCGCTCGACATTCTCGTCTGTCTCCAGAGGCGGCAGTTCCGGCCGTGGTGGTTCGAGACCGGCACGCCGAATCTCCTCGCGGAGATGCTGCGAGGTCGCGGGCTTCTGTCCTTCGATCTCGACCGGCTGCCGAGCGATTCCTCGCTGTTGTCGCGCTTCGATGTTGACGACATCGCGTCCGAGTCCCTCCTGTTCCAGACCGGATACCTCACGATTCGGGAGGTTCGCCAGTGGGGTGTGCGCCAGGACTACCGGCTGGGCTTTCCCAACCGGGAGGTACGGAAGAGCCTCAACGACTTCCTGCTCGACACGATGGCTCCGGCCAGCTCCCGCAGGGCCGCCCCGGCTCTTCGTCTCGAAGAGCGGTTGGCGGAGGGTGACTTCGAGGGGGTGGAGCGCCATTTCCGTGCGCTCTACGCTGCGATCCCCTGGGAATGGCATACCCGGAACGACATCGCCCGCTCCTCCGTCCCCTCGTACTACGCCAGCGTCTTCTACTCCCACATCGCCGCCGCCGGGCTCGATGTCGCGGTGGAGGACAGCACCAGCCACGGCCGGGTGGACCTGACCGTCCGGCTCCCCGGGCGCGTCGTCCTGTTCGAGTTCAAGGTGGTCGAGGACGCCCCCGAGGGGAGCGCGATCGCTCAGCTCCGAGCCCGGGGCGACTCGGACAAGCACCGCGACGCGGGTCTGCCGATCACGCTGGTCGGGGTCGAGTTCAGCCGCGAAACCCGGAACATCGCCTCCTTCGAGGTCGAAGCCGCCTGACCCCCAGCTCGCCGGGCGCGAAGCCACCTGACCCCCCGCTCGCCGGCTGCGCAGCCACCTGACCCCCAGGTCGCCGGTTGCGGAGCCGCCTGACCCCCCGCTCGCCGGGCGCGGAGCAGACTACACTCCGAACATGACCCGGCGAGAGCTCGTGGATGTCGCGCGAGTCCTCAACTGGGACTACACCTACGCGCCGGAGGACATCGCCGACGTGCTCCTCGGCAAGCGGGAGCGGGTGGGCCACTTCGACCGGACGCGGCTCTTCGCGCGGATGCTGAAAACCCTGCCGTGGCGCCGGATCGTGGAAGCTCTCGGGTTCGAGCAGGCGCGCGACCTCCTGACGCCAGCGGTCATCGCGAGCCTCTGGCCGCCACCCTTGAGGGAGCACTACGCGAGGGTCCGATGCCTGGTGCGAGGGGATCCTGTGCCCGCCATCGAATGGAGTCCCGAGAGTGCGCGGCGCCTGCGCCGCACCGTGCTGTCGGACCGGTGGTACAGCGCCCGATAGACACGGCCCGGGCGCTCGGCTTCCCTCACGCTCTCGGTCGCCGGGCGGCTCCCCGCGCCGCCGGCCTCCGGCTACACTCGGGCCATGCCGACTCGGGAGCAGGTCGAGGTCGCGCGGGTCATCGTCTGGGACTACGACTGTCCGCCGGAGGAGATCGCGGAGGTTCTGGCCGGCGAGCGGGAGCGTGCGGGCCCGTTTGACCGGCAGGCGCTCTTCGTCCGGATGCTCGAACGCCTTCCCTGGCAACGCATCAGCGGCGCGCTGGACATCGAGACGGTGAGAGAGCTCCTGACCCCCGAAACGATCGCGCGGCTCTGGCCGCCCTCTCTGCGGAAGCGATATGCCCGAATCCGAAGCGTTCTACGAGGAGATCCTGTACCCCCTGCAGAATGGGGTCCTGAACTCGCTCGCCGACTGCGAAACACCCTTCTATCTGACCGGTGGTACCGCACTCCATAGGCACCACTTCCGGACGCGGTACTCGGACGATCTCGACTTCTTCGTCAATCGGGACGCTCAGTTCACGACGCACGTGGACACGTGTCTGCAGGCGCTATCCCGGCGCGGATACGAGTTCGATGATCCGTCCTTCTTCCGGGGCGAAGACTACGCGAGAGCCGTGATCTGCACACCCCGAGCTCGTCTGAAGCTGGACTTCGTCAACGATGTGGCCGCCCGATTCGGAGACCTCGAGAGTGGACACCTGTTTCCGCGGATCGATCCCCTTCGCAACATCCTTTCCAACAAGGTGACCGCCACCTATCGGCTCGATGCGAAGGACTTCGCCGACCTGCGCACGATCTCCAGACGGCTCCGTTTCGAGTGGCGTGAAGTCATGGCCGAAGCGTCGCGCAAACTCGGCGGCATCGACGCTGCAGAGATAGCCGACCTGTTTCGCTCGTTTCCTCCCGATCACTTCGAGAAGATCCGATGGAGGCAGCCGCCGGATCGGCGACTCTTCCTCGCCGATCTCGCCCGAATGGCCGACGATCTGATTGCCGGTGGCTCGAATTCTCTCTGCCCCTGAGGTCTCGAGCCGCTCTCGGCAGCCCGGCCCGAGGGCGGAGCGCTGATCAGGCCGGGCGGCCGAGGCCCAGATTCGTCTTGCCGCGCCAGGCGGAGTAGCCGTTCGCGGCGAGGATCTCCGCGAGCGGCTCCTCGCCATCCGGCCCGCAGCGAGTCGAGGCGCCGACCGAGATCACCGTCTCCGACTCGTCCGCGGCGTCGCGGACGGCCGCGAGGATCTCCGGAACCCGCTCCATCTCGACCTTGATCTCCACGATCGCGGAGAGCACGCGCTCGTCGAGCAGATCCTCGCGGATCGCCCCGGTGTCGCGGTCTTCCATGAGTTGCGCGACCGGGTTGTTCGGCTCGAAGAACACATCGAGTCCGGCGAGTCGTCGCGTCACCCGGTCCATGTCGCGGAAGGTGGCGGTGACTCCCGGCCGACCGAACTCGACCGTCAGCCCGCATTCCCCCACCGCGACCCGGCCGGTCACATCGTTCGTCTTGACCTCTTCCGTGCCCCGACCGTGGACTCCGGTGGCCTCGTGGGAGACGAGCGGGTCGCTGAAGGCTCGACGAACGACCCGGGGCCAGCTCAGCTCCTCCGGCTCGATCGCCGAGGTAGGGCAGACATCCGGGGCGGGGTCGAACCGCAGCCGGAACCAGGACAGCACCCGGCGGAACCCGCGGACCAGCGTCGGGTTCAGTCGCTCGGTGCTCAGGCCGCGATAGCAGGTGTAGCACTCGACGCACTGATCCGGGTCCACCGCGGCGCGCCCGTCGGAACCGATCGAGATCGCGGCGACCGGACAGACAGCGACGCAGTTGCCGCAGCCCACGCACCGCGTCTTCGAGATCCGCAAGGCGTCAGTCCGTGGCGGTCTCCGGCGCGGTCTCGAGCGTGTACTCGCCGAGGTGGTGGATCATGTCCTCGCCCATCAGGTAGCGCAGCGTGTTCGCGAGCTTCTTGCGCTGGATGAACAGGTCGTGCTCGGGATAGACGCCCGGCGGCGTCATCGGGCTCTTGAAGAAGAACGAAAGCCACTCCTGGACGCCCCGGAGCCCGGCGCGGGAGGCCAGGTCGAGGAACAGCGCGAGGTCGAGCACGAGAGGCGCGGCGAGGATCGAGTCGCGGCAGAGAAAGTCCACCTTGATCTGCATCTCGTAGCCGAGCCACCCGAAGATGTCGATGTTGTCCCAGCCTTCCTTGTTGTCCCGGCGCGGCGGGTAGTAGTTGATCCGGACCTTGTGGTAGAGGTCGCCGTAGAGGTCGGGGTACTTGTCCGGCTGCAGGATGTACTGGAGCACGCCCAGCTTGCTCTCTTCCTTGGTGCGGAACGAACCGGGATCGTCGAGCACTTCCCCGTCGCGGTTGCCGAGGATGTTCGTGGAGAACCAGCCGCTGAGTCCGATCATCCTCGCCTTCAGCCCGGGGGCGAGGATCGTCTTCATCAGCGTCTGTCCGGTCTTGAAGTCCTTTCCGCCGACCGGGGAGCCGTTTTCGGAGGCGAGTTGCCGGAGCGCCGGGATGTCCGCGCTCAGGTTGGGGGCCCCGTTCGCGTACGGGATGCCGCAACGGAGCGCCGCGTACGCATAGATCATGCTCGGGGCGATGTCCGGCGAGTTCTCCCGCAGCCCGCGCTCGAAACTCTCCACGTCCCGGTGCGTTTCCGTCGCCTCGAGGAACGTCTCGGTCGAGCCGCACCAGATCATCACCGCCCGGGCCGCGCCGGAGGCCTCCCGCGAGCGCTCGATGTCCTCGATGAGCTGCTCCGCGAGGTCCATCTTCGTGGTTCCGGTCTTCACGAACGGCCCGTCGAGCTTCTTCACGTAGTCGCGGTGGAAGACGGCCCGCATCGGCTTCACCGCCGACAGTTCGTCCTTCACCGCATCGAGCAGGCTCGGCTCGAGGACGCCGGCTTTCCGCGCCGCGGTCCAGGCGTCATCCTCGAACACGTCCCACCCCGCGAAGGAGAGATCCTCGACCCCCGCGAGCGGCACGAAGTCGCGGATCAGCGGGGTCCGCCCTTCCGTCCGCTTTCCGAGCCGGATCGTCCCCATCTGGGTGACCGATCCGATCGGGGCCGCGAGGCCGCGCCGGATGGCCTGGACTCCGGCGATGAACGTCGTGCTCACGGCCCCGAGGCCGGGCAGGAGGACGAGCAGCCCGCCGTCGGCGGGGCGCACCTGGAACCGATCGTTCGCCATGTGGGCGGGGAGTCTAACTAGGCCGGATTTCGCGCATCCCCCACGGGCCACGCCGGAGCGGATGGCGTCGGTCGGATCGGGCTTCGGCAACCACCCCGAAGTCGCCGGAGCCCGGAGCCGCCCCGCCCCGCTGACGCGGTTCCGCGCCTGCCGGTGGACCAGGCGCCACGACGAGAAATCCGGGCCACGCAGGCCGCAATTCCGGCGCATCCATGCCCACGCCGTCACTCCATCGAGTCAGCCGCCCGCCCGGGAGCGGCGCGCGCTCGATCGCGCTGGAGGAATCCGGGCCGGCGGATCGCGGATCGGGGGTCGGAACGTGAAGACCGCGGACAGGATTCCAGCGGCGCGCCGCCGCGGCGTCGGCGCCGGGGAGTATCCTCCCGACAAGGCTCCGGGCGAGGCCCGGAGCGGTGCCTTCCGTGCGTAGAAGCGTCCGTCCGATCCCGCTCCCGCGGCGTCCGCCGCCGCGCCGCGCCCGCTTCATCGTCCGCGCCGCCGGCGCGATCGCGCTCGTCGCGGTCGCCGTGGGAGCCCAACCGCGGCCGCTCCGCGTCATCCATGACGGGGACGCCTCGCGCGTCGTCGTGCGGCGTCTCGACGGCGCCGAAGTGGTGGCGCTCGCCGAGATCGCGGGGGCCGTCTCCGGCGAGCTTCGGAGGGGCTCCGACGAAGAATCCGTCGAGCTTCGGATCGGTTCGGACCGTCTCCGGTTCGAAGCCGGGCGCAGCTTCGTCGGCGTCGGCAGCCGCGACCGGCTCCTCGCCAGTCCGGCGATCCGCCTCGGGGGCGAGTGGTTCGTGCCCCTCGATTTCGTCTCCCGGGTTCTGTTCGACCTCCTTCCGCGCGGCACCCGGTTCGACGAGCCGACTCGCACCCTCGCCGTCGGCGGCGGCTACCCCCGGCTGCAGGTGGATGTCCGGCCCCGTCCCGGGGCAACCCGCATCGAGCTGGCGACCGATCCCCCGGTCCGGACCGACCTCGAGGAGACCGGTCGCGGACTCCAGGTCGTGATCCACGCCCCGTTCCTCGCGACCGCGTTCGTCGGAGAGGCGCCCGAGGACGGGGTCGTGGAACGCGTGGATCTGCGGCAGGGGGAGGAGACCTACTTTCTCGAGATCGCCACCGGGCGGAACTTCGGCCGCCTGCTCCAGGAACGCGAGCAGGGTCGCCTGACGCTGGATCTGATCCGTACGGGCGTGCGCGCCGAGTCCGGCGCCGGCATCCTTCCGCCGCTCCCCGGGTCGGGCCCCGGGCGGGATCCGGCCCCGGGGGATCCGGGCCGACCCCGCGAGATCCGCACGGTCGCCCTCGATCCCGGCCACGGCGGCCCCGATCGCGGCGTCGTCGGGCCGAGCGGCGTCCTGGTGGAGAAGGACATCGCGCTGGAAGTGGCGTTCGCTCTCCGCCGCATCCTCGAGGACGAGCGGGGGTTCGAGGTCGTCCTCACCCGCGAGACGGATCGGGAAGTCGGGCTCGATGACCGCGCGGCCATGGCGAACGCGGCGCGCGCCGACCTGCTGATCAGCCTCCACCTCAACGCCTCGCCGAGCCCGGCGAGCTCCGGCAGCCTCGTGTACCACCACTCCCCGATCGTGGTGGGTCGTCCGCGCCGGGGGGAGGCCGTCCGGTTCGTGGCCTGGGAGCAGAGCCAGGCGTCCGTCGCGCCCGCGTCCCAGGCGCTCGCCGGGGCGCTCGCCGCCACGCTGGCGGAGATGGAGATCCCGGCGGCCGGCGTCGCCGATGCGCCGGTTCGGGTTCTCGCCGCGGCGGCGATGCCGGCGGTCCAGGTGGAGCTGGGCTTCGTGACGTCGGAAGCGGACCGCGCCGCTCTGGCGCGCCCGGACTTCCCGCAGCAGGCGGCGCGCGCCGTCGCCGAGGGGATCTTCCGCTTCCAGATCGGCAGGCCAGCCAGCCCGCCGACGGGAGATCCGTTCTGAGCGCCATCGTCCGGTCCGGGGCCGCATCCTGCTTCCTTGCACTCGCACTCGCGCTCGCCTCCTGCGCCGTCCCCGGCCCCGCGCAGGACGACGGGACCGGCGCCTCCGCCGCTGAGGCGGCATCGGGCGCCCCCGTACGGACCGCCTCCGCGGCTCCCGGGGAGCCGGTCACGGCCCGACTGTTCGGCATGGGCCCCGACGGACTCCTCCGGTCGTCCGAAGTGGCGCTGTCTCCGGGCGGCACGACCCGCTCCCGCGCCGAGGAACTGGTCGGACGGATCGTCGCCGAGTCGGGCGCCGTCCCGGAGGGCGTCGAGGTGCTCGATGTCTTCGTCAGCTCCCGCGGCGTCGCGGTGGTGAACTTCACCCTCGACTTCGTCGCGGCGCACCCCGGGGGCCTGCTCGCCGAGGAACTGACCGTGTACAGCCTGAGCCACTCGCTGGTGGAGAGCTTCCCCGCCATCGCCGAAGTCCGCTTCCTCGTGGACGGACGCGAGACCGAGACCCTCGCCGGCCATCTCGACCTGCGCTCGGGTTACGGAGAGGCGCCGGCGCGCCTGCTGGAGCGTCCCGCCGCGCCCGCCGACGAGTCATGAGTCGGGCGCGCGCCGGTGGGCGCGGTCCGCGGGAGCTGCGTCCGGTCGGACTCCGGACCGGCTACCTGCGACGGACTCCCGGCTCCGTCCTGATCTCCTGCGGCCACACGCGGGTGCTGGCCGCCGTGGACGTCGAGGAGGGGGTTCCGGGCTGGCTCCGGGGCCGTCGCCGAGGCTGGCTCACGGCGGAGTACGGGATGCTGCCCCTCTCCTCCGGCGAACGGATCCGCCGCGACCGCGCCGGAGTCCCCGGCCGCACGACGGAGATCCAGCGGCTCATCGGCCGGTCGCTCCGGGCGGCGGTGGACCTGCGGCGTCTGGGCGAGAACACGGTCCGGGTGGACTGCGACGTGATCGAGGCCGATGGAGGCACCCGGACGGCTGCAGTCACCGGGGCGTTCGTGGCGCTCGCGCTCGCGTTCGACCGGATGCTTCGCCGCGGCGACCTGCGGGAGACCCCGCTCGTCCGCCAGATCGCCGCCGTCAGCGTGGGGATCGTGGACGGGGAAGTGCGGCTGGATCTCGACTACTCCGAGGACTCCCGAGCCGCCGTGGACCTGAACGTGGTCCAGGACAGCGATGGCCGCTTCATCGAGGTCCAGGGCAGCGCCGAGGGAAGGCCGTTCGCCCGGCGGACTCTCGACCGGATGCTCGATGCCGCCGGCGAGGGGATCTCCAGCCTGCTGATCCGTCAGCGCGAGGCGCTCGCCGGGATCGCGCTCCCCGACGGGATCTGAGCCGATGGCGTCCGACGCCCCGGCCCTCCTGCTCGCCACCGGGAATCGCGGGAAGGTCCGGGAGATGCGCGCGGCGCTCGCCGGAGCCGGCGTTCGACTCTTCGACCTCTCGGATCTCCCCGGCGCTCCGCCCGCAGAGCCCGACGAGACGGCGGAGAGTTTCCTCGGGAATGCGGGGATCAAGGCGCTCTCCTACCACCGCGCCACCGGTCTGCCGGCGCTCGCCGAGGATTCCGGGCTCGAGGTGGATGCGCTCGGCGGCGGCCCCGGAGTGCGCTCCGCCCGCTGGCTGGGGAAGGACACGCCCTACGCGACGAAGAACCGGCGCCTGATCGAACGGGTGGATGCATGGGTCGCGCGGGGCGAGGGACGCGGACGGGGCGCCCGCTACCGGTCGGCGACCGCTCTGGCCGTGGGCGGGAGGATCGTGTTCCGGTCCACCGGCGCCGTGGAGGGCGAGATCACCCGGGCGCCGCGCGGCACGGGGGGCTTCGGCTACGACCCCGTGTTCTTCGTCCCCGAGCTGCAGCGGACCATGGCGGAGCTGTCGCTCCCGGAGAAGGAGGCGATCAGCCATCGCGGCCGCGCCCTCGCGCCGGTCCGCCGCTTCCTTCGCGCCGGAGTGGCGGTGCTGTGGCCCGGCCGGGGAGTCCCGGTGTGAGCGAGACCGGGCCCCGGTCCGATCCGCCCATGAAGCCGCTCGACTTCTCCGAGCGGCCTCCCGCCGAGATGCGGGACCGGGCGCTGCGGTTCGCGGAGCTGATGTCCCGGCGCCGCACCGTGCGGGATTTCGATTCGCGGCCGGCGCCCGAGGGCGTGATCGAGGCGGCGCTGCGAACCGCTGCGTCGGCCCCCTCCGGGGCGAATCGGCAGCCGTGGAGGTTCGTCGTGGTGCGCGATCCGGCGGTCAAGGCCCGTCTGCGCGAAGCCGCGGAAGAGGAGGAGCGCGCGTTCTACGGCGGCCGCGCGCCCCCGGAGTGGCTCCGCGCCCTCGAGCCGTTCGGGACCGACGCGCACAAGCCCTTTCTCACCGAAGCCCCCGCGCTCATCGCGATCTTCCTCGAACGCTACGGGAGGGGATCGGATGGCGAGCGGATCCGCAACTACTACACGTCGGAGTCGGTGGGCATCGCCGCCGGTTTCCTGATCGCAGCGCTCCACCACGCCGGCCTCGCCACGCTCACCCACACGCCGAGTCCCATGCGGTTCCTGAACCGGATCCTCGGCCGGCCGGAGAACGAGGTTCCCTTCCTCCTCCTCGTGGTCGGCTACCCGAAACCGGGCGCTCTCGTTCCCGACATCGAGCGCCTCCCGCTCGAACAGGTCACCAGCACGCGCTGAGCTCCGGCTCCGTCTCTCCGCGGAGGTTCCCGTGAACGTTTCCCCGCTCTCTCTCTGGCTGCCGATCCTGCTCTCGGCCGCCGCGGTGTTCATCGCCAGCTTCGTCCTGAACAACCTGCTGCGGTGGTGGCATCGCGGCGACGTTCGCGGTCTGCCCGACGAGAAGGGCGTCGCCGACGCCCTGCGCCCGTTCCGGATCCCGCCGGGCGACTACGTCATTCCGTGGTGCGACGACCCGCAGGACATGGCGAGTCCCGACTTCCGGAAGAAGTGCGAGGCGGGTCCGATGGGCATCTTCACGATCCTGCCGAACCAGCCCTTCGACATGAGCCGCAGCCTCGGCCTGTGGCTTCTCTACGGCGTCGTCGTCAGCGGCATGGCCGGTTTCGCCGCCGGAGTCGCGCTCGAGCCGGGCGCCGGGACCTGGGTGGTCTTCCGGATCGTGAGCGTGGTGGCGTTCGCCGGCTACGCGATGGGGGTCTTCCAGAGCTCGATCTGGTGGGGTCGGAAGTGGAGTTATTCCATCAAGACCGCGGTGGACGGGCTCATCTACGCCTGGATCACGGCCGCGCTCTTCGCCTGGCTCTGGCCTTGACCGGGGCGGGCCGGGAGGGGGTGCCAAGGGCGTACTTTGCAGGACGGTGACGGCTGCATCCGATGGGCACCCCCTCCCGGCCCGCTCGGCGCTTCGCGCCTCAATGGCAACCTTCGCTCCGCTCCAGGTTGCCATTGGATTGTTCCTCCTTTCTCGGAGAGGGGAGAAGGATCCCCCCTCTCCGAACCTCTCCCCCCTCTCGTCTCGTCGGTCGGGAGGGGGATGTGTCAGGGGGGCGGCTCGGGTTCGAGCACCAGCCGCCACGCCGCCGGCCCGGCGAGGAAGGGCGCGGGACGCCCCTCTTCCCAGTCGGAGTGCCCGGCGAGGTAGTAGGGGCTTCGGGGGTGGCCCGCCTGCCCCCCGGGCATGTGGAGGATGGCGGTCTCTTCTCGGCCGGGAGCCACGACGAACCGGTTCGAGGCTCCGGTCGCGCCGATCTGGGCGCGGGGCAGATCGGCGTCGCCGGGGAGCGGGCGGGGCGCCGCGTCCAAACGGGGCGCGAGGAACCATCCGAGCCAGGATGGGAGCGCCGGACTCAGCGGGTGGCGGATGTGGACGACGCTCTCGTCGGCCCACACCCGGTCCGCGAGGGGGCCTTCGACGCCCGACGCCGCGGAGCGCACGGCGAGGACGAGCGCCTCGTCCCACCCCGAGGCGCCGCCGGGGACATAACCGGCGGGCCTTTCGGTGGCGAGCCGCTCCAGCGGGCCCCGCCACTGGGCGGCGATCCTCCAGGAGAAATCGGGGAGCCGCCGGGCGGCGGCGGAGGTGAGTTCGCCGTACACGCTCCGCCGCAGCGCCGCGACCGCATCCTTCACCAGCGGATAGGCCGAACTGGAGAGGTGGGCGCCTCCGGTCCAGCCGCGCTCGAGAACCGCCGCCGCTTCGCGAAGGCGCGGCTCGGCGCGCCCCTCGAGAGCGTCGAGGAACAGGCGACGCCAGCGATCGAGGCCGGGAGCGCGGTCCTCGAGCTGGATGTCGAGGAGAGCCTCCTCGTCGGCGGATTCGGCGGCGAGAAGCCGGTCGCGGATCAGGAGGGCCCGCTCCCCGTGCGCATAGCCGCCGCCACGGCCGATCCGGTCCAGCCACTCGCCGTCCACGATCCGCTGGTTGGCGGTCCAGAGCAGACCGCCCTCGGGATCCCGCACTTCGGGGATCTCGTCCGCCGCCAGATACCCGTCCCAGCCCCGGTCGCCTGCAGCCCACGAGACGGGCGTTTCGCCCGAGAAGCCGCGACGCCGCGGGATCGGGCCGGCGACGGTCCAGCCGATCGCGCCCCGGGCATCGGCGACGAGCAGGTTCTGGGGCGGGATCCCGGCGGACCGGCCGGCGGCGAACGCATCGTCGAGCGAACGCGCCTCGGCGACATCGAGATACCCGGGACGCAGCCCCTCGGGATCATGCGCGATCCAGCGGATCGCCTGGGGACGACCCCAGCGGATGGTGACCGGGCCCCACACGGTCTCCCGGACCTCCAGCGCTTCCTCGCCGCCGCCCGCGATCCGGATCGTCTCGGAATGGATCTCCATCCGTCGCCAGCCGTCCGGGACCCGGTAGCGAAGGGGGTCGTCGGGATCCGTGTCCAGCTCGACGAGGTCGAGCCAGTCACCGCCGGTGTTCGTGAACGCCCACGCCACCCGTCCGTTGCTTCCCGCCACCAGCGCCGGGACGCCGGGGAGGGTCAGACCGGCGAGGCGGGTGTCCTTGAAACGCATCTCGGCGCGGTACCAGATGTTGGGGACGCCGAGGGGCAGGTGCATGTCGGAGGCGAGGAGGGGCAGCCCGCCGGCGGCGCGCGCGGGCGCAACCGCGAACGAGTTGCTGCCCCGGTGGACCAGGGGCGAGAAGGCGGCGGGCGGGACGGGCAGGAACGCGGCTGCGAAGGACTCGGGCGGGGGGATCTCCGGCGTCGGGACCGGCTCGCCGACGAGCGGGGCGTCCTCCTCGGTGCCGAGCGGCATGAGAAAGCGGGCGAGGTCCGCGGGGAGCGTCTCCCGCAGCGCCGCGGTCCGCGCCTCGCGGGCGCCCGCGGCGTCGTTCAGGACGAAGTACATGGCGACGACCGCGAGGAACGAGTCGCTGACCCGCCACGGGACGGGGGCCGAACCGAGCAGGAGGTATTCGAAGGGCGGCGCGCCGAGCGCGCCGAGGCCCGCATTCACGCCGTCCCGATACGCCTCGAAACGGCGACGCCGCTCCTCCGGCAGCCCGTCCGCGACCGCCCGCGCCCGGGCGCGCATTTGGTGGAGCCGCACCTCTCGATCGGCGGGGAGCGCGGCCGCGCCGACGAGTTCCGACAGCTCCCCCGCCGCCCGTCGTCGGAGCAGGTCCATCTGGAAGAAGCGCTCCTGGGCGTGCAGGAACCCGAGGGCGCGGAAGGCGTCGTCGGGGTTCGTCGCCTCCAGGCGCGGCGCGCCGAGGCGGTCGCGCTCGACCGTCACGGGTCGCGAGAGCCCCGGGAGCTCCGCCGCGCCGTCGAGGAGCGGCAGGCTCCGGTCCACGCGATGGACGCCCCACCAGGCCGCGAGAAGGGCGGCGCCAGCGATGGCGGCAATGGCGACAAGCAGCCGGGGGCGCCGGAGAGCGGAGAGGGACATGGGCGAAGAACGGGAGCGGGTGGCTATTCTCCCGGCCTCCATGGCCACGAAGCAGCGCAGGCGGCGCGACGGGTCCAGGTTCCCGGCGTCCGCGGTTCTCCTGCTCGCCCTCCTGCCATCGGCGGCGGGGGGCGAGGAGCCCGGGCGGCAGGAGCCCGATTCTCCCACGGAGGAGCGGAGGCCGCTGCCGTGGGCGCCCGACTGGTCGGGCCGCGTGGACGTCAACCTGACCTCCTCCTCGGGAAACGCCGCCTCCCGATCGGTCGGGATCGGCGCGGAGGCGACGCGCGAGATCTCGCGGATCCGGCTCGCCCTCGACGGCGCGGTGCTGCGCGCCAGCACCGGTGAGGTCGTGCGCCGCGCGGTGGGGACGCCGGACGACTTCGAGATCCTTTCCAGCGTGCGCAGCCAGGTCTCCGCCGACCGCTCCCACCTGCGGGCGCGCGTCTCGGAAGCGGGACTCCTCGAGGGGTCGTCGGCGGCCACCGGGCTCCACTTCTTCGGAGCCGCCGGCTGGGAGCGGGACGGCGCCGCCGGGGTGAGCGGGCGCTACGAGGTCACCGCCGGGGTCGAGGTCGGTTTCGGCGAAACGTCCGATCGGGTGATGAAGCCGGTGGAGTTCGGGGCCGGGCTCTCGTTCCTCCACCAGCGCGATGAAGTCAACGATCCGGATGTGGGCGACACGACCGTCGGACTTCGGGTGGACGGGCGCTCGGCCGGGACGATCGGCGCCGCCGAGGTTTCCCTGGTCACCGCTTCGACCTGGAACCTCCGGACCCGGGACGACCTGCGACTCGATGTGACCGGCGCGATCGCGATGCCGGTCACCGCGCGCCTCGCCTTCCGTTCCTCGGCGCAGATCCTCTACGACACCCGGCCCGCGCTCGAGCGGGTGCCCCTCTCCCTCGTGGAGGGCGGCGATTCCACCGGCCGCGTCGTCACGCCGAGAGCCCGGGGGGATCTGATCCTCCTGATCGCGCTGTCGTGGCGCTTCTGACGGAAGGCGAAGCGGCGGCGTGAGCGGTTTGCGCGCGGTCGTCCTCGGACCCCAGGTCGGAGCGATCTCGCTGACCGGGGGAATCGCCGCCCTGGACCCGCCGCCGGGGAAGATCGCCGACATCACCGTCGGCTGGCGCGAGACGGAGCCGGTCCGACGCGAAGTGGACCGGGAAATCGAGAAGTGCGGCCGGGAGCCGGCGCCCCTGCTGATCGGCGAACGGGTGGGACGCGCGTTCGGGGCCGATCCCGAGCTGAGCCAGGCGCACCGGGCGCTCCAGGAGGGACTGCTGGCGGAGGAGCGGCTCTACCGGGCGCGGCTGTCGCTCGCCGTGGAGGCGGCCCGGCAGATCTCGCTCCTCGAGGTGGAGGATCACCACCGGGCCCCCTACGCGGCGGCCGCCCGGGATGCGATCCGGGAGGCGGACCGAATGCACCTCGATCGGCACGCGGCGATGTGGGAGGAATTCCGGACCGAGCTGCGGCCGGCGGATCGGCCCGGCCTCCGCCGCGAAAAGGAGGAGGTGGAAGAGATCCTCGCCGACGCCGCGGCGGTCGTCCTGACCGGCGGTCACGTGGCCGTCATCCGCAACCGGCTCCGGCTGCTGGAGCTCGGACCGGCGCTTCGCCGGCTGCCGGTTCTCGCGTGGTCCGCCGGCGCCATGGTGCTGACCCGGCAGGTCGTCCTGTTCCACGACCGGCTGCCGCACGGCGCGGCGCGCCCGGAGATCCTGGGATACGGGCTGTCGCTGCTCCCCGGAATCGCGCTCTTCCCCGACGCCGGCGCCCGACTCGACCTCGATGACCGACGGAGCCTCGGCGAGCTGGCGGGCCGGGTGGCCCCCGATTGGGCCGTGCTGCTGGATCCGGGCGAGCAGCTCCACTGGGACGGCGGAAAATGGACCGCGCCGGCGGGGCTGCGAACCCTCACGGAGACCGGCGAGCTGGAAACGCTCCCGGCCCTTCCGGCGGAGCGCGCGGCATGACGCGGCGGGACGAGTCCGCCATCGTCGAACTGGAGGACGCCGGCGCCACGCCGGAGGCGGTGGACCGGTTCCTCCAGGCGCACGAGTTCCCGATCCGGGAAGGACCGCGCACGACCTTCGTGTTCCGGGGGGAGGCCGACGCCGTGCTCCTCGGCCACTGGCTGTTCGGCGCCGCCGCGGCCCGCGAGATGGAGCGGCTCGGTGAATCGGACCTATGGTTTCTGACCCTCGAGCTGCCCGCGGCCTCCCGCGTGGAGTACCGGTTCCAGCGGGCGATCGGGGCGCGGACGGAGTGGATCCTCGATCCGCTGAATCCGCGCACGGTGCGCGACTCGTTCGGAGTCTGGTCGGTGTGCCAGGGGACCGGCTACCGACGGCCCCGATGGACCCTGGAGAACCCGGGCGTCGGGCAGGGAGAATTGCACCGGGTTCCGCTGCCCGCCGGGCGCGGCGACGCCCGGGTTTACACGCCGGTCGGGTTTCGCGGCAGCCGCCCCTACCCCCTGCTGATCGTCCTCGACGGAACGGACTACCTGCGCTACGCCAGCGCCCGGCTGGTCCTCGACAACCTGATCGAACGCCGTGACATCCCGCCGCTCATCGCCGCGTTCGTGGACCCGCGGAAGCGGATCCTCGACTACACGAACAGCCCGGCCCACGCGGCGTTCCTCGCGGAGGAACTCGTTCCCGCCCTGGAGCAGCGGTTTCCCCTGCGGACGCGCGCCGACGAGCGGGGACTCCTGGGCGCCGGACTGGGAGCGGTGGCCGCGCTCACGACCGCCTGGCGCTACCCCGGGTTCTTCGGGAAACTCCTGCTGCAGTCGGGGTCGTTCACCTTCACCGATGTGGGGCCGAGCAACCGGACCCGGCTGCTGGATCCGGTCGTGGACTTCGTGAACGCCTACCGCCGCGAGCCGCGACGGGTCGCCTCCCGGGTGTTCCTGAGCTGCGGCGTGTACGACCCGCTGATCTACGAGAACCGGACCCTGGCGCCGCTCCTCTCCGAGAGCGGGATGGAGGTCCGGTTCGTCGAGAGCCCCGACGGGCACAACTGGGAGAATTGGCGCGACCGGCTGCGGGTCGGGCTGTCGTGGCTGTTCCCGGGGCCGATCTGGCTCTACTACCGCTGATGACCGACCCTCGCGACGCCGAGCGGTCCCACCGGCTGGACGAGATCCTGCCCCGGCGCGGGACCGGCTCGGTGAAGTGGGAGTACGCCGAGGGCGCGGCGGCGAGAGGGTCGTCGCTCGCCGCCGTGGCGCCCGGGAGCGACGTGATCCCGATGTGGGTCGCCGACATGGACTTCCCCTGCCCTCCGGCGGCGGCGGATGCGGTCCGGGAACGGCTCCGGCATCCGATCTTCGGCTACACCGCGGAACGGCCCGGATTCGCCGCTGCGTGGTGCGCGTGGATGGAGACGCGGCACGGCTTCCGGCCCCGGCCGGAGTGGGTTGTTCCGACCGAGGGGATCGTGCCGGACCTCGGGATGCTGGCCGGGACTCTCGCGGAAGGCGCGGGGGTGATCCTCCATCCGCCGGTGTACCACCCGTTCTTCGGCATCGTGCGCCACGCGGGCGCCTCGGTCGTCTCCTGTCCCCTGCGCCGGACCGGGAAGCCCGGGAACCCCTACCGTCTCGACCTCGAGCGGTTCGAGCGCGTCGCCGCCGACCCGGCGAACCGCGTCACCTTCCTGTGCAGCCCGCACAACCCGGTGGGACGGGTCTGGCGGAGGGAGGAACTGACCGCCTTCGCCGAGATCGCGGGCCGCCACCGGGTCATCGTGATCGCGGACGAGATCCACGGCGACCTGATGCTCCACGGCGCCCGGTTCACGCCGTGGCTGAGCGTTCCCGGAGTGGACCGGTCGAGGACGATCACGGCTTCGGCGCCGAGCAAGACCTTCAACCTGGCGGGGCTCAAGTGCTCGTGCCTCGTGATCCCCGACGCCGGGGTCCGGCGACGGGTGCGCCGGGCCCGGGACCGACGCGGCGCCTACGGGGTGAACCCGCTCAGCGCGGCGGCGGCCGAAGGAGCGTGGCGCGGCGGCGCCGCCTGGCTGGACGAGGTCCTCGGCTATATCAGCGAGAACGCCAGACGACTCCAGCAGTTCTTCGAGGAGCGGCCTCGACTCGGAGTCCTCGTGACGCCGCCGGAGGGCACGTACCTCGCGTGGCTCGACTTTCGGGAGTCCGGAGTCCCGCCAGCCGAACTCGACAGCTTCCTTCTCGGGCAGGTGCGGGTCCGGCTGGAGGACGGCCGGATCTTCGGCGAGGGAGGCGAAGGGTTCGCGCGCGTCAACCTCGCGTGCCCGCGACCGCTCCTCGAGGAAGCCCTCCACCGCATCGAACAGGCCATCACCGTGGAACGCCGCTCCCATATGGATCGCCGCTCTCCAGAGCGGCACTTCTAGCGAAGAGCCCCGCGCGCGGTCTGGAATCAGCCGCCGCGACTCGGCCTATGCGAACGGAATCCGGGGCTCGCATCTGGCACACAGGACTGGACTCCCGTGCCGGTCTGGAGACCGGCGCTCCATACCGGCGCGCAGATTGCCGGTGCCCCGATTGCCGGCGCCTCGATTGCCGGCGCGCCGGGCCAGTTCTCGCGGTAGCGGCCCTGCCCGGCAGCGAGTACGCCGGCGACGCTGAGAAGTAGCGCGAATTGCCACTCTGGAGAGTGGCGTTCCATACGAGCGGCGCTCCACAGGGTGCCGGCGCGCCGGTGGCGTCGGGTGGAGTGGGGCGCAGTGCCGCTCTGGAGAACCCCTACCGGGAGAACCGGGGCGCTCCATAGGAGACCGGCGCTCCATAGAGACCGGCGTTCCGTAGCGTCGTTCAGTGCCGGTCTGGAGACCGGCGCTCCATAGCGAGGAAGTCGTTCCAGGCGCGGGGGCGGAGCGAGCCGGGCGGGTGGGTGACGAGCGCGGTGACGATGTGGCGGGCGAGGGAGGGGTCGGTGATCAGCGGGACGCCCCGATCCACCGCCCGGCGGCGCACCAGATACCCGTCCGGGCGGCCCTTCGGGTCGTAGGCGACCGGCACGTTGACGACGAAATCCACCTCGCCGCGGTCAATCAGGTCGAGGGCGGACACGACGCCGGGACGGTCGAAACCCGGCCCGAGCGGGCGCCCTTCCGGACGCACGCGCGTCACCTCGACATTCTCCACGCCGTTTTCCCGGAGCACCCGACTCGTTCCGCTGGTCGCGTAGATCTTCAGGCCCAGCCGGTCGCGCATGGTGCGGGCGGTCCGGATGAACCGGTGCTTCCACCGCGGCGGGCCGAGCGAGAGGAGTACGCCCCGCCCGGGACGACGGAATCCGGTCGAGAGGAGCCCGTGAAGCAGGGCTTCGTGGAACGAGGCCCCGAGGCAGCCGACTTCTCCGGTGCTCGCCATCTCGACGCCGAGGAGCGGGTCGGCGCCCATGAGCCGGGAGAAGGAGAACTGGGGCACCTTGACGCCCACGTGCTCCAGCTCGTAGTGGGGGCGATGCTCCATTCCGGGATCGGCGCCGAGCATGATTCGGGTGGCCGCCCTCGCGTAGTTCCGCCCCATGACCTTGGAGACGAACGGGAGGCTCCGCGACGCCCGCAGGTTGCACTCGATCACCTTCACGATGCCGTCGCGGTGGAGCATCTGGATGTTGCAGGGACCGGTGACCCGCAGGTGGCGCGCGATCTCGGTGGCGATCCGCCGCGCCTGCCCCAGCGTCGGGATCGTCATGTCCACCGGAGGCAACACGAGCGTCGCGTCCCCGCTGTGGACGCCGGCGTCCTCCACGTGCTCGCTGAGCGCCCACAGGACGACCTCGCCGTCCCGCGCCACCAGGTCGATCTCGATCTCGCGGGCGTCCTCCTCGAACCGGGTCACCACGACGGGGTGTTCCGGCGAGATCGCCTTCGCCTTCCGGAGGATCCGGGCGAGCTCGTTCTTCTCGTGGGCGACCGACATGGCGGCGCCGCTGAGGACGTAGCTGGGGCGGACGAGCACCGGGAAACCCCCGAGCTGCCGGACGATCCTCTCGGCGTCGCCGACGTCGGTGACGTGGGCCCATCGCGGCTGTTCGACCCCGATCTCGTCGAGGAGAGCCGAGAACTTGTTGCGGTCCTCGGCGCGGTCTATGTCCTCGGCCGCCGTGCCGAGGATGGGGACGCCGGCGTCGTGCAGCCGCATCGCCAGCCGGTTCGGGATCTGCCCGCCCATGCTGACGACGACGCCGTCGGGACGCTCCTTCTCCACCAGATCGAGCACCGACTCGACACTCACTTCATCGAAGACCAGCTTGTCGCAGATGTCGTAGTCCGTGCTGACGGTCTCCGGGTTGTAGTTCAGCATCAGCGTCTCGCAGCCGAGTTCGGCCGCCGCCTGCACCGCGTTCACGCAACACCAGTCGAACTCGACCGAGGAGCCGATCCGATAGACCCCGGATCCGATCACGAGGATCTTGCGACGGCTCCCGCCCGCGGTGACGACCTCGTCTCCGCTCGCGTGGTATGTCGAGTAGAGGTAGTTCGTCTCGGCGGGGAACTCGGCGGCTAGGGTGTCTATCCTCGCGATGCCGGGAGCGAGGCCCGCCCTCGCGCGCGCCTCCCGACTCGAGCCCCTCGGCTGGCCGGTCAGAGCGTCGAGCGATTCGTCGGAGAAGCCGCGATCCTTGGCCTCGCCGAGCAGCTTCGGCGGAAGCGGCCACCCGGCAGCCTCGATCCGCGCCTCCGTCCGCATGACGTCGGCGATCCCGGCGAGGAACCACGGGTCTATGCGAGTGAGTTCGTGGATCCGGGCGAGACCCGACTCGACCCGGCCCTCATCCACGGCCTGGCGGAGCGCGGCCGCGAGGGCGAAGACCCGGCGCGGCGTGGCGTGGATCAGCTCCTGCTCGATCGAGTCGAACGAGAACGCCCGCGACTCGAGCCCGCGGATGCCGATGTCGAGCATCCGCAGCGCCTTCTGGAGCACTTCCGGCAGGGTCCGACCGATGGCCATCACCTCGCCCACGGACTTCATCTCGCTCCCGATGCGGGTGTGGGCGGCCTGGAACTTGCCGAGATCCCAGCGCGGCGCCTTCATCACCAGGTAATCGAGCGCCGGCTCGAAGAAGGCGCTGGTGACGCCGGTGACGCGGTTCCGCAGATCGGGGAGTTCGAAGCCGAGCCCGAGCTTCGCGGCGACATAGGCGAGCGGATAGCCGGTGGCCTTGCTGGCCAGCGCCGAGGAACGGGAGAGGCGGGCGTTCACCTCGATGACCCGATACTCCGGGGCGTCCGGATTCAGGGCGAACTGGACGTTGCACTCGCCCACGATCCCGAGGTGCTGGACCACGCGGATCGAGATGGTGCGCAGGAGCTGGTACTCCTCGTCGTTCAGCGTCTGCGACGGGGCGACCACGAACGACTCGCCGGTATGGATCCCCATCGGATCCATGTTCTCCATGTTGCAGACCGTGATGCAGTTCCCGGCGCGATCGCGCACGACCTCGTACTCGATCTCCTTCCAGCCCCGCAGGGACTCCTCCACGAGAACCTGGGCGCCCTCGCCGTCGAGCCCCCCGAAGATCTTCTCGATCTGGCGCTCCAGTTCCGCTTCGGTCTCCACGATGGCGCTGCCCCGGCCGCCGAGCGCGAACCCGATCCGGAGCATGAGCGGCAGCCCGATCTCGCGGGCGGCGGCCAGCGCCTCCTCGCGGCTGTGGCAGGCCCGGCTCCTCGCGGTCAGGACGCCGATCTCGTCGAGCCGGAGGTTGAACCGGCCGCGGTCCTCGGAATCGCGAATGGAGCGGACGGGAGTCCCGAGCACCCGGATCCCGGCCTCGCGGAACCAGGCCTCGAGCTCCAGCCCGCAGTTCAGCGCGGTCTGTCCGCCGAACGAGAGCGCCACCGCGTCCACGCCCTCCCGCTCGGCGATCCGGCGCACCAGGGCCGGGGTCACCGCGTTCAGGTAGAGCCGGTCCGCCATCCCCTCGCTGGTCTGGATCGTGGCGATGTTCGGGTTCACCAGGACCGTGGAGACCCCTTCCTCGCGGAAGGCCTTGATGGCCTGGGAGCCCGAGTAATCGAACTCCCCCGCCTGTCCGATCTGAAGCGCCCCCGAGCCGAGGACGATCACGGAACGGGGGATGCCGGACCGGGCCATCAGGACCGCCTCCGCCGTGCGCGGCACTCGGCGAGGAAATCGTCGAACAGCCAGCCGGTGTCCTCGGGCCCGGGGCGAGCCTCGGGGTGGAACTGGACGCTGCGGAAGGGGCGATCCAGCGACCGCACGCCCTCGTTCGTTCCGTCGTTCAGGTTGCGGAACCACGGCGCCCAGCCGGCGGGCAGGCGGTCCTCGTCCACCGCGTAGCCGTGGTTCTGGCTCGTGATGTAGCAGCGGCCGGTGACCAGATCGCGGACCGGCTGGTTCACGCTCCGATGGCCGTAGGGGAGCTTGAAGGTTCGCGCCCCGGCGGCGAGCGCGAGGAGCTGGTTCCCGAGGCAGACGCCCAGGATGGGACCGTGGAACCACTCCATGATCCCCCGCAGCCCGGCGGCGAGATCCCCGAGGTCGGCCGGATCTCCGGGGCCGTTCCCGATCAGGATGCCGTCGCTGGCCCGCGCGGCCGCTTCGAGGGGCTCGAGACCGGAGATCCGGTGGACCCGGGCGCCGCGCCGCAGGAGCGACCGGACCAGGTTGTCCTTCGCGCCGACGTCCACGAGGAGGATCCGGGGACCGTCGCCGTCGCCGTGCCGCTGCGCCTCGGCCGGAACCACCTGCTCGAACACCTCCCGGGTCATCTCCACCGCATCCGGCTCCGCGGAGGCGGACCCGTCGGGGACGAGGGCGCCCCGCATCGTGCCCGCCTCCCGGAGCCGCGCCGTGAGGGCGCGGGTGTCCACTCCGGCGATGCCGGGAACGCCTTCGTCGAGCAGCCACTCGTGAAGCGACCGCACGCTGGCGTGGTGGCTGGGCGCCCGCTCGTGGTGCTGCACGACGAGGCCCTGGACCTGGATCCGGCCGGACTCGAACGGGGGAGCGAGCGACCCCGGAGGCCTGGGCGCCGGCACTCCGTAGTTCCCGATCAAGGGGTAGGTCAGGACGAGGATCTGGCCCCGGTAGGAGGGGTCGGTCAACGCCTCGACGTAGCCGGCCATCCCGGTGTTGAAGACGACCTCGCCGGCCACGGCTCGGGGGCGCCCGAACGCGAGACCGGAGTAGCGGGCGCCGTCCTCGAGCCGGAGATGCATGGCGGCGGCGGGCGAGATGACGGAGCCCGCGGCCCCGCCGGTCGGAGGTTCCGTGTCCGGGCTCAAATCGGCCGGAGATCCTACTCCAAGCCCGGTGACTCCATCCCGGCCCGGGTAGGGGCCACCGGGTG
The DNA here is from genome assembly GCA_022822745.1 of Acidobacteriota bacterium. Lineage (GTDB taxonomy): Bacteria > Acidobacteriota > Vicinamibacteria > Marinacidobacterales > Marinacidobacteraceae > JAJEAO01. Next base: position 29,752 of record JAJEAO010000062.1, read on the forward strand.
GTAACATGCGGTTCCGAATGTATCTTCCGGCAGAAGCCGCTTCCTCGGGTAGCGCCTGCCGGGAACCCATCCGCCTCAAGGCGGGCCTCCGGACCACCGAAATCATGAGCAGAGCAACGCTTTCCCTTGCCGCCGTCCTCGTCGGGGGAGTCCTCGCGGTCTCCTCCACCGCGCTCGCGCAGTCTCCGCCGGTCGTGACATTCGTTGCGTCCGGCGAGCACTCCCACTCATCGGCCCGGGTCACCGTGGACGCGACGCGCGAGGAGGGCTCCACCCTCACCGCGCGGCTCACATCCCCGTCGGGCGGCGCCGAGACCCTGAACCTCGACCGCGACGGTCGCCGGCACACCTGGGTCGGGCACCTGCGGGAAGCCGGAACCTGGCGCGTCGAGGCGATCCTCGAAGGTCCGGACGGGCGACAGACCGGCGAGGCCACGGTTTCCCTCTCTGCCGGTGAGCCCACCTGCAGCCTCTCGGTCAGCGCTCCCGCGGAGCGGACCGACTACATCGAGGCCGAAATCACCGTGAACGTCTGCGAGGCGCAGGCGACCACCGGCAGCATTGCGACCCGCTACATCCGGGTCATGCAGGACGGAGCGCAGATCTCCGGACTCGACGCCACCGACCAGTGCGAGCGGACCTTCATCCTCCAGGGCGCCGGGCTCTACGATGCGGTGGCCGAGGTCGTGGACGACCGCGGCATGTCGGCGACCTGCTCCAGCAACGATGTGGATGTGGAAGCTCTCCACGCCCGGGCGTGGCTGACCGGCGACGCCGCCGGCGGGATGACCCGGAGCTCGAGGGAGGACATCATGGACAGTCCATCCTCCGCTCCACTCGGAGGCGTGGCGATCGGGATCACCGTCCCCTTCGATCCGGGCGCCGACTCGACAACCGCGTTCATCGCCCGCGCCGCCGCCGGAGTCGCCCACAACAACTGGTTCGGCGGCGCGGTGGATGCGCTGTTCACCCGGCAGACCCCGGGCGGCTTCTTCGGAGCGGGCGCCGGGCTGTGGGGCATCGGCGACGAGGACGTCGCGGATGTCGCGCTGATCGCTGCCGGCGGACTGAACCTCGACCGCTACTACCAGGCGGGGCAGACCCAGATCTACGGCGAGCTGCGTCTCTTCGCCCAGCACATCTCGGAACTCCAGGACAACTACGCGGCGATTCTCGGGGTGCGGGTGAACTTCCGGCCCACGCACGATCTCCGCGCCCGGTAACCCGCCGGTGACGCGGCCTCTCGAAGGCGCGGCGGGACTCTTCGCCCCGCTGGTCGCGCTGCGTCTTCTCGTCGCGCTCGCCCCCGCCGAGCCTCTCCTCGGGGGCGTACCGCTCGGTCTTGCGCTCGAACTCGGCGTGGTCGCGTTCTCGACGCTCGTCCTCCACCGGGCCGCGCGGGCGGTCTTCCGGAGCGAGTCGGACTGACCCCGCGACGGCGACTGCCGGAATTCCCCTGAAGCCTCCGGCCTCCCCGGTCGCGCCACCGCTCCGATGACCCTCCTCGTCGTCTCCGCCTACCTGGCGGCGGTGATCGGCATCGGTCTGGTCGCGCGGCGGTTCGGGGCCCGCGGGAGCGCCGGGGGCGGGGAGGGCTACTTCCTCGCCGGTCGGTCCATCGGCCCGTTCGTCCTGCTCATGACGCTGTTCGGGACGAACATGACCGCGTTCACGATCCTGGGGGCGTCGGGCGAGGGCTACCGGCAGGGAATGCGGGTGTTCGCGCTCATGGCCACGAACTCCGCCGTCGTGATTCCCATGACGTTCCTCGTCATCGGCGTGCCGCTGTGGCGGCTGGGAAAGCGCCACGGATTCGCCACGCAGGCCGAGTTCTTCACGGCGCGCTACGGGTCGCCCGGACTCGGGCTGCTCGTCCTGGGGGCGAGTCTTCTCTGGCTGGTTCCCTACGTCCTGATCGGAGTGCAGGGCGGGGGCGCGGCCCTCGCCACGATCGTCGGCCCGGACCTCGACTTCCCGGTCTGGGTGGGCAGTCTGGCGATGTGCCTGGTGGTCCTCGCCTACCTCGTCGCCGGCGGCATGCGCAGCACGGCGATCGTGAACACCTTCCAGACGCTGGTCTTCATGCTGGTGGCGGGGCTCGCGTTCCTCGTGATCACGGAAGGGCTGGGGGGATTCCCGGCCGCGGCCGGGCGGCTGCGGGCCGCATCCCCGGAACTGTTCGAGCTGTCCCGATCCCCGCGGGACTGGATCCAGATCGCCACCTATCTCTTCGTGCCGCTCTCGACCTCCTGCTTCCCCCACATCTTCAGCCACTGGATGTCGGCCCGGAGCGCCTCCGCGTTCCGGCTCAGCGTGCTCGCCTACCCCGCCTGCATCGCGGTCGTCTGGTTCCCCAGCGTCGTCCTCGGGGCGCTCGGGCGACTCGAAGCGCCCGACGGCGCCGCCGGACCGATCATCATCCTGCTGATCCGGGAACACGCCGGAAGCCTCCTGGCCGGATGTCTCGCGGCGGGCGTGTTCGCCGCGATCATGTCCTCGCTCGACTCGCAGACCCTCTCGGTCGGGACGATGATGACCCGGGATGCCGCTCCCCGGCTCGCGTTCCTCGCGCGGTGGGTGAAGGGTCGGGAAGCGCTCGCCGGACGGCTGTTCGTGCTGCTCTTCCTGCTCGTGGTGTTCGGGCTCAGCCTGGTGTCCAGCCAGACCGTGTTCAGTCTCGGCGTGTGGGCGCTGTCCGGATTCAGCACCCTGTTCCCGATCCTGTTCGCCTCCCTCTACTGGAAGCGCGCGACGGCGGCGGGGGCGGCCGCCGGAGTCCTCGCGGGGCTCTCGGTGTGGGCATTCCTGTTCTGGTCGTCGCGCGGCGCCCCGGGATGGACGATCGCCGACTCGGGCGTCGAGCCGGCGGCTGCGATCGTGCTCGCCTCGACCGCGGCGCTCGTCGGGGTGTCGCTCCTCACCCGGCCGCCGGGACGGGATCGGCTCGCCGGGTTCTTCGCCGGCCGCTGAGGCGGACCTCGATCCGGAATCTTCCCCCGGCCGGACGACGACCGGGGCGAGCCGCCCGCTCCCGACCCGAGCGCGGGATGCGAGGGAGTGGCGCCGGACTTACGATTCGTCGGGTGTCCGGCCCCCGATTCCTGTCCCTGCTGCTGATCCTGCTCGCCGCATCGGCGGGAGCGCAGGATCTGCCGCCCGGCGAGCGCGTCTTCCACACCTTCTCCATCGCGGCGGTGGACCCCGCCACCGGTGAATCGGGGGTCGCCGTCACGACGCGAAACCCGTGCGTGGGCAACGGCGTGCCGTGGGTGCGCGCCGGCGTCGGCGCCGTAGCCACGCAGGCCCGCACCCGGACGGAGTACGGGCGGGAGCTCCTCGATCTCCTCGCCGACGGGCTCCCGCCGGAGGAAGCCCTCGCGGCTCGCCTCGCCGAGGACGACGGAGCCGCGTTCCGACAGATCGGCGTCGTGGCGCTCGCGGGCGGGGCGGCGCAGCACACCGGATCGGAGGCCAGCGGCTGGGCGGGACATCGGGCCGGGTCGGACTACGCCGCCCAGGGGAACGTCCTCGTCGGCCCCGAGGTCGTGGAGGCGGTGGCCGAGGACTTCGAGGCGACTCGCGGCAGCGGGCGAGCGCTCGCGGACCGCCTGGTCTCGGCGCTGGAGGCGGGCCAGGCGGCGGGCGGCGATCTCCGGCGGGGCCGACGGCAGTCGGCAGCCGTGATGGTGGCGGACCCTCGCGACGGAGGATCCCGGCGGGAGGACCGGATCTCGACGAACCTCCAGGTCTGCGAGCACCCGACCCCGGTGGCCGAGCTCCGTCGGGTGCACGACGCCGTCGCCGGAGTCCTCGGATACCGAACCCTCCAGATGTTCGCCGGGAACGATGTCGCCCAGTTGCGCATCCTGATCGAGGAGGCCGGCTGCGCCGGGAGGGCGTGGCGCGCGGAGATCGAGGGAGCCCGGGCGCGGGAACTGCGGGTCTTCGACGCCAGGCTCGCGGAGGCGGTGGACGCCTGCCGGAGCGGGCTGGGCCTCTCGACTCCCGACCGCGGCGGATCTCCCCCGGGACTCGCCGACCGCGAGTTCGTCGAGGCGCTGTGGGCGCAGCTCGAGGGCCAGGGACGGGCGGCGGAGGTCCGGGCCCGCCTCGCCCCGCTGGTTCGCATCACCCGATGAGCGCTTCCGGGGGCGTCTCCGGCGCGCCGACGGCGGCCGGCCGGCCGGTTCGGGTCGATCTGCGGAGTGACACCGTCTCGCGGCCCACTCCGGCGATGCGGGACGCCATGGCTCGGGCGCCGGTCGGCGACGACGTGTACGGCGACGACCCTTCGGTGCGGCGTCTGGAAGAGCGAACCGCCGCCTTGCTGGGCAAGGAGACCGCGGTCTTCACGCCGACCGGCACGATGAGCAACCAGATCGCGATCCGGTGCCATGTCGAGCCGGGCGACCTCGTGCTCGCGGAGGCGAGGGCGCACGCCTACCTCGTGGAGTCGGGCGGGCCGGCGGCGCTGTCGGGCGCGACCATCCTCGGCCTCCCCGGCATCCGGGGCGCCTTCGATCCGGGCCAGGTCCGGTCCGCGGTCTCTCCCCCCCACCGACTGGTGCCCGGCGCCTGCCACCCGCCGCCGCGGCTGCTCCTCGCCGAGAACACCCACAACGGCGCCGGAGGCGCAGTCTGGCCGCTGCGGAAGCTCGTGGAGGCCGCCGGGACCGCGCGGGAACTCGGGCTCGCGAGCCACCTCGACGGCGCCCGACTCTGGCACGCCACGGCCGCGACCGGGATCCCGGAACGGGAGTATGCAGCGCCATTCGACACCGTGAGCGTCTGCTTCTCCAAGGCGCTCGGCGCGCCGATGGGGTCGTGCCTCGCCGGAGACCGGGCCTCGATCGGGCGGGCTCGGCGCTTCCGGCAGATGTTCGGCGGCGGCTTCCGACAGGCGGGCATCGTCGCGGCGGGAGCGCTCCACGCGCTCGAGAACCACCGGGACCGCCTCCCGGAAGACCACCGCCGGGCGCGGCGACTGGCCGAAGGGCTGGCGGGAATGCCGGGACTCGTCCTCGATCCGGCGAGCGTGGAAACGAACATCGTCCGGTTCGGCCTGGAGGGCGTGAACGCTTTCCGCCTCGCCGAAGAGCTGCTCGAGCGTGAAGTCGCGGTCCTTCCCGGGGGGCCGGCCGCCATGCGGGTCATCCCTCACCTGCAGATCGGGGACGATGACGTGGACTACGCCCTCGCGGCGTTCGGGGAGGCCCTCGACGCGCTGCGAGCCGTGGCGTCGGCTCCGGCGGGCGTTCCCGCCGGCTGAACCCGCCCCGGGAGCGCCCCTCTCGGTCCCCGAGCGACAGGCGGGGCCGCGACCGCGAGAACCGGCCCGGCGCACCGGCACTGTGCCTGCGCCGGCGTACGCGTGCCGGGCAGGAGCCCGGCGCGCCGGCACTGTCCCGGCGCCGGCGTTCCCGTGCCGGGCAGGGCCGCTACCGCGAGAACCGGCCCGACGCGCCGCGGCGATCTCAGCCCGCGGCTCCCACGGAAGCGCCGAGACGCCGGATGGCCTCCGGGATGTCCCGCGCAGGGACATGGCTGAAGGAAAGGCGCAGCGAGGTGCGAGCGGGAGGAGATTCCGGATCGGCGAAGAAGGGGGCGCCGGCCACGAACGCGACGCGGTGGTCCTCGATGGCGCGCGGAAGGAG
>JAJEAO010000087.1 GCA_022822745.1 Acidobacteriota bacterium
CCTCGCCGAGTTCAACCGTCGCCTCGCCGAGTGGCTGGTCTGGTACAACACCGAACGGCCCCACCAGAGCCTCGACGGCGAAGTCCCCATGGCCGTCCTCGCCAGAGAGGCGGAGCTCCGCGAGGACCGGCCCCTCTACCGGCCGCCACCCCCGCCGCGCACCAGAACCCGCACCTCCGCCCTTGTTGCCGGCGCCCAACCGACTCGACCTCCCCGTCCCCGCCTCGGGAAGCCTCCACCCCCTCCCGGAATCCCCCACTGCCAAAGAGGGTGGGCCCGTACACCAATTGGACTTCGGCCCATGGACCGCATACCATCGGTCCAATGCTTTGGATCGCACCTCCGAAATGGAGAGGCGCGACCGCTCGGCGCGGTGCAAGTCGTTGACTTGTTGGGCTGAGGGCATCTCGAAACACGCGGTACGCCCGTTGCTGTTTCCCGAACATCCGATGTCTTTTCCCGTGAAAGGAGGAACCATGAGAAAGACGCTTCTCGCTTTCCTGCTCCTCGCGTTTGCCGTCCCGGCGCTCGCGCAGCAGCAGTACGGCCGCCTGGAGGGCGCGGCGCGCGACTCCCAGGGGCTTGCTCTGCCCGGGGTGACCGTGACGCTCTCCGGTGAGGCCATCATCGGCACCCGGAACGCGACCACGGACGTGGACGGCTCGTACCGGTTCCCGGCGCTTCCCCCGGGCGACTACCTGCTGACCTTCGAGCTGAGCGGCTTCCAGACCGTCATCTACGAAGAGATTCGGGTGGTGACCGGCGCGACTTTCTCGGTGGACGCCGACATGCAGCTCGCCACGGTGTCCGAGACGGTCACGGTGACCGGTGAATCGCCGGTCGTGGACGTGCGGTCCACCGGCGTCGCGGCGACCTTCGACGAGACCCAGCTCGACGAGGTGCCGACCGCGACGGACATGTGGGCCGTGCTGCACCAGAGTCCCGGCGTCCGGGTTCAGGGCTACGACGTGGGAGGTTCCCACAAGAGCCAGCAGTCCAATTACGAGACGTTCGGCGTACGGAGCCAGAACCGGGTTCTCTACGAGGGTGTGAACACCACGGAAGGTACCGGCTCGGCGGGCGGCTACTACGACTACTACGCCATGGAGGAGATGCAGGTCTCCGCACAGGGCGCCGATGTCGAGATGTCCACGCCGGGAGCGCAGATCCAGACGACCGTGAAGAGCGGCGGAAACGAGTTCTCCGGTCTGGAGAGCGGCGCCTGGAACCCGGCCGGACTGATCGCCGACAACATTGACAGTGGCCTGGAAGCGCAGGGCGGCACACCGTCGCCGGTGCTCGAGTTCTACGAGTTCCACGTGGACCTCGGCGGCCCGATCGTGCGCGACAAGGCATGGTTCTACGCTGCCTACAACAACTTCTACATCGATACCGCGATCTCCGGCGTGGACCAGGATCTGGCCACCGACATCGGCGATTTCGACATCTTCACCGCCAAGGTGAACTACCAGATCACCGAGCGGGACCAGTTCATCGGGTTCTCCACCTGGTCCTGGAAGCGCAAGCCGTTCCGCGGCCTGTCCGCGACCCGGCCCGCCGAATCCATCCTGGCGCAGGACTACTGGATCTGGCTGCACAAGGCCGAGTGGCAGCGGGTCTGGAGCGATCGCTTCTTCAGCAACATCATGTTGGGCCACATGGGCACGACCTGGCCGATGGTCCCGAACGTGGATCCGGTCAACGGGAAGGAGCCCCGCATCAACCTGGCGACGAACCACTGGTCCGGCGCGGGCTGGCAGCCGTTCACCCGGAACCGCTGGAAGCCGCAGAGCACGGCGCAGTTCAACTACTACGTGCCGATCGGCAGCGGCAGCCACGACTTCAAGTTCGGTTGGGATTGGCAGATCGATTCCGAGCTCTCGGGCTGGAACACGAACTCCGGCGCTTTCCGCTACCGCGACGACCCGGCGCAGGGCCGCCCGCTGAACGTCCACCATGTGGACATGGTCGGGATCCCGAACCTCGTGGACAACCGGAACACGCACATGGACTTCTTCGCCCAGGATGTCTGGACCGTCAACGACCGGCTGACCCTGATGGCCGGCGTCCGAGTGGGGAGCCAGATCCTCTCCTATCTCGAGTCCGACAACTCGCCGGGCAGTCCCTGTCAGGATGTACTGCAGTGCCAGTTCGAGCTTCCGCAGAACCAGAGCGAGATCCTGCAGCACGTCTTCGGGGCGGGTGGCTCGACTCCGGGCGACACGGTGTACACGCACTGGAACGTCGCCCCACGCGTCGGCCTGACCTATGACATCACCGGCGAGGGCACCACGGTCTTCAAGACGTACTTCGGGCGCTACTACTCGAACGTCGGGACCGGCCTTGGCTCGGCGAATCCTGGCGGCCAGCCGTCAGCGCGCTACGAGTTCCTCGACCAGAACATGAACGGCATCCTGGATGGTGTGTCCGAACTCGGCCAGCAGCTCTCGTTCACCGCGGGCGCCGGTTCCGGCAACACGACCCCGATCGATCCCAACTGGACGCTGCCCTACGCCGACGAGGTCAGCGCCGCGCTGGAGCACGAGCTCACGACGGATCTGGGTGTGCGCGCCTCCTATGTGTACAAGCGGATGCGCAACACCTGGAGCAACTACGACCAGGTGGACGCCCTGAACCGGAACACCCCGATCACGATCCCGACGTGTGATGGATGCCCGCCGGGCTTCGACCGGTCCTTCAACCTCCTCCTCTACCCCGAGGAAATGGTGGGACAGACCGAGAACCTGACGACGAACCACCCCGCCGGCGAGAGCGACATGGACTTCCACACCGTGTCTCTCGGAGTCAACAAGCGGTTCCGGAACAACTTCTTCTACAACGTGTACTTCGACTACCAGTGGCGGTCCGAGCCTCGGAGCCCCGGCACTTCGGCGACCTCGTGGGCTGCGTCCAGTCCGCTCTCGTCGGATCCAACGGCCCAGGGCTGGTTCATCAACTATGACCAGGACATCCCGACCGTCCAGGACACCACGACCTACCAGTTGAAGGCGTCTGCGCGCTATGTCATGCCGTACGAGATCGGCGTCGCTGGCACGTACCGCTACATCAGCGGCTGGAACTACGCTCCGATCCACCGGAACACCGTCTATGACGGCCGCGTCGGCGTCTATTCCTGGCTCGGTCTGATGAGCGAGAACCGCTCGCCGAACGTGACGGTCGTGGACTTCCGGGCCGACAAGGCGTTCGCCCTCGGCGAGTCCATGAACGTGCAGATCATCGTGGACCTGTTCAACGCGCTGAACGCGAATACGGTGGTCAACTTCCAGTTGATCGACTCGGTCGTGCCCTATCAACGGATCGTCGAGTACCTCAAGGGACGAACCGTCGGGCTTTCCGCGAGGTTGACCTTCTGACGATCTGACAGAAGGCCAGCCAACCGGTTCGGCCGGAACGGCAACGGCCCGTCGGCCCTTCGGGGTCGGCGGGCCGTCTCGTGTACGGACCCCGGCCAGCTCGGAGCATCGTGGACCCCTTTCTTCTCAGTCCGGGGTAGCGTGGCGGAGATACACTCGTCCCGCATGAAGCGAGCGCGAGCTGAGGATCCGCGGACCGACCGCTTGTCGTTGGAAGAGCGACGGCGCATGCTGGACGGGATTCGGCAATGGCAGCGCAATCCGAGCCCGCGGCTGAAGGGCGCCGCCGAGTCCGAGATCGAGGCCGTGCGGACTGCGCGCCGCCTCTCGAGTCTGCGACGTTCACGCGGCGAGGCGACTCGAAACAGTGAGACAGTCGGGCCGGCGGCCCCGGCTCGCGATTGAGCCGAAGGGGCGAGCCACCGTCTCGCCGACCGAGTCGCTGGGCTGGCGCCGACGCATGGACGACCTCGATGTCGGTGCTGCGAATCGGAGCCTTGCGATCCGGCGTCGCGAGTGCGGGATCCCGCGTGACCTGGAATCCTGGACAGGGCGTCGCACCGCATCAGGCCATCCCGCGCCGTCAGGTTCAGCGTCCTCGAGGCGGCCGGTTCGGTATCTGCGAACCCGAGCGTCGGTACGATCCGAGACGGCTCGACACAGCGCGAGCCCTTCAGTCTCGTGATTCGATCCCTCGTCGCTCTCGTCCTGCTCCCGCCCGCGGCTCTGGTGCAGGTTCTCGTTCCCGCGCCGGACACGAGCGCCATGGAGCCGCAGGTGGCCATCGCGTTCGGGGAGCGCGCCGCTGAACTCGAGGCCCGCCGCGAGGACGCCGGGGCGTGGCTCCGGTACGGCGAGACGCTCCACGCCCACGGCCGCACCGCGGAGGCCGCCGTCTGCTACCGGGAGGCGGATCGGCTCCTGGGTCCGGGGGATCCGAATCGTCTGACCGCCCTCTATCTGTTCGCCCACGCCATCCGGTCCACCCAGCCCGCCGAGGCCGTCGCCGCTCTGGAGCGAGCGGTGGCGGGACAGCCCGGCTATGCCCCCGCCTGGCTGCTCCTCGGAGAGATCCGCTCCGAGCTGGCGGACGCCGAGGGGGCGGAGGCGGCCTTTCTCCGAGCCATGGAAGTGGAGCCCGACTCGGCGCTGGCCCGGTTCCGTCTCGGCTCCCTGCATCTCGCCGGCGGGCGACCGGAGGAAGCCGCCCCGCTCCTCGAGGCGGCGCTCGCTGTCGCGCCCGAGGCCGGCGCCATCCGCGCCGCGCTGGCCCAGGCGCTCTATGCCGCCGGGGACCGGGAGCGGGCTCGCGAGTTCGCCGGCGGGACCGGCGCCGATTCGCTCCCCGCCGTCGAGGATCCGATCCACTTCCGCATGACCGAGCGGGATGTCTCTTCACCCCGGCTTCTCGCCCGGGCGCGGGCGGCGCGCGAGGCCGGGCGCCTCGCGGAGGCCCGACAGCTCTACCTTGATCTCCGCGTACTCCGTCCGACCGATGCCGCGGTTCTCGCCGGGTTCGGCGCGGTACTCGACGACAGCGGCCAACCCGAGGAGGCGGCGCCGCTCTACCGGGATGCGGTCGCGCTCGATCCGGACCAGCCGCTCGCCCGGTTCGGCCTCGGGACGCTGGCGCTGCGCCGCGGCGACCTGCCCGGCGCGGAGTTCCAGTTCCGGCGGGCGGTGGCGGCGCTGCCCGAGGAGGCGCGGGGGCACACGGCTCTCGGCGATGTCCTCCTGCGGCTCGGCCGGGTGGAAGAGGGCCTCGAGGCGCTCGAGACCGCAGCCGAACTCGACCCCGAGGACGGCCTGACACAGGTCCTGATGGCGGCCGCCCTCGCCGAGCTGGGTCGCTATTCGGAAGCCTGGGAGGCGGTCGCATCGGCGCGGCGGCTCGGGGCCGAGCCTCCGGAGGGCTTCCTGACCTCGCTCCGCGCGAGGCGCCCCGAGCCGGGCCGGTGAGCAGACGCGCTCTGACGACCGGGCCGGTGAGCAGACGCGCTCTGACGGCCGGCCCAGTGAGCAGACGGGCTCTGACGGCCGGCCCAGTGAGCAGACGGGCCCTGACCGCCTGTCCAGTCGCTCTGTCGCTCGTCCTGGCCGGGCCCGCCGCGGCGCAGTCCGGGGAGCAGTCCGCCTCGCCGGCGCTCGCCGACATCACCGAGGCCTCCGGCGTCCGTTTCGTCCACGATCCCGGCGACCTCACCGGTTATCCGCTCCCCGCGATCATGGGGGCGGGGGCGGCGCTCTTCGACGCGAACGGAGACCGCATCCTCGACCTCTATCTGATCCAGTCCGGGCCGCTGCCGCACCATCGTCGGGACGCGGCGGAGCGCAATCTCCCGACGAACCGGCTCTTTCTCGGGCAGCCCGATGGGGGTTTCGCCGACGCCACCGAGGCCAGCGGCCTGGGCGATGCCGGCTACGGGGTGGGCGTGGCGGTCGGGGACGTGGACGGCGACGGGGACGCCGACCTGTTCGTGGCGAATCACGGCGAGGACGCGCTCTACCTCGGGAATCGGGGGAGGTTCGAGCGCGCGGATGCGGGGCTGGACGACGTTCGCTGGTCCACCGCGACCGCGATGTGCGACTACGACGCCGACGGCGACCTCGACCTCTACGTGGGCGGCTACCTGGTGGACCCGGACGGGAAGGAGTGCGTCAACTCTGCTGGCGAGCCCGACTTCTGTTCCCCGCAGAGCCTCCCCTACGAGCGGGACACGCTCTACCGCAACCGGGGGGGCGGCAGCTTCGAGGATGTTTCCGGCGAGGCCGGGATTCTTGGCGAGCGCCGCCCCGCGCTCGGCGTCCTCTGTCACGACTTCAGCGGGGACGGCCGGCTCGACTTCTACGTGGCGAACGACGGCGAACCGAACCTGCTCTGGGAACAGACGCCGCACGGGGTCTTCGAGGACACCGCGCTCATGCTGGGCGCGGCGCTGAACGGGCAGGGGAGGGCGGAGGCGGGGATGGGCGTCGTGCTCGGCGATGTGGACGGGGACGCGGATCTGGATCTCTACCTGACCCACCTGCGCGCCCAGACGAACACGCTCTACCGGAACCAGGGCCTCGGCTTCCTCGACGCGACGCCGGCGAGCGGTCTGGCGCTTCCCAGCCTGCCGCGCACCGGCTTCGGGGTTCGTTTCCTCGACCTCGAGCTCGATGGGGATCTGGATCTGCTGGTGCTCAACGGCGCGGTGGCCCGAGCCGAAGGGACTCCGCCGGGCCCCGGTCTCGAGGCCTATGCGGAGACGGCCCAAGCGTTCGTCGGGGACGGGTCGGGGCGATTCGAGCCGTTGGAGATCCCCGGCTTCACCGACCGGGCCGTCGTGGGACGGAGCCTCCTGACCGGGGATCTCGACGGCGACGGGGATCCGGACATCGTGACCACGGAAGTCGGAGGACCGGTCCGCCTCTTCGAGAACCGGACGGTCCGCCGCGGCGCGTGGCTTGTCGTCGAGCCGGTCGAACGCGGCCGCCCGGCGCCGGGCGCGGTGGTCACGCTGGAAGTCGCCGCCGAGGGCGGGCCCCGCCCCCAGGTCCGTCCCCTCAATCCGGAGGCGGGCTACCTCTCCTCGAGCGAGCCGGTGGTCCACTTCGGCATCCCCGCGGGGAGCCACCCCACGGCGCTGCGCATCCGCTGGCCCGACGGCGTGACAACGGAGCACCCACCCCCCGACACCGATCGCCGCCTCCGCATCCCCCGCCCCCCGGCATGACGACGGAACGCCAGTCTCCATGGAGCGCCAGACTCCAGTTCTGCACATTGCCGGCGCGCCGGGCTCCTATGGAGCGCCGGACTCCCGCCCGGCACGCATGGACTGCCGGCCTCCGCCGGTTCTTCCGGCAGGGGCCTGTATGGAACGCCGGTCTCCAGACCGGCACCGCTATGGAGTCCGGCTGGGGTCGAGAATTGCCGCTCTGGAGAGCGGCGCTCCATAGGGAGCGGCGCGTATGGAGCGCCAGTCTCCAGACGGGCACTGCGAGGGCGCAGCCGGGTTCGAGTCGGGAAGTGCCGCACCCCTACCGGGAGAACCGGTGGAGAGCGGCGCTCCATAGGAAGAGCGGCAGCGGCGCTCCATACCCGCCCGGTCTTCTACTGCTGGTTCTGGAGTTCCACAACGATGACTTCGATGGGCTCGTCGCCCTTGTTCACATCCCCGTGGAGCTCGCCCGGCGGATCCCGATCCAGCCAGTAGGCGCTCCCCGATTCCCAGGTCATCGGCTTCTCACGTCCGTCCTCATAGACGACATGAAGCGTCCCGCCCTTCAGGGCCACGATCGCGCGGCCGTTCTCGTGCCGGTGCATCGAAAGCGGCTGGTCAGGCATGATGATCGTCTTCCAGACGCGGAGGTGCTCGTTCTCGAACTGCGGGATCCGGCGACTCCGCTGCTCCGGTTCCTGTCCGCCGCCGAGGGCGACGCCGCTAATCGCGCCGAGGGCGAGGCCGATGAAGAGGACGACGAGGATGCGCATGGTCTTTCTCCCGGGAGGGGCCCGTACGGGAACCTCCGAAGTGACGAGGTTCATGGAGGGTTCCGACGCGTCCTGACCGCCTCGACCGAGAGCCGTCGGGCCGAGGAACCGGCCGGGCGCGCCGGCGATTCGCGTAGGCTATTCGCCATGCGGATTCGCGTCGCAGTCGGCCCCCTCCTCGTCGCGACGGCGCTCGCCCTCGGGTGCGGTCCCCCGGCCACCGGTCCCGCGCCTTCCCCCGAGCCGGAGGCCCCGTACCGCCTCGCCACCTACCGGGCCTCCGACGCCGGGGATGGATCGCCTCGCCCGGCCATCGTGATCGGCGACGAGATCCTCGACCTCGCCGCCGCGGACGCGCTCGTCGCCAGCGAGACCGGGATGACCCCGTTCGATTTCGGCGCCGGGTTGATCGCAGTCATCGCGGCCGGGGACGAGGCCACCCGGCGTCTGAACGGCATCGCGAACCACCTCGAGGGACGCGAGGGAGGCCTCCGTTTCCGGATCGAGCCCCACCGGCTCGCCGCCCCGCTGCTCTACCCGGCGAACCTGCTCGCCGCGGCCGCGAACTACCGCTCCCACGCCTCCGAGATGGACGTCTCCCGCGACATCGTCCCGGACCGGGACTTTCCCTATCTGTTCGCCAAGTCGCCCCGGTCCTCGATCATCGGCCCCGGGGAGCCCTACCGGATCCCGCCGGGACGCGAGAACATCGACTGGGAAGGCGAGCTCGGCGTCGTGATCGGGAAGACGGCCACCCGGGTGTCCCGGGAGGAGGCGCTCGACCACATCTTCGGCTACACGATCGTCTTCGACGTGAGCGACCGCGGTGGACGCTTCCGGGGCGACCCGATGTTCGACGGTCCGGACTGGTTCTCCGGCAAGAGCGGCGACCGCGCCGCGCCGATGGGTCCGTTCGTGACCCCGAGGGCGTTCCTGCCCGACCCGCAGGCGCTTCGGATCGAGACGCGGGTGGACGACCGGATCGTCCAGGACGGCGCCACCGCCGACATGATCTGGTCGGCGGCGCACCTGGTGGCCTACGCCAGCGAGATCATGACCCTCCATCCCGGCGACGTGATCGCCACCGGGACGCCGGACGGGGTGGGCTCCGCGCGCAACCCGCCCGAGTTCCTGAGCGCGGGGCAGACGGTCCGCATCCACATCGAGGGGATTGGCACGCTCTCGACTCCGATCGAGGCCGGTTCGCCGTGACTCGCCGGACCCTCGCCGCCGTCACGCTGCTGGGCTGTCTGGGGATCGCGCCGGCCCCGGCCGCCGCCTACCGGTTCCTGGGCGATGGCTGGATCGTCACTTCGGACAGCGCCATCCGCTGGGATCCGTTCCCGCTCCGGTTCCGGATCCTGGAGAACGACAACCTCCCCGACGACATCGGGCTCGACGCATCCGCGTGGAGGGAGGTCATCACCCGCGGCGCGAGTCGCTGGGTCGAAATCCCGACGGCCACGATCGACATCGAGATCGCGCCCGAACCCGCGACGCTCGACCAGGCCGACGCCGACGACGGGGTGAACACGATCGGGTTCTCGAGCGACCCGGTGTTCGAGGACTCGTGGTTCACCGGATTCGCTGCGTTTCGATGGGATGATGATGGTGGCGGCTACATCGGCTGCGACATCGAGATCAACCCCGATTTCGTCAAGAACTGGTCGCCCCAGGATCCGGTGCGGCTCCTGGAGATCGTGGTCATCCACGAGATCGGCCACTGTCTCGGGCTCGCCCACTCCGAGCCGCATCCGATGCCGCTCTGGACCGAGGACCCGTTCGAGGCCGAACCGTCCTTCCTCCCCGATCCGGTCATGTCCTACTCGAACAGCTACGGGCTGGACCTGACCGAGGACGACATGACCGCGGTCTCGCTCCTCTACCCGGCCCCCGGTTTCCTCGATTCTCGCGGCAGCGTCGCCGGCCGGGTGGACCTCGATGGCCGCCCGGCGCCGTTCGCCTACGTCCAGGCGGTCCGACCCGGCGCCGAGGGAGCTCGCGCCGGTCCCGGTCCCGGCGCCTTCGCGGACGAGAACGGCGAGTTCCTGCTGGAGGGGCTGGGGCCGGGAGACTGGATCCTGTGGGTCCACCCGATGCTCGTCGTGCGCCGGAACGCCCACGGTTCGCGGCTGGACTTTTCCGTCGCGGAGGGCGTGCTCGAGGCGAACGATCGGTGGCGGTGGATCACCGTCGAAGCGGGCGCAGGGCTTTCGGGGGTCGAGATCACTCTCCGACGGGGCCGGGGGGAAGGCTGAGATGCGCTCCCCGATCGCCCTCGCCGTCGCGGGACTCTCCGTGGCGCTCACTGGTTGCGGGGCGGGCGGCGCGTCGGCGCCGAGCGCCTCGGTCCCCGCGCCTCCGACGGCCCCGGCGCCCGAGCCCTCGACGTGCGGCGGGATCCTCTTCGCGGAGGTTCTCGACTCCGGCGGCCGCCCCTTCTCGGTGGGAGAAGTTGTCCTGCAGGCGCATCCCGAGACATCCCTCGAGATCGTCCGCCCCTACACCGTGGTCGTGCCCGATGGGGGGGACAACCTCGATGTCCCCGGGTTGCGGCCGACTGTCGGAGCGTTCTTCTCCGACTTCGGGTTCGGGAGGTTCCCGGCCGGAGGGATCCATCAGAGGGTGCGGGTGCAGTGGCGCGGAACGCTCGAGCTCCGGGCGGAGGCGCCGGAGTGCCCCCCGTTCACGGTGACCTGCACCGCGGAACGGTGCGTGTCCAGGTGAGGGATCCCGGCTGAGGGATCCCCGCGGAGAAATCCCGGCAACCCCCGCCGGCTACCTCCGATCGATCGCGAGGACCGTCCGCCGCAGCATTTCCGCTCCCAGGGCGCAGTCGTCCCAACTGGTCCACTCCGCGGGAGCGTGGCTGATCCCGTCCCGGCTGGGGACGAAGATCATGGCCGTCGGGATCCCGTGGCGGGCGGTGTTCTGCGCATCGTGCCCGGCCCGGCTCGGCATCGGGACCGAGTCGTGGTCCAGGGCGCGCGCCTCCCGCGCCACCAGCGCCCGTAGCCCCGGGTCCATCCATGCAGCCGGTTCTTCGAGGGTGCGCTCGATCCCGATGCGGCACCCGGTCTCGCGGGCCAGCGCCGCGCTTCGCTCGCCGATGCGGCCGATCATCCCCGCGACCACCGTGTCGTCGAGATCCCGCATTTCGATGGGGAAGCGGACTTCCCCCGGCACCACGTTCGCTGCATCGGGCGTGACGTCGATCTGCCCCACGTTTCCCACCTGACCGCCGGGGAGGCGGCGGATCTCCTCGTGGGTCGCCACGATGAGCCGGGCCGCGGTGAGGAGGGCGTCCCGGCGCTCGGCCATCGGCGTCGTTCCGGCGTGGTTCTGGATTCCGCGGATCCGCGCCTCGAAGCGGTGGATGCCCACGATCCCGTCCACCACGCCGATCCGCGCGCCCTGCCGCTCCAGCATCCCGCCCTGCTCCACGTGGAGCTCGACCACCGCCCGCACGGTCCGGGGATCGAGGACCGCCCGGCCGATCCGGCGCGGATCGAGACGGTAGCGATCCATCCAGTCGGCGAGGCTCCGCCCGTCGCGATCCATCCGGTGGAATTCCTCTTCCGGAGCGCCCGAGGTCGCCGCGCGGCTTCCGAACAGGCCGTTCCCGAAGTGGGCGCCCTCCTCGTCGCACCAGACGACCATCTCCAGCGGATGCCGGGTCGCCACCGACTGCTCGTCGAGCGAACGCAGGACTTCCAGCGCCGCCAGGACGCCGAGCGCCCCGTCGTAGTGGCCGCCGCGGGGCACCGTGTCCATGTGGGAGCCGAACAGGATCACCGGGAGGTTCTCGCGTCCCTCCCGGCGCGCGAAGAGGTTCCCGGCGGCGTCGGTCCGCACCGAGAGCCCCGCGGTCCGCATCTCGCCCGTGAGCCAGGCCCGAGCGGCCAGATCCGCCTCGGAGAACGCGAGCCGCGCCGCGCCTCCATCGGGATGGGGGCCGAAACGGGAGAGCGCGACCAGACTCGCCTGGAGCCGCCCGCCGTTCACTGCGAAGGAGAGCCTCGCCGGGCTCTCCCTTGGATCTTCCGCGCCAACCGGAAACAATCTGTCCACCCGTCGGGTTATACCTTCCCTCACGCGGCTCTCCGATCTCCCCCGCGACCCACCTTCCGATGTTCTTCTTCGATCCCCTCTACTTCATCATCCTGGCTCCCGGCCTCGCGCTCACCCTGTGGGCCACGTTCAAGGTCAAGAGCACCTTCAACCGCTACAACCGCGTCCCGGTGAGCAGCCGCCGCAGCGGCCGCGAAGCCGCCGAGTTCCTGTTGCGGCAGCAAGGGGTTCGCATCCCCGTCGAGGAACACCCCGGGTCGCTCTCCGACCACTACGACCCGACGGTCCGGGCGCTGCGGCTCTCTCCCGAGGTCTATCACGGGCGCACGGTGGGCGCGGTCGCGGTAGCGGCGCACGAGGTGGGGCACGCGCTCCAGCACCACACCGGCTACCAGCCGCTGCTGTTCCGGCAGACGCTCGCCCGCCCGGCGGCGTTCGCTTCGAGCGTCTCGTGGATCATCCTGCTCGGCGGCTTCCTGCTCGGAGCGGCGGGTCTGGTGCAGGTCGGCGTGATCCTCTTTTCGATCGTCGTCCTGTTTCAGGTCGTGACGCTGCCGGTGGAGCTGAACGCCTCCCGTCGCGCCAAGGCGCTCGTGTGGCAGACGGCGCTGATCTCGCCGGGCGAGCGGGTCGGGGTCCCTTGATCCGCGATCAAAGTAGTTGATGTTTCTGTAAGTCATTGATATAGTGTAAGTAGTACAGTGCCGGAGCACCCTCCGGATTCACCTGCGAGGTGAGGGATGACGAAGCGGAAGAAGGCTCGGCAGCCGCCGGTCGA
>JAJEAO010000005.1 GCA_022822745.1 Acidobacteriota bacterium
CCTTCCCGGCATGACGGAGCCGTTGGGGACGCGGTTGCGGCGGAGCGTCCGCGGCTCGACGGCGATGTCGTGGAAGCGGTCGCGGCGGAGCGGTCTCGGCTCGAAGGGCCGGTCGGGGAAGCGGTTGCGGCGGAGCGCGCGCGGCACGAGGGGGCCGTCGGGGAAGCGGTCGCGGCGGAGCGTGCGCGGCTCGAAGGAGTTGTCGTGGAAGCGGTCGCGGCGGAGCGGTCTCGGCTCGAAGGGATGGTCGGGGAAGCGGTGACGGCGGAGCGCGCCCGGCTCGAGGGGGCTGTCGGGGAAGCGGTGACGGCGGAGCGCGCGCGGCACGAGGGGGCCGTCGGGGAAGCGGTTGCGGCGGAGCGGTCCCGGCTCGAAGGGATGGTGGAGGAAGCGGTTGGGGCAGAGCGTTCCCGGCTCGATGGGATGGTCGAGGAAGCGGTTGCGGCGGAGCGCGCGCGGCTCGAGGGGATGGTCGGGGACGCGGTTGCCGCCGAGCGTTCGCGGCAGGAAGGAGCAGTCGAGGAAGCGGTCGCGGCGGAGCGTTCACGGCGCGAGGGGGCAGTGGAAGAAGCGGTCGCGGCGGAGCGCGCGCGGCTCGAAGGGGCTGTCGAGGAAGCGGTCGCGCGGGAGCGGAGACGTCTCGGGGAGGCGGTCCAGGAGGCCGTGGCCCGGGTTCGGGTCAAGGCCGCGAAGCTCGAGAGCACGGTCGGAGCGGAAGCGAAGTCGGCCCCGAATCGTTGACCGGGGAGGATCGGCTCCTCGCCGCCATTCTCGGGGGTCTCCCACCCGGGGGCCCTCCGGTGCTCGTCGGTCCGGGCGACGACGCCGCCGTCGTCGCTGGCGCGGAGCTCGAAGCGGGTCTCCTGCTCACGGTGGATGCCGCCGAGGAGGGAGTCCACTTCGACCGGGTCCTCCATCCGCTCCCCGCCGTCGGCCGTCGCGCCGTCGCCGCGGCGGCAAGCGACATCGCCGCCATGGGAGGGCGCCCGCTCGCGGCCCTCGTCTCGGTCGTGGCGTCCCCCGGGGATCTCGACGCCGCCAGAACCGTCATGGCTGCGGCGGGCCGGCGGGGGGCGGAGCTCGGGGCCCCCGTCGTCGGCGGCAACATCACCCGCGGGGACCGGTTGGGGCTCCATGTGACCGTCGCGGGGCGGATGGCCGAGGGCGCCCGGCCGCTTCTCCGGTCGGGAGCGTGGCCAGGCGACGCCCTGTTCGTCAGCGGACCTCTCGGCGCCTCGGCCCTCGGGCTCGAACTCCTGCGGGATCGGATCGGCTCTCGTTCGACCGACCCCGCCGAGAGCCCGTGGGTGCGCGCCCATCTGGACCCGCAGCCGCGGCTCCGCCTCGGCGTCGAGCTGGTCGGAGTGGCGACCGCCGCCATGGATCTCTCGGACGGGCTGGCGCTCGATCTGCACCGGCTGGCGCGCGCGAGCCGATGCGGGGCGGTCGTGGAAGCGGCTCGGTTGCCGCTCGCGGCCCCGGCGAAACTCGAAGCCGCCCTCTTCGGCGGCGAGGACTACGAGCTCCTGTTCACGGCCCCGCGGGGTCGGGTGACGTCCCGGATGGCGGCCGGAGGGGCGGCGTGGTCCGGGGTCACGCGAATCGGCCGCGTCGTGTCCCGCGAGGAGGGAGTCCGGATCGCCACTCCGGACGGGCGATCGAGGTCGCTTCCCCCCCGCGGTTTCGATTCCCTTGCCGGCGGCGAACCCTGACGGGTCTCAGGCCACCGACGCGGCGACGGAGAGCAGGGCGCCCTCTTCCCAGGGCGGGCCCATGAGCTGCACGCCGAACGGGAGGCCGTCGCGCTCTCCGGCCGGGATCGCGAGCGCTGGCAGGGATCCGAGCGCTGCGAGGATGTTGAAGCGGTCGGCCCGGTACTCGGCGGAAGCGGGGTCCGGCCTGTCGAGGCGTCGGGGCGGACTCAGCGTCACCGGCAGCAGCAGGGCGTCCGAACCGGCCAGCAGCCGCAGCAGCGCCTCCCGGGTCCGGCGTCGCGCGACGGTGGCGGCGCCGTACACCGCATCCTTGTAGCCCCGGGAAAGCAGGGCCGCGCCGAGCAGGATGCGCCTCCGGACTTCCGCCCCGAACCCCCGGCTGCGGCTGACCCGGTAGGCCCCGGCGAGCGTCCCGTCCCCCGCCTCCCGGCGCCCGTAGCGCAGTCCGTCGAACCGGGACAGGTTCGAGCTCGCCTCCGCGCACGCGATCAGGTAGTAGGCGGCGACCGCGCTGTCGGCGTCGGGCAGCGGGGCTCGTCGCACCCGGGTTCCCGCGGCTTGGAATCGGCGTACGGCCCGCTGGAACGCCCCCCGGGAGGCCGGATCCAGCGGCGCCAGGTCGGCGTCGGCGCACACCGTGAGGCGCCGCGGCGTCCGCGGTCGCGACGCGGCGGATGCGAAGTCGGGAACGGGGCGTCGCGCACTGGTGGCGTCCCTCGGATCCGCCCCGGCGATCGTCCCGAGCACCCGTCCGACCTCCACCGGATCGGAAGCCAGGACTCCGACCTGATCCAGCGAGGAGGCGTAGGCCGTCATGCCGAACCGGGAAACCCGCCCCCACGTCGGTCGAATGCCGTAGAGGCCGCAGTGGGCGGCGGGCTGCCGGACCGAGCCCCCGGTGTCGGTCCCGAGGGCCGCGAACGCTGCGCCGGAAGCCACGGCGGCGGCGGAGCCCCCCGAGGATCCGCCGGCGATCCGGTGCGGCGCCGCCGGGTTCCGGCTGGCGCCCCGGAAGCCGCGGGTCGTGGAGGAGCCCATGCCGAACTCGTCCAGGTTCGTGGTGCCGAGGATGACCGCCCCGGCCCGGCGGAGACGGGACACCACGGTGGCGTCGAACGGCGCGCGGTAGTCGGCCAGCAGCGCGGACCCCGAAGTCGAGGGCAGGCCGCGGACCGCGATGTTGTCCTTGACCGCGACCGGCAGTCCGAAAAGAGGCCGATCCGCTCGTCCCTCCGGCGCCCGGTCCAGCGCGCGGGCGCGGTCTCGGGCGCCGGCCTCGTCGAGGTGAAGGAATGCGCCGGCGTCCCTCGCGGCGCGGGCGCGTTCGAGCGCGAGCCCGACCGCGGTCTCGGCCCCGGTCTCGCCCTCGCGCAGCCGGGCAGACCGCCGCCTTCGTTCGACGGCGGGGAGGACCAAGCGTGGCCTCAGAGGACGCCCGGCACCCGCACGAGATGCCGCGTCCCGACCGAGGGAGCGAGGGACTCGATCGTCCGGGGGGGAAGGCCGATCTCCGGTCGGTCCTCGCGAAGGGGACAGGAGGGCCGGTCGTCGGCCGAGGTCGCGAGCCCGCCGGCGAGGCCGGTGACGGCGTCGGCGAAACCCTGGAGCGACTCGTGCGCTCGCAGCAGCGTCTTCCGCTCCCCGGCGTCGCGCGGCGCCGCGAGGGCCGCCAGAGCGGCGACCGCCAGGAACTCGTCGTCGGTGAAGGAGGGAGCGGGCACGAGACAACCGGCATCCGGACCGTGGATGCGATCGGCGCCGGGCGACAGCGAATCAGTATATTCCGGGAGATGGCGCCACGAACACCGGTCGCGACGGCATCGAGGGTCGGAAGCGATGGCGGTTCCGGGCCGGAGACGTTCGTCTTCCCCGGCGAGTTCGAGACGCAGCGGGCCCTGTGGATGGCGTGGCCGACCGGGGAGCATTGCCGGGGGTTTCCCATCGAGCCGCTTCTCGTGGAGATCATCCGAGCCGTCCACCGGCGGGTGGCGGTCGAGCTGCTGGTGCAGGACGAGCCGGAGGCGCGCCGGGTGCGAGACCGCTTGCGTCGCGAAGGAGTGGACGGGGGCGCCGTGACTCTCCGCGTGATCCCGCACGCCGATGTGTGGATGCGGGACATGGGGCCGATCTTCGTCCGCGGCGATCGGGGCGGGCTGAGGATCGCCGGGTTCGGGTTCAGTCGGTGGGGATACGAAACGAAGGACCACCCGCTCGCGCGGCTCGACGGCGCGGTCCCGCCGCGGATCGCTTCGCTCCTCGGGATCGGGATCGAGCCCACGCCTCTCATCGGCGAAGGAGGGGCTCGGGAGTTCAACGGCGCCGGCGTGATGATCGCCTGCGAGGCGGTGGAGACGCAGCGGAACCCGGACTGGTCGCTCCGCGCCATCGAGACGGAGTTCCGGCGCGTGTTCGGCGTGTCCCGCGTCATCTGGCTGGCCCGGGGCGTGGCCGAGGATGACCAGACCTTCGATGGTCCGCTCCCGGGGGACATCTACACCTCGCTGGCCACCGGGGGGCACACCGACGAGTTCGTCCGTTTCGCGGACTCGCGGACCGTTCTCCTGGCGGAAGTCTCCGCGGAGGAGGCGCGGCGGGATCCGATCGCCGCCATGAACCGGGAGCGCCTCGAGGAGAGCTTCCGGCGGCTGCGCGCGGCGCGGGACCTGGAAGGGCGCCCGTTCCGCATTCTGCGCGCGCCGTTGCCCGATCTGCGGACGCAGCGCATGCGGCGGGGAGATCCGGTGTTCCACCGCATCCGCGAGCTGTCCTTCCCGGATGGACGCTCGATCGGCGAGGAGGAGGTCATCCGGGTGGCGGCGGCCGCCAGCTATCTGAACTTCCAGGTGACGAACGGGCTGGTGGTCACCGCCCGCTACGCCGGGCCGGGCAGCTCGCCGACGGCTCGGGAGAAGGAAGCTTCCGCGTTCGCGACGCTCCGGGAGGCGTTCCCGGGCCGGGAGCTGGTGGCGCTCGACGCCATGGCGGTGAATCTCGGGGGCGGGGGGATCCACTGCATGCTCCAGCAGGAGCCGGCGCGCTCCGGGAACCGGGCGCCGGATCCAGCGCCCTGACCTGTTCCCCACGATTTCGTTCGGCGACACGCGTCCTGATGTACCTTCCGCGGCCATGACGAACGCGCGCCTGGGGCTCATTCAGCGGGCCGTCGAACCGGACCGCGAGGCCGCCCACGAGGGAACGATCGCGGCGGTCCGGGAGGCGGCGGCGCAGGGGGCCAACATCATCTGCCTCCCCGAGCTCCACGATGTTCCCTACTTTCCCCGCGAAGTCACGGTGTCCCTGTGCCGGCTGGCGGAGGAGCAGCCTTCGGAGCGCGCGCGGGAACTGGGTCGGCTCGCAGGCGAACTCGGCGTCGTGCTGGTTCTGCCCGTCTTCGAGCACGCGGCGCCGGGCGTCGCGTTCAACACCGCCCTGGTGTACGACGCCGACGGGACATTCCTCGGGCGCTACCGGAAGAACCACATTCCCGACGGGCCGGGGTACCACGAGAAGTACTACTTCACGCCGGGCGATCTGGGGTTCCCGGTGTTCGCGACCCGGTTCGGCCGCGTCGGAGTCGGGATCTGCTGGGATCAGTGGTTTCCCGAGACGGCGCGCTGTCTGGCCCTCGGCGGCGCGGAAGTCCTGCTCTTCCCGACCGCCATCGGGACCGAGCCGGAGCGCCCGGACTATTCGTCCGAGGACGCCTGGCGGACCGTGATGCGGGGCCACGCCATCGCGAACGGCGTCTTCCTCGGGGCGGTGAACCGGGTCGGCGTCGAGGGAGGAACCGCCTTCTACGGCGGCAGCTTCATCACCGACCCGTTTGGAGAGACCCTCCAGCAGGCGGGGAGCGCCCCCGGGATCCTCGTGGCCGACCTCGATTTCGGCCGCATCGGCGAGCTGCGCGAACTCCAGCACTTCTTCCGCGACCGCCGGGTCGAGACCTACGGGCGGATGCAGCAGATCGTGCCGGCGCCGGTTCCGGAGAGCCCCTCCCGGATCGGCTGACGCCAGACCGCGCGACCGTGAACGGACGCTTGTCGGGCGCGCCTCGGGCTTCGGAGCACACCCGCGAGGCCGTCTTCCTGACGCTCGGAGCGGTGTTCCTCGCCGCCCTGATCTCCTGCAACCTGATCTTCCGGAAGTTCTTCGCCTGGGAGGTCCCGGCGCTCGCCTGGCTGGGACTGAACCCGCGGATGGAGCTCTCCGTCGGCATCCTCGCCTACCCGGTGACCTTCATCTGCACCGATGTCCTGTCCGAGTTCTACGGGCGGAGGCGGGTCAGCCAGTTGGTGACCGCCGGCTTCTTCGCCAGCGCGTTCGTGGTCGTGCTCGTCTGGATCGCGAACGCGGTCCCGGCGACGAGCTGGAGCGCGCTCGACGACGCCGCCTTCGATCTCGCCTTCGGCATCCAGGGCGTGGCGGTCGCGGCCTCGATGGGGGCCTACCTCGGCGCCCAGTACATGGACATCCGGCTCTTCCACTTCTGGAAGCGGCTGACCCGCGGACGCTATCTGTGGCTGCGAAACAACGCCTCCACGTTCACCTCGCAGCTCGTGGACACGATCCTGGTCACGGTGCTCCTCCAGTCGCTGGGGGCCTCCGAGATCACGCCGGCCCGGATGCCGATGCTCATCCTGAACGGCGTGATCTTCAAGTGGATCGTCGCGATCTGCGACACCCCGGTGATCTACGCAGTGGTCTGGTTCCTCCGCCGACGGGTCGGTCTGCGGGAAGAAGCCGACGCGCGGGTGGGTCGCGCCGATCCGCTCTGATCAGGCCCAGAGCGCCTCGCAGGTCGCCTCCAGGCCGGGTTCGAACCGGATCCGCGGCCGCCATCCGAGCGCGCGGAGCCGCTTCGAGTCCACGGCGTAGCGCCGGTCGTGGCCCGGCCGGTCGCTCACATGCGCGAGGGGCGCGCGACGGCCGACGCGGCGCGCGGCGATCTCGATGAGCTGTCTCGCCACCTCGAGGTTGCGGCGGCGGTCGCCGCTTCCCACGTTGTAGATCGTCCCCGGCTCTCCCCGGTCGAGGAGCCGATCCAGCGCCGCGCAATGGTCGTCCACGTGGAGCCACTCGCGGATCTGGCGTCCGTCGCCGTAGAGGGGCACCGAGCGTCCGGCGAGCGCGCGCGAGAGGAAGGCGGGGATCATCTTCTCGCGGTGCTGCCGGGGTCCGTAGGTGTTCGTTCCCCGACTGATGAGGATCGGAAGCCGGTGGGTGGCGTGGTAGGCGAGGCACAGCAGGTCCGCGCCCGCCTTGCTGGCGGCGTAGGGGTTTCGGGGGCGAAGCGGAGCGTCCTCGGCGGCTTCGCCGCGGGGCAGGGGTCCGTACACCTCGTCCGTGGAGACCTGCAGGAAGCGGCGGCCGCGGCCCGCGCTTCGGAAGGCCTCGAGGAGGACGGCGGTCCCGAGCGTGTCCGTGCGGGCGAACGCTTCGCCATCCTCGATGGCCCGGTCCACGTGGGTCTCCGCCGCGAGGTTCACGACGAAATCGGCGCCGGCCACGAGAGGGACCACCGTCGCCCGGTCGCAGATGTCCCCCTGAACGAACTCGTGCCGCGGGCAGCCCAGGGCGTCCCGGAGGTTGTCGAGCGAGCCGGCGTAGGTCAGCTTGTCGAGCGTCACGACCCGCGCCTCGGGTCGGCGCCGCAGCAGCCGCTCGACGAGGTGGCTGCCGATGAAGCCGGCGCCCCCGGCGACGAGGAAGGTGACGGGAGCGGGCATGGTCCTCGGGGCCCGGGGCGATCAGGGGATCGAGATCACGATCTTGCCGAAATGGGCGCCGCGCTCCATGAACTCCAGCGCCGCCGGCAGCTCGGCCAGCGGGAAGACGCGGTCCACGACCGGGCGAAGGTCTCGGTCCTCCACGAAGGCCACGAGATCGCGCAGCGCGCGGCGGCAGTCCGTCATGACTCCGGCGATGCGGATCCGCCGCATCACCGCGGGAGCGAGCATGATCGGCGCCTTCAGGCCGGTGAGGGCGCCCAGAAGCGCCACGGTGCCGCCGGCCGCGGTCGCCCGCAGCGACTGCGAGAGCGTTCCCGCGCCGCCGTTCTCCACGACCAGATCGGCCCCCTCGCCTCCGGTGAGGCGCCGCGTCGAGCGATCCCAGTCGGCGTCCTCGATGCGGTGGATCCCGTGATCGGCGCCGAGTTTCGAGGCCCTCTCCAGCTTCTTCCAGGACGACGAAGTCACGATGACCCGGGCGCCGAGGGCGTGGGCGATCTGGAGGGCGAAGATGGAGACCCCGCCGGTGCCGAGCGTGAGGACGGTCTGCCCCTCGCGCACCGGGCCCTCGGTCACCAGTGCGCTCCAGGCGGTCAGGGCGGCGATGGGGAGCGTCGAGGCGTCCTCGTGGCTCCAGCCCTTCGGGGCCCGCGCCAGCGAAGTCGAAGGGAGCGCCACCTGCTCCTGCCCCATCCCGGGGCCGGGGCCACCGAGAGTCGAGCGGGCGTACTCCCGCCGGAAGCGTCCGTCCTCCCAGCCCATGACCGGATGGGTGATCACGCGGTCCCCGGGAGCGAAGTCACACACCCCGGGCCCGACCTCGACAACCTCTCCGGCGCCGTCGCTGACCGGAACCTGGGGCAGGGGGAGGCGCGGGTTGTAGCGGCCGGACAGGATGAGGAGATCCCGGTAGTTGAGCGACGCGGCGCCCAGCCGCACCACGACCTCGCCCTCCCCGGCCTGAGGGGGCGCGGCGCTCTCGAAGCGGAGGTTCTCCCGCCCGAAACGATCGAAGATCCAGCGTTTCACGGCGCAAATCCTATGGTCTCCGCCCTCCCGGCCACGCCATCCTCCCCCCGACATCCCGCCGATCGCCCCCTCCCCGGCGCGCCCGGGGAGGAAGGGGGAGAGGTTCGGAGAGGGGGGATCCCCATAGGCGCTAACATAGTGGTATCCTCCTCTTGCCGAAAGAATCAGGCTTCGGCGGGAGGACGGCATGAGAGAGGAGTGGGGGCTGCTGCGGTCGTTTCTTCCGGGGAACTGGCGGGAGCTGGCGGTAGAGAAGGGGGCGATCACGAGACTCCGGGGAGTCACCTCGGTCGAGAACCTGCTTCGTGTGCTCCTCATGCACCTGTCATGTGGCTATTCGCTGCGGGAGACGGCGGTGCGAGCGCGGCGGGCAGGTCTGGCGGAGATGTCGGATGTCGCGCTGATGAAGCGGCTGCGCCAGGCGCGGGGCTGGTTTCAGGCCCTGTGCGAGGCGCTGTTCCAGGAGCGGGGGCTGTCGCGGAGCGACGAGGAGAGATTCGAGTTCCGGATCGTGGACGGCACGATGGTGAAGGAGCCGGGGAAGTCGGGATCGTTGTGGCGGATTCACTACAGTGTCCGGCTGCCGACGCTCGAATGCGACTTCTTCCGAGTTACCGGGACGAAGGGGCCGGGGAGCGGGGAATCGCTGAAGCAGTTTCCGATTCGTCCGGGGGATCGGGTGGTGGCGGACAGGGGCTATGCCCGGGCGCCGGGAATCGTTCATGTGGCGACAGCGGGCGGGGAAGTACTGGTTCGGGTGAACACCCAGGCGCTGGCGTTCGAGACCGTTGACGGGAACTCCTTCGACCTCCTGGCGCAAGTTCGCGCCTTGACGTCGGCAGGCGAGTCCCGATCCTGGCCGGTCCAGGTGGTGGCCGCTGACGGCGCGAGGGTCAGCGGTCGGGTATGCGCGGTGCGCAAGAGTCGGGCAGCGATTCGGCGCGCGCAAAAGAAGCTTCGGCACGACGCCCGCCGAAGAGGAAAGAAGCTGATGCCTCGGACGCTGGAGTTCGCCCGATTTGTCATCGTCTTCACTACCTTCCCTGAAGAGGAGTTCTCGGCCGAAGCGGTCCTCGAGTGGTATCGAATCCGCTGGCAGGTCGAACTCGTGTTCAAGCGGTTCAAGTCCTTGGCTCAGCTCGGTCATCTACCCAAATACAACGACGACAGCGCTCGAGCGTGGCTCTACGGCAAACTCCTCCTGGCGCTCCTGGTGGAGAAGGTCATTCGCCACGCCGAGTCCATTTCCCCCTGGGGATACGACCTGGAGAAAACGCAGGCGGCCCAGCGCGTGGCGTGAGTTTGCCCTCGTTCTTCACGAGGTCGCCCGCGCCATCGATCCCCCGCTGGATCTGTCTCGCGTTGTATCGGACTGGAACGCGATCTCCCGGGCGCTGGCTGAACCACATCGCCTCCGACCGATCCAGATCGCCAACTTCTTTCCGTAGCGCTGTAAGTTAGCGCTGATGGGGGATCCCCCTCTCCGAACCTCTCCCCCCTCGCGGCGCCGGTCTGGGGGTTGGCGACGCTTGCCGGCGCGCCGGGCCGGTTCTCGCGGTAGCGGCCCTGCCCGGCACGCTCGCAGCCGGCGCCTCCTGCCGGCCTACCCGCAGCCGGCGCTTGCCGGCGCGCCGGGCCGGTTCTCGCGGTAGCGGCCCCGCCCGGCACAAGTAGAGCGGAGAGGCTGGCGCGCCACTCCGCCGAGCGGCGCTGTGGAGTCCCTACACTCCCTCTCCAATGGCCGAACCCCTCCCGATCCATCCCGGCGGGGCCGCTCCGCCCCCCGGCCCCGGCCAGGAGCTGCGCATGCGGCGGGAGCGTCTCGTCGCCCGCATCGGCCTGCGCCGGTTCGAAGCCGGCTGCGAGACGCTCCAGGTCGAGGCGGCCCGCGCCACCCTCGAACTGACTGGAGCCGCTCCGCCCGCCGACGAGATCCGCCGGGCGCGGGAAGGGGATCTCCGGGCGGCGCCCGCCCTCGCCCCGGCGCTCGGGGCGCTGGGCCGCATCGCCCGGGCGGCGGGCGGCCGGGATCCCGACGCGCCGCTGCTCGGCCAGGTCCATCAGATCGCCACCGCCTCCGCCGAGACATCGGGGTTCCGATCGGTCCAGATCGAACCGCAGTTCGAGGGCGCCGGCCTCTCTCCTCCGCAGACGATCCCGATCCGTCTCGGAGACCTCCTGGGCTGGATCGGCGGCAAGAGCGGCCGGGATCTGGAGACCGCGCCCCGCGCCGCGCTCTTCTTCGGTCGTTTCCTGGAGATCTCGCCCTTCGTCCGGGCGAACTTCCGGGTCGCGCACCTGATGCTCAGCTTCTTCTCGCTCGCGGACGGGCAGCCGCCCATCTGGTTCGAGCTTGATGAGGCCGCCGGCATCCGCGCCGATGTCTCGCGCGCCTTCCGCTTTGACACCGCGCCGCTGACCGCCCGCATCGAGGCCGCGCTGGAGCGATCCCTCGACCGGATCGCCACGGGCTGAGGCCGGCGCGCGAGCGGGCCTCTTCGGCCGGTTCCGCGGACCTTGCCAGCCGGGAGCCTGGCGCGCCGGCCCTACAATCGCCCTGCAATCGGCCGCCGGCGGCGCGCCGCCCCTGGCTCATGACTGGATTCCTCGCCTCGAAGTGGCTCGCGCTGCTCACCCTGCTGCAGCAGCGGAGAGCCGTCGAGTTCTACACGCTTCCCGACCCGGAGCCCCCGCGGGGCATTCTGGACCTCATCGTGGAGTCCTTCCTGTTCGTCGGGATCGCGCTGGGCGCCACGGTCGTCCTGGGCATCGGTTTCGGGATCTTCCGGTTGTGGCTTCTCCGCCGCTACCCGGACAACTGGTTCAACGGGCGCGGCAAGGATCCGGTGAGGATTGATCTGAGCTGACCGGCGCATCGGCTCCTCCAGGAGCGCCCCTCCTCATCTACGACGGCGGTTGCGGCATGTGCACCCGCCTGGTGACCGCCGCCGCCCGGTTCGCCGGCGACCGGGAGATCGGGTTCGCGGCCTACCAGGAACTCGATCCCGCCGATTTCGACCGGCTCGGGGTGACTCGGGCCCAGTGCGAGGCGCGCCTCCGCTTCCGGAGCCTCCGCGGCCGGTGGCGCGGCGGCGCGCTCGCCGTGAACGCCTTCGTGTGGGCCGCGGCGCCCCGGGGATGGCGCGGACTTCTGGCCCGCGCGCTCGCGGCCGCCTTCACGCTGCTCCCGCCGCTCCTTCTTCTGGAGATGCTCGCCTACGAGGTCGTCGCGAGGAACCGGGGCTGCTCCGCCCCCGCTGCATCCGCCGACTCGGGTCCGGGCGCCCACCCTGGCTAGTCCCTCAGCAACTGGCCTGACGCCCGGAATTGCCGCACCCCTACCGGGAGAACCGGTGGAGAGCGGCGTTCCATACCATCCATCGTCAGGAGGTTCCTCCGTGTTCCGATTCCCGCTGTCTCCCGTTGTTCTTCTGCTCCTCGCGTCCGCCTGCGCCCCTCCCGCGGAGGAGCCCGCCGCCGCGCCGCCCGCGCCCCCGCGCGTGGCGGTGGACGATCAGCCCGCCGGCGAGTACGTGCGTTACCGGGGCGACTCCGGCGTGGCCTGGGGCCGCATGGACGGCGACTACGTTTTCGAGCTGACCGCCGCCCCGTGGAACGGGGGCGCCACGACCGGCCGCACGATCCCGATGGCTTCGGTGGAACTGCTCGCTCCCGCCGAGCCGGGCAAGGTGATCGCGATCGGATTCAACTACGGCTCGCACCTCGGCGACCAGGAGCCCGCGTCCGAACCGGGCGTCTTCATCAAGCTGCCCACGAGCATCGTGGGGCCGGGCGACGCCATCGAGATGACTGCGGACGCCGGAAACGTCCACTACGAGGGCGAGCTCGTCATCGTGATCGGAAAGGAGGCCCGCGAAGTTCCGGTGGAGAGCGCGCAGGACGTCATCTTCGGCGTGACCGCGGGGAACGACGTGAGCGAACGCGACTGGCAGGGCGCCGACCTCCAGTGGTTCCGCGCCAAGGCCTCCGACACCTACGGCCCCATCGGACCGGTCATCTCCCGCGGCGTGAACTACGACGATCTCCAGCTCACGACCCGGCTGAACGGCGAAGTGGT
The DNA here is from genome assembly GCA_022822745.1 of Acidobacteriota bacterium. Classification (GTDB taxonomy): domain Bacteria; phylum Acidobacteriota; class Vicinamibacteria; order Marinacidobacterales; family Marinacidobacteraceae; genus JAJEAO01. The sequence continues at coordinate 12,552 of JAJEAO010000005.1, forward strand.
CCAGCAGCAGCGGACGAGCGACCTGATCTTCGACACCAGCGACATCGTCGCCTTCGTGAGCCGCTACGTGACCCTCATGCCCGGCGACGTGATCTTCACCGGCACGCCCGGCACGACCCGGGCGATGAGCGAAGGGGACACGGTTTCGGTCGAGATCGAAACCGTCGGCGTACTGGAGAACCCGGTCACCCGTCGCTGAGCGACGCACAGGGCGCCGGCGGGCCCTCCGGATCGGCGTTCGCCCCTCGTACCTCGGCGCCACCCTGGAGAGTGGCGCTCCCTACTGGCGCGGCGCTCAGGACTCGAGCAGTCGCAGGACCGCGACGGTGATGACGATGCCGCCGAGGATCGCGCCCACCATCCACTTCACCAGTCGCACCTCGACTTCGCTGATCCGGGTCTCGAGTTGCGCGACCGCAGCATCGAGGTGGGCTCGCGAGGGGGCGTCGCCGTGTTGTGCCGCCTCGTTGAGCCCGTTCGTGATCACGGCTGCCTGATCCCGGGAGAAGCCGGTCGCCCGCAGCCGCTCCGCGATCGCCAGAGTGTCGAGCATGGCGTCAGCGTAGTCACGCGCCGCTCCACGGCGATCGGGCCGGGACGGGGGAGCCCTGTCCGTCGCATCGGGCCGGAAACGATCCGCAACGGGGTTTGCGTCTCACCCGTGCACGGCAACGGGCCTTGCGTCTCGCATCGGGCCGGAAACGATCCGCAACGGGGTTTGCGTCTCACCTGTGAACGGCAACGAGCCTTGCGTCTCACTTTGGGCCGGAAACGATCCGCAACAGGGTTTGCGTCTCGCCTGTGCACGGCAACGGGCCTTGCGTCTCACTTTGGACCAGAACCGAGTCACAACGAGTCTTGCGTCTCACCTGTGAACGGCAACGGGCCTTGTGTCTCACATCGGGCCGGAAACGAGCGGCAACAGGGTTTGCGTCTCACCTGTGAGCGGCAACGGGGCTTGTGTCTCACTTTGGGCCGGAAACGATCCGAAACGGGATTTGCGTCTCACCTGTGAGCGGCAACGGGCCTTGCGTCTCACATCGGGCCGGAAACGAGCGGCAACGGGGTTTGCGTCTCACCTGTGAGCGGTAACGGGGCTTGCGTCTCACATCGGGCCGAAAGTGATCTGCAACGGGTCTTGTGACTCACCTGTGAGCGGCAACGGGGCTTGCGTCTCGCATTAGGCCGGAAACGAGCCACAACGGGGTCTGCGTCTCACCCGTGCACGGCAACGGACTCTGCGTCTCGTTTCCCCTACCATCCTGAGCGACTATAGATGGGGCCAGGGCGGTCAGCCACCAGCCGACCGGCCGGGGCTCGCTAACCTCACCGGCTCATGTCCCCTCCGTGCTACTCGCCTGAGCGCTTCCCGCCGCGTTCACTCGACTGGGAGTCGCTTGTGCTCCGGGTCGGTCGCGCCCATCGCGCCATCGCCGAATTCGAGGGTGTTCTCGCGGGAGTGCCGAACCCCGATGTCCTGCTGGCGCCGGTGGCCGGTCAGGAAGCCGTGCTGTCCAGCCGGATCGAGGGAACCCGTTCTTCGCTGAGCGACATTCTCGCGCTCGACGCGAACGATGAGGGCGGGAGTGATACCGGTCCGGCCGTCGCCGATGCCCGGGAGGTTCTGAACTACCAGGTCGCACTTGTGCAGGGCGTGGGGCTTCTAGAAGATCTGCCGCTGTCGCAGCGTCTCCTTCGGCAGGTCCACGGGACGCTGATGCGCGATGTCCGGGGGGGATCTGCCGACCCAGGCGAGTACCGCGGGGTCCAGAACTGGATCGGGCCACCAAACTCGACGGAAGCGACCGCCACATTCGTTACGTGCCCGGCACCAGCGATCGCCGACGCCATGAGCGCTTGGGAGCGCTACCTGCATTCTGAAGCGCCGGATCCTCTGGTGCAGCTTGCGGTGCTCCATGTCTGGTTCGAGGCGATCCACCCCTTCCTCGACGGGAACGGCCGACTCGGTCGCCTGATGTTCCCGCTGTTCCTTGTTTCCAAAGGGCTCCTCCGACGGCCGAACTTCTATCTGAGCGAGTACTTGGAGCGCCACCGGTCCGCCTACTACGACGGACTCCTCGGAGTCCAGCGGGCTGGAGACTGGGAGTCATGGCTCCAGTTCTTCCTCCACGGTGTGGAGCGGCAGGGGGCGGCCAACACCCGGAAGGCCCGAGCCATCCTCAGGCTCTACGACGGGCGAAAGGACTGGATCACCACTGCCACGCGGTCCCAGCACGCTGTGCGAGCACTCGACTACTTCTTCCAACGGCCCGTGTTCCGCACTTCCGACTTCTACCGGCGCGCCGGGATCCCGAAGCCCACCGCGATGCGGTTCCTTCGCGTTCTTCGGGACCGGGGCATGCTGCGCGAGCTCGCTCCCTCCAGAGGCCGCCGACCCGCCTTGCTGTGGTTTCCCGAGCTGATCGAACTCGTCGAGCGGCCTTCGGACTTCGGTGACACCCCGTAGCGACCGTCGCAAGGAGCCGAAGCGGGGCCGACTGCCGGCGCGCCGGGCCGGTTCTCGCGGTAGCGGCCCCGCCCGGCACATTGCCGGCGCGCCGGGCTCCCGCCCGGCACGGGGTCAATCCTCGAGGCGGAGACGAGTGCGGAGCTCGGCGACTTCCATGACGCGTCCGCCCCCGGCGTCGAGTTCGGTGATCGCTTCGCGAAGCCTGCGGGCGTTCGCGGGGGAGCGAAGGAGGTAGTCCGTCTCCATCCACGAGGCCGGATCACTCGCGGCGATGAGCGCGACGGGTGGCTTGCCGCGGCGCCGAATCACGACCGGTTCATGAGTGTCGGCCACCTGGTCCATCAGCGAAGCCAGGTTCCTGCGCGCTCCCGTGGAGCTGGTTTCTCGGATCATGTCCCCCACTCCTGATGATGTCGGAGAGACCCCAAAAACGCCATGGCCCCCTCGATCCTCGCTACGCGGCCCGACACTGCGGCGAGCGCCGTTTCGACGCGAACAAGGCGCGCATCGGTCCGGGAATGGAGGTGGAACGAGACACCGATCACTGTGACCGCCGCGAGGCTCGTCGTCGGGGTTTCCTGCGAGAGAGGCATGGGGTGAATGTGGCGCGGAAGCGTCAGCGCCGCCCCTCGATCGGTGGGCGGGAGAGGGCGAACGCGGGGAAACGTGAAGGACAGTCGCTGGTGGGTCGCATAGCATGGCGCGCCCGTGATCTCCGCCGAACCCACGACCGTCGCCGAGCTGCTGGACGCACTCGTCACGCGGGGCGTCGCGGAGGAGGCCCCGGCCAGAGGCGAGCTGGAGCAGGCCGTCCGCCTCACCGGGAGCTTCGGGATGCAGGTGGGCTGGGTTCGGCTCACGGGACGGGGGGATCCGGAGACGCTGGAGCGGGTCTGGAAGCGCCGGATCGGCCGCACGAACCTGCGCCTCGTGGTCGTGGCCGACGGCTCGGAAGCGAAGCGAATCGAGTCCGCGGCAGGAGCGCTGCTCGTCTTCGGCCCCGGAGGAAAGGGGCCGGTTCGGGCACTGCCGGGTGGGGCTCTGCTGCGGCTCTTCGAGGAGGCCGGGGCGAAGCCTGCCCTCAGCGCGGTGCGCCACCTCGCCGACGGCTTCGCCCGCTACGACCGGCAGGAGACGCCCGGCCTCGCAGTGCGCGGCCTCCTCACCACCCACACGCTCACCAGGCGCTTTCTCGCGTCCGCGCGCTGGGCGGAGCAACGGGACCAAGCGACCCATCTTGCCGGGCGGGTGCCGCGGGGGGCGGACTGGCAGACGACGCTCCGGGCCCTCGGCTACCAGCTCGAACGGCTTCCCGACCGGGGGTATGTCACCAAGGCGGACGGGGCGCCGGCTGCTGTCGTCCTGCCCTTCAAGCCGGGGACGGACCTGGCGAAGCTGGACCGGGACGACCGGCCGCGAGAGGGACAGCTTCTCGAGCTCTGTTGTGAGCAGCAGGTCCGGTTCGGGCTCCTGGCCAGTGGCAGCCGGTTCCGGCTCTTCGATTCGCGATCGTCCGCCGCCGCCTCGACCTTTCTCGAACTCGATGGCGGCGTCCTGCTCGCTTCCGAGCGGCCGCTCCTCGGTCTTCTGGGGCCGCCGTGGCTCGCGGACGGCGGCTTCGCCGAGCTGCGCCGCGACGCGCGGGATCACGGCGCGACCCTCTGGAAGTGGCTTGGCGCGCGCATCCGCAACCGGGCGCTCCCGACGCTGGCCCGGGGTCTGGACATATGGGCCGAGGGCCGGGGGACGGACACCTCAGACGAGGCCGAGCGGCTGGATCTGCAGCACGCCAGCCTTACCCTGCTGTTCCGGCTGATGTTCCTGTTCTACGCCGAGAGCGCCGGGTTTCTGCCGATGGGGAATCCGACCTACCGCGGACGGTCGCTCACCGCCCTCGCCGCCGAAGCCGAGCAGACGCGGGGAAGCCTGGCGACGGGCTCGACGGCCCTCTGGGACAGCTTCCGAACCCTCGTTCGGGCGATGCGCAGCGGCAATCCGGCGTGGGGCGTCGCTGCCTACAACGGCGGGCTCTTCGATCCGAAGAGGCTCGAAGGAGCGGCGACGCTGGAGCGGATCGAGCTCGCCGACCCGGAGTTCGGAGCGATCCTGATCGCACTTGGCCGGGAGGAGACCGGCTCCGACGGGAAGCCGCGGGGCGTGGACTACTCCAGTCTCGAGATCGGCCATCTGGGCAACATCTACGAGTCGCTCCTCGGTCTGCGGCTCTCGGTCGCCGACCGGCCGATGTCGTACAACCCGAAGGCGGATCGCTACCGACGTTGTCATGAGGATCCCGAGGTCGAGGAGGGACATCTCCTCTGGCAGACCCACGCAGGCGGGCGGAAGGCCGGCGGGGTGTACTACACGCCAACTTCTCTCGTCCGGCACCTGGTCGAGCGCTCGGTGCGGCCCGCCTATCGGGAGCACCTGGCCCGGGTGCGACGCACGGCCGAGCGGGATCCGGAGAAGGCGGCGGAGCAGTTCCTCGACTTCGCCGTCGTGGATCCGGCGTGCGGAAGCGGCCACTTCCTCGTCCAGGTTCTGGACGTGCTTGCCGACGAGGCCTCGCGATTCCTCGCAAGACAACCGCTCCCGAATCTCCGCAAGAAGCTGAGCGCGCTCCGGCGAGGCGCCGAGGTCGCATCGGACGGATACGGTGGCGGAGCCGAGGATCTGGCGCTGCTGCGTCGCCTGCTTGTGAAGCACTCCGTCTTCGGTGTGGATCTGAGCCCGATGGGGGCCGAGATCGCCACGATGTCTCTGTGGCTCGCCGCGTTTGTGCCCGGGCTCTCGCTGTCCTATCTCGGCCGGAATGTGATCGCCGGCAACTCGCTCTTCGGCGTGGCTGACCGAGACTTGGTGATCTCGCCGGGGACCTTCGAGGCCGCCGGGCTCCGCCAGTGGCTTGATCTCGCGAGCGACGCCGCGGCCGAAGTTGCTGAAGGGCTTGATCGTACGAGGCAGGAGTATTCCCGAAGTGAGGCAGCCGACAAGAGCGCCAAGAGGGCTCTGTCGGGGCTTGCCCGCGTGTACGACTTGTGGGCGGCGGAGTCGTTCGGCCACTTCGGCGGACGCCACCTGATCGAGCGCTACGGTGCAAGGATTGCTACGGAGACGTTGCACCCGGACCGGGAGGCGGAGATCGCGGCGGCGCAGGCCACCGCGGAGAAACACCGGTTCCTCCACTGGCCGCTGGCTTTCCCGCTCCAGTTCCACCGGGACCGACCCGGATTCGACGCCGTGGTCGGGAATCCGCCATGGGAGGAGGTCACGATTGAGGAACTCGGGTTCTATGTGCTCTACCAGCCGGGGCTGAACTCGATGCCGGAGGCGGAACGGGAACAGGCGATCACCGAACTTCTCCAGCGGCGGCCGGAACTAACGGAGCGCTTCGAAGACGAACAGGAGCGCGTCGCAGCGGCGCGCGCCGCGCTCGCGGCTAGCGGCTATGCCTCGACCGTGGGCGACCCGGATCTCTACAAGTCCTTCTGCCAGCGCTACCGGGCGCTCCTGCGGCAGGGCGGACGCCTGGGCGTGGTGCTGCCTCGGTCGGCATTCAACGCGAAGGGATCAAGGGCTTTCCGGAAGTGGCTCCATCGTGAGACCACGGTCGAGCGCGTGGACTTCCTGCTGAACAAGGGGCGTTGGGCTTTCGACGCGGAGCCGCGCTATTCGGTGGGCCTCCTTGCCGCCCGAAACCAGGTGCCCGCCTCGAAGCACCGCATCGAGATCGCGGGCGTGGCGGACTCTCCGGAGGCCTGGGAGGAGCAAGGGACGCTCCCGGGGGTCCGCATCCCCGACTCGGGGCTCGGGCCGGACCTCCAGATCCCGCTGCTCGAATCCCAGGCGGAAGCCGATCTTCTCGCCAAGCTGCGTCGGGGGACGCCGTTCCCGCTCGGCGGCGGCCGCTGGCGCTGCTTCGCCGTCCGGGAACTCGACGAGACGAACGACAAGCGGCTCTGGAACGCCGTCGTCCGGTCCGACGCGACGCTTCTGCCCCTGTGGAAGGGTGAGAGCTTCGATCAGTACGACCCGCACGGGGCCGGGGAGCGGCGCTGCCCGGACAGCGAGGCGCTCCAACGGAAGATCCGGAAGCCGCGTCCGGGCAGCGGCCAGCTTGTCGGCAAGAAGATAAGCCTTGCAGTGCGGCGGCGGGCGGTGCTTCGAGAACTCCAACGGGCGCGGGTGGCATTCCGGGATGTGACGAACCGCACGAACTCACGAACGGTCCTTGCTTGCTTGGTCCCACCGCGAACGCTCCTGACGAACACGGCTCCCTATGTTGCTTTCGTGGGCGAGGAGGAGATCGCTCAGTCTGCTGCACTGGGTGTGATGAACAGTCTGACATTCGACTGGCAGGCGCGGCGATACGTCGAAATCCACATGAGCTTCTTCCTGCTGAACTCACTCACGATCCCCAACCTTGATCACGAGGACTTCGCAGCCATCGCGGAATCCGCAGCACGGCTCTCCGCGCCAGACGAGCGCTTTGCCGACTTTGCCGCTACCACCGGGGTCGAGGTCCGCGACCTGTCCGAGGAGGAGCGACAGCGCCTCCGGGTTGACATCGACGCCCGGGTGGCGCGCGCCTGGAATCTGAACCTGGACGACCTCGAAGTCATGCTCGACGACTTCACGGAGCGGGCCGTTCCGCCTGCCTACCGCACTGCCCTTCGCCGCAGGCTGCGAGAGCTTCGCGACGGGGCCGATTCGGGCGCCGCCGGGAGGACTCCCTGATGGCTCGGCCCGAGCTCGTGGACAACCGCGGGGCGAACACTCACGCCCACGCCCTCCACGCGCTCGCGGACGACCACGATTCACGCCACCCGCTGGCCGCGGCCACCGCGTACTTCAACCTCATCGGGCTCCACCACCTCGCGCAGGCTACGCGGGATGGGCGATCCGGGCGGCTCCTCCTCGGCACTTCCCGCCCCACTGGAGGGAAGTCCAGCACCCTCGACGTCTTCGGCGCCTGCATGGAGGAGTTTCGTCGGGATCGAGACCACGCCTCGTTCCCGCCCAGCCGCGCCTCGAAGACTCTGAGCGACGTGCTGGCCTGGCTTCAGCGCGACGACATCGAGGTCCGCCGCTATCTGAAGCAGTTCCTTCACGGCAAGGCTTATCTTCTTGGCGAGATCGCTGACGCCCGCGCGGCGCTGGTCACCTCGGCGAACCTGACCGCCGCCGGACTCGCCCGGAACCTCGAGCTGGGCGTCGCCGACTACCAGCCCCACGTCGCCCGCAGCGCCATCGAGTGGTTCGACCGTCTGTGGGAGGAGGCGCCCGATTTCAAGGGAGACCTCATCGAAATTCTCGGCAGCGCCCGTCTGAATCTGGAGGATCCGTGGACGGTCTTCCTCCGGGCGCTGCTCGAACTCTTCGGGGACGACGAGGAGGAGATCGCCAAGCCCGGGAAGGTGAACCTCGCGCCGTTCCAGTGGGACGGCTATCGCCGCGCTCTCAAGATCCTCCGCCGCCACCACGGCGTGGTCTTCGCCGACGGCGTGGGCACCGGCAAGACCATGATCGGCCTCGCCTTCCTCGAGGAGTACGCACTGCGCCGGGGCCAGCTCGCGATCGTCATCGCCCCCGCCCAGCTCCGCGAGCGCTGGCAGGACGACATTGCCCAGCGTGGACTGCCAGCCAAGGTGCTGAGCTACCACGAGCTGGCCTCCGACATCCAGCTCGCCCCGAAGGATGTCGCGAACCGCAAGCGCCACCTCTCCGCCGACAAGGACGCCTACCGCCTCGTCCTCGCCGACGAGGGCCACGCGTTCCGCAACCCGGGCACGACCTGGCACCGGGCGCTCTCCCGCCTGCTCGGCGGCGAGCCGAAGGATCTGGTGCTCCTCACCGCGACGCCGATCAACAACGGTCTCTGGGACCTCTACCACCTGGTCATGGCGTTCGCCCGCCACGATCGGGCCTTCGCCAACTGGCGTATCCCCTCGCTCCGGGAGCTGTTCGAGCGCGCCGGAGCGAGTGCGCGGAAGGCCGCGGATCTCGACCCCGATGTTCTCTTCGCGCTCGCGGATCTGGTGAGCGTCCGCCGTGATCGGCGTTTCCTCGTCGAGCGCTACAAGGGCGAGACTTTCCCCGATGGCACGGTCGTCCGCTTCCCCGAGCCGGAGCTGCATACCGCCCGCTACGACCTCGATTCGGCGGATCCCGGTCTCGTCCCCACGATCACCGAGGCGATCGAGGGGCTCACCATGGCCCGTTACGTCCCGAGCCGCTATCTCGTCGCCGGGAACGAGTCGAAGCGGGAGGGGCAGCTTTCCGGGCTGCTCCGCTCCGGCATCCTGAAGCGCTTCGAGTCCTGCTGGCATGCCTGCCGGCTCACCGTGAAGAGGATGATGCGGGCGCACGAGGCCTTTCTCGTGGCCTGGGACGAGGGTTGGGTGCTCGGAGGGCAGGCGCTCAAGGAGGCGGCGGAAGGAGAGGAAGAGGTTTCGGGCCTGGCCGAGACGCTGGCCGAGGACAGCTTCGGCGACGATCGGATCCCCTCGTCCGAGTTCGATCCCTCCTACCGGAAGGACGTCGAGCGCGATCTGGCCGCGCTCCGGAAGATCGAGGCGCGGCTCGACCGGCTGACCCCGGAGGACGACCCGAAGCTGGCCTGCCTCACCGACCTGATCGAGAAATCGCCATCGCAGAAAGTCATCGTCTTTTCCACCTTCGCCGACACGATCCGATATCTCGACGAACAGCTCCCGGAGAAGATCAGGGGCCGCGAGCGCATCACCGTGATCGGCGACGAGGCGGACCCGGACCAGCGCACCGAAATGCTCTCCCGGTTCGCTCCGAAGTCCGTGATCGGTCCGGACCATCTGCCCGAGGACGGCGAGGTGGATCTGCTCCTCAGCAACGATGTCCTCTCCGAAGGTCAGAACCTCCAGCAGGCCGCCGCGGTCATCAGCTACGACATGCCGTGGAACCCGCAGCGCGTCGTTCAGCGCTACGGGCGGGTCATCCGGCTGAAGAGCGAGCACAGGCGCGTCTTCCTGACCACCATGCTTCCCGCGCCGGGAGAACTCGAACCCATCCTGAAGCTGGAAGTCGCCATCCGACGCAAGATGGCGGCGGCGGGCGTTTACGGGATGGAGGTGGAGGTCGTCGAGGATGCGCCGGCGTCGGAAGTCCGCGCCTTCGCCGATCGCCTCCAGGCGGGAGACGCTTCGCTCCTCGACGAGGCCGCGGATGGCGACGAGGGCCAGTTGTTCAGCGGCGAGGGACTTCGCGCCGAGCTGGCCCGCTGGATCCACGAAATGGGGATCGAGAAGTTGAAGAAGCTGCCGTGGGGGACGGGAGCGGTGTTCCAACGCCAGTCCGACGACCCGCGCCGCGAGGAGGGGGGCTGGTTCTTCGCCTGCCGCACGCGAAGGGACGAGCGCTACTGGCGCTGGGTGGAGCGCGATCGTTCCACCCGACCCGAGCCCGACGCCGCCATCCTGCGCCGCATCCACCCGCGCGGTGCGGAGGGCCTGATGGACGGCGACTACCAGCCCGACGAAGCGCTCGAAGCGGCCTGGAGCGCAGCGGCGGCCTCCATCGTCTCCGAACACAACGGACTGGTGGAGGCGGCGGAAGACGGTGATTCCATCGGTCCGCTCCAGACCTGGGCGATCCGGGACATCCTCGAGGATCCGGATGTGCGCCTGCCCGACGGGGCGAACGCTGCCGCCGAAGCGCTCGCAGTCGGACGCGGCACGATCGTCCGCCGCGCGCTGGGCGCGATCCGGAAGCGCGTGGAGAGCCGGGAGATCACGAGAGACCGCGCGGCCATCGAGATCGTGGAGCTGGTGCGAACCGAAGGGCTGCGGCCGGTGGAGGAGCTCGCGCGACTCGAACCGATCACCGAGGAGGATCTGGGCGTCGTCTGCTGGATGGAGATCCGCCCCACCGACCCGACCTGACCCGGTCGAGCCGGCGTCGGCGGCCTGCAAGGGTTGCCGCGGGGCTATCCTCACGCTTCCCGTCGGAAGTTCCGCGATGAAGGTCCAGGTGAATCCCGAGCTCCTTGTGTGGGCCCGGCGCACGGCGGGACTGGGGGTCGAGGAGGCGGCTCACCTGCTCCGGTTCGAGGACACCCGACGCCGAACAGCGGCGGAGCGGCTGGCCAGTCTCGAACGAGGGGCCGAGGCGCCGTCCCTTTCGGTGCTCGATCGGATGGCGCATCGCTACCACCGGCCTGTCCTCGCGTTCTACCTCGAGCACGCTCCCGAAGAAGAGGAGAGCGCCGCGCGGCTTCGTTCCGCCCCCGGAGACCTGACTCGCCGGGAGGCCGGCTTGCTGGATGCCTTTGTCCGACGAATGCGCGAGCGCCAGCGTCTGCTGCGTGAGGCGCTCGAGGACGGTGAAGAGGGTGAGGTCGTCCCGTGGGTGGGGTCGGCGGATGTCCGCGACGGCGCGACGGCGCTCGCGGCTCGCATCCGTCGCCTTCTCGATCTGAATCTCACCGAGTTCCGCTCCCGGCGCGATGCGAGAGCAGGGTTCGAGTGGCTCCGGGGGAAGGTCGAGACCACCAGAGCGGTTGTTCTGCTCGAAGGCGACCTGGGCTCCCACCAGACGGCGCTAGAGCTCCACGTATTCCGCGGCCTCTCGCTTGCCGATCCGGTGGCGCCATTCATCGTCATCAATCCGGGGGACGCGGACGCTGCCTGGTCGTTCACGCTGCTCCACGAGCTGACGCACCTCGTTCTGGGACAGAGCGAGTTCGCGAGTCTGACGAGCGACGACCGCATCGAACGTCTTTGCAACGACGTGGCTGGGGAGCTGCTCGTGCCAGCGCGGGACCTTCAGGGACTCGGGCCGATGCGCGCACGCGATCTGGATCAGCTCCGCGACAGCATCTCGGATCTGGCCCAAGCCTGGCGCGTCAGCCGTTCGATGGTCGCCTACCGCATGTTCCGCACCGGGCTCATTCACCGCGATGAATTCCTATCGCTCCTGAGCACCTTCGAGCGGCGCTGGCAGAAAGCCAAGGAAGCTCGAAGAGCCGCGAATCGTACGCGCCCGAGTGGTCCGGATTTCTATGCGGTGCGGCGCTATCGCTTGGGAAAGGCGATGATCCGACGGACGAAACGGTTGTGGCGGAGCGGGTCGTTGTCCACGACAGAGGCCGGGCGGATCCTCGGTGTGCGTGGCGGCAGCGTTCACGCTCTACTGGATGTCGCGAGCGAGCGAGCACGACGTTGATCTATCTTCTGGACGAGAACTTCGGACTGGAGGAATCCGTGACGCATGAATGGGAAGGGCTCCGCGATGACAAAGCTGATTCTGCTGTGGCGCGTCAATCAGGGTGAGACGAGCGCGACAAACAGGATAGGACGGAGTCGGACGGTCGGCGGAGTCGTGAGCCGTCGTTGAGGGGGCTCGCGACAAGGACGACCGGACGGCGCTGAGCCCCGGCTCGCCGGGGCTTCTCCGCCGGGGTCGGGGGTGTGTGGCGCGCCGGGATGGGCGTGTTGGCGGGAGGGTGAAGCCGGGTTGGAGGCGGGGCGCATACCATCGCGCCATGTCGTGGCGGCGCGGGGGGAAGCGCAGGGCGCGGATCCGCGAGAGGGCGGCTCCGTGACGCAACTCGGTGTGCGTCCGGACTCGGGCCGCAGCCGGTCCGAGCCGGCGTCATCCACCCCCGGCGTTCTGGTCCAGGAGCTGGATCGCATCGCGCGGGAAACCGGGAGAGCCCGCAAGATCCTGATCGGTCGCACGCGTGGCGAGGGGAAGGAGCTGCTGCGGCAAGTGGCGCTGCGTGGCCGCTCGTGGACGGGGTTCGAGGTCGAGACGTTACGACCCTTCGCTTCCCGAATCGCTGCGCCCCGCCTCGCCCGGGATGGCCTCGCGGTGATGGATTCGGTCGACGAGCACGCTCTCGTCGAGCGCGCCCTGGACTGCGTGATCCCGCGCTTCCCCGACTTCTCGGAACTCGCGGAGAAGACCGGGTTCCGGGAGGCGGTGCGCCACTCGGTGGCGGCGCTGCGAAACGCCGGCGTCCGGCCGGACGCCGTGGAGCCCCGTGGCGGAGATTCGCAGGGGTTCGACAAGACCTCGCTGGTGACGCAGGTTCTGGCGGCGTACGAGTCTCTGATGCGGGAGGCGAACCGAACGGACACGGCGGGGATCCTCCGGAGGGCGACCCGGAGTCTCGACGGCGGCGAGCGCCCTCGCTGGCTCGCGGATGCCCGGATCTTCCTGCTCCCCGGGCTTCCCGACCGGGGACTCGAGAGAGGCTTTCTGGCTGCACTGCAGGGCCTCGGGGCGGAAGTTCTCCGGACCGACGCTGTGGAGGGCCTGAATGTCCCGGATGGAGTCCTCTGGGAGGCGGCGCCGCCGGAATCCTGGGGCAGTTGGCTCCACGCCGTGGATCGGTGCGAGGCGGGCGCTCGGTCCGACCGCATCGAGCTGTTCCGCGCGGCTTCGGTTTCCGACGAGTTGCGAGGTGTGCTGCGAAGGGCGCTGGACATGGGAGCCCGCTGGGATCAGGTCGAGATCGTCGCCGCCGACCCCTGGTCGTACGGGTCGGCGCTCCACGCGGTGGCTGAGGCGAAGGAGATCCCGGTCAACTTCGCGGTCGGCCTGCCGGTCGAGCGAACCCGTCCCGGAAGGGTCGTCTCGACCTGGTTCCGCTGGATCGAGAGCGGTTTCCAGGAGTCGCTCTTCCGGGCGCTCGTCGAGGCCGGCGATGTGACGCCGCCGGGGAAGACGCGATCCAGGGGGTTGTATGGCCCGTCTCTTGCCCGGGCGCTGCGGCGGCTCCGGATCGGGTGGGGCAGGGAACGAACGCTCGAGAGGATCGAGCAGGGGCTCGAGGGCGTCAGCGCGCTTCGGCCCAAGCCCACCGAGAGCGAGGCGAAGTTCGAGGAACGCAGGAAGTGGGAGCGCAGGAAGTGGGAGCGCAGGAAGTTGATGGCGCTGCGGGACCTTCTCCGTCCCGTGCTCGAGGCGACGCCGGCGACCGACGGTCAGGCCTCGCCGTCCGAGGTTGCGAGCGGCGTGAAGAGTCTGCTGAAGCGAGCGACAAGCGGCACCGCCACCGACGGCATGGCGAGGCAGCGGCTCCTGGGTCAACTCGATCGCATCGAGGCCACGTTGACGCGTCCCACCGACTTCGCTTCGGCCTGCGCGATCGTCCAGGCCCGCCTCCAGATCCGCATCCCGGCGCCGGGAACGAAGGGGCTGGCGCGGTGGAGCACTGCGCCCGGCGCCATCTACCTGACGGATCGGCGGCATGGAGGCGCCACCGGCCGCCGCTTCACCTTCATCGTCGGTCTCCATGCGCGGTCCGTGGTCGGCTCGCTCCACGAAGATCCGCTGCTCGGCGACGAGGAACGGCGTCGCATCGGCGAGGGTGAACTGCCGCTCGCGTCTGACCGGGCGGATGAGGCCCGCTTCGACTTCGCCCAGCTCTTCGCTCGATTGCGGGGCACGGTCGTCGTCAGCTACCCGTGCTGGGATCCCGTCCAGAGCAGGAAACTGGCGCCGGCTCCCGAAATGCTTCAGGCGCTTCGGCTTCGCGAGTGCGATGCGGCCCTCGGCTTCGAGAAGCTGGAGAAGGCAATCGGCGTGGCCGAGTCGCGTGCGCCGCGTCAAGAAATCACCGCCGACCTCGACCGCAGCGATGCGTGGCTACGCGCTCTCACGAGGGAGCCAGGCCGATTCCGCGACGGACTGGCTGCCGTTTCGCGATCGTTTCCCCAGCTTGGCGCGGGCCTCGCCGTCGCTCGGGCCCTCGAGCGCGACGAGCCGTCGGTGCATACCGGTTTTCTCGGTGTCCATTCTCCGCCTCTCCCCTACCAGGATGTCTCGGGCTGGAAGTTCTCGGCGAGCGGTCTCGAGACCCTGGGTACCTGTCCCCGACGCTTTCTCTTCAAGTACATCATCAAGGCGTATCCGCCCGACGACCCCGAGTTCGATCCCGGCCGGTGGCTGAATGCGCTAAAGAAGGGAGGACTGCTTCATCGGGTGTTCGAGAAGACACTCAAAAAGGCTCGGTGCCGCGGGATCGAACCTCTCGACTCCCAGTTTGAGATTCTTGCTCAAAAGGTGCTGGCGCTCGAGGGTCAGAAGGAGCTCCGGAACACACCTTCCCCGAGCCAGGCGGTGCACCGCTGGCAGATGGAGGAACTCCAGGAGGACGCTCGCTCCTTCGTCGAGATGATTCGCAAGCGGGAGCCGCAGTGGCTGAAGCTCGAATGGCCGTTCGGGCGGGACACGGATCTGAAGATCCAGGCCGGGCGTCGGTCCGTTCTAGTGCGCGGTTCCGTGGACCGGGTTGACGACCATGGCAGTCACCTGCTCGTGGTGGACTACAAGACCGGCAGCGATTACAAGTACCAAGGTGAAACCAAGACCCACGACGGTGGACGGCGCCTGCAGCACTTCCTGTACGCCCGCGTGGTGGCCGACGAAATGGATCCTGTGGACGCCATGGAGTACCACTTTCCCACCGTCAAGGGCGAGAATCGGATCCGGCGCTACGAGGCCTCGCAACTCCACACAGGTGGCGACCTCGTCGAAACTCTCCTGGAGGGCGTGGAGGAGGGATCGTTTCCCGCCACGGATGCCCATGAGGACTGCAGGTTCTGCGACTACAAGGAGAGCTGCGGCGTTCAGACCGACAAGCGGGGTAATGCGGTTGGCGGCATCCCCGATTGGACGAAACGCAACAAGACATCCGTCGCCGCGCTGGAGCGGTTGCGGAACGTGCGCGACTGGGACAAGAAGAAGACAGCTTCGTGAGCGACGAGCGATCCGGACTCCGGTCGGTGACTGAGCGGTCCGTCACGCCTCGACGCCCAACGGCCCGGTACAGCGAACCCGGTGAGTCTCGCACCGACGTAGTCCCGGATGGGGAGGCGCGACGGCGCATCCGCAAGAACCTGGAGCGCAACTTCCTCGTGGAGGCGGGGGCGGGCTCAGGCAAGACGAAGTCGCTGGTGGACCGCATGGTGGCTCTGGTGAGCAGCGGCGCCTGTCAGGTGGAGGACATCGCAGCGGTTACCTTCACGCGCATGGCTGCAGCGGAACTCCGCCAGCGCTTCCAGGAGGAACTGGAGAAGAAAATCGAGTGCGCGCACAAGCGCTCCCAAGCGGATGATCGGAAGCGCCTCGAACGAGCGCTCCGGAACATCCACCAGGCGTTTCTCGGAACCATCCACGCCTTCTGCGCCAGGCTGCTGCGCGAGCGACTGGTGGAGGCAGGGCTGGCTCCGGATTTCCGGGAACTGGAGGAGACCGAAGCGGAGCGCTCGAAGCAGGTGTTCTGGAACGACTTCCTGGAGAAGCTGGCGGTGAATGAGGATCCCGTTCTGCTCAAGCTCAAGCGCTTGGGGATCCGCCCCAGCACGCTTCAGGGAGCCTTCGGCAGCTTGGTCGAGAATCCGGACGTGGATTTCGTCGCCGAGAGGGTCGAGCGGCCGGATCCGGATGATGTCGCGGCGCTACGGGCCGAATTCGATGCTCTCCTCTACCGGGCAGAGGTGATGATGGAGGGCCTGCAGCCCAAGGAAGGGTGGAAGTCCCTTGGACAGGGATTCCGCACGGCGCTGTATTGGCACCGGTCGCCGAACTGGAAGGATCCGGCGGTCTTCTTTGAGGTCGTTGCCAAGTTTCACAGGATCAGAGAGAAGGAGACTGGGAAAATCCTGACGCTGAAACGGTGGGCCCGCACTCGCTCCGGCCAAAAAGAGGCGAAGAAGCTGGCCGAGGATTCCCAGGCCTTCGGGTGTAAGGCGGACAAACTGCTACGACAGTGGTGGGCTTACCGATATCCGGTGGCGGTGGATCTGGCCGGCAGGGCGGCGGAAGAGTACGCGTACGAGCGGAAGGCTCGGGGCGAGGTCACGTTCGACGATTTGCTCGTTTTCTCCACCGAGCTGCTTCGCAAGAACGACGAGGCGCGCCGCGATCTGGGGCGCCGCTACCCGCGGATCCTCGTGGACGAGTTCCAGGACACCGATCCGCTGCAGGCCGAGATCCTGCTTCTCCTGTCCAGCGACCCCGAGTCGGGTGACGACTGGAGGAGAGTCACTCCCCGGCCCGGTTCGCTCTTCGTCGTCGGTGATCCCAAGCAGAGCATCTACCGATTCCGCCGCGCCGACATCTCGCTCTACGAGATGGTGAAGCGCCGCTTCAAGAAGTTCGGCGAGGTCCTGCGCCTCGAAGCGAACTTCCGCTCGCTGCCGGACTTCGAGAAACTGGTGGAGGGCGTCTTCAACGATGGGCAGCACTTCCCGAGCGCGAGTTCAGACCGCCAGGCCTCGTTTGCGCCGCTGCGGGCCCAGATGCAAGGGCGCGGTCTGCTGGCCGCCTACCGGGTTCAGGGCGCGAACCAGGACGATGTCGCCGAGGACGATGCCGCCCGCATCGCCTCTGAGATTTCGCGGCGGGTTCGATCGGGAGAGCGTCGGCCCGGCGCGTTCATGATCCTGACCGGGCGACGCAAGTTCCTGTCGGTTTATGTTCGAGCGCTCGAGAGGCGCAACCTCCCGGTCGAGGTGTCGGGCGCGGGCGTGGGTTTCGAGGACGAGTCGCGGGCGTTTCTGACGCTCTTCCGGTGTCTGGCGGACCCCCAGCACGAAGTGCACGTTCTTTCGGTGTTGACTGGGCCCTTCTTTGGCATGACCCTCGACCGCATCGTGCGGTACAGGGACAGCGGTGGCTCGCTTGTCGCCGATTGCCGGCCGGAGGGCGACTGCGAGGTCGCAGAGGCGATCGGGAGTCTCCACCGGTGGTGGTGTCTTGCGCGCCGCGAGCCCGCGGACATCACGGCCGAGAGGCTCGTGGAGAAGATCGGCCTCTTCCCCCTCGCGGCGGCGGCGCCCTTGGGAGGGATGCGTGCCGGGACTCTGGCGTACCTGCTGGACGCCGTGCGGGACCGGGCGCGAGCGGGCGATTCCTCGCTCGCGGGCGCCGTGGACGCCATGGAGACAGCGCTCGAAAACAAGGAAGCCGAACCGTCGTTGATCCCGACGCAGCCCGATTGCGTGCGCGTCCTGAATCTGCACCGCGCCAAGGGTCTCGAAGCTGACGTGGTCTTCCTGGCCGCGCCGTTTGGCGCCTCCGATCCCGATCCGCGGATGCACGTGTCGCGCCGTGAAAAGGGCAGCCCCGAAGGCCATCTGGCCGTCGGACTCAAGGTCCGATTTTCGTGGGAGACCATCGCGCAGCCCCTCGACTGGGAGGAGAAGAAGCGCAAGGAGGTGGAGTTCGCGAAGGCGGAACAGATCCGGCTGCTCTATGTCGCGGCGACGCGCGCAAGGCACGAACTCTGGATCGCGTGCCGCCCCGCCGAGATGTCCTGGCAGTCGAGGCCGTCACCGTGGGCGGATGTGGAGGAATGGGTGGTGGAGAGGGCCGGCAAGGACCGAGAGGCGGACTCGTCGTGCCACTGCGTTGTCCTGGACGAACTGCCGAAGGACTGCGTGCCCAAGCCGGCCCGCCTGGAACCCGGGGAGGGTCTCACCGGGAGGATCAGGGCTGCCAAGGCGGGGGTGCGTCGGAGCCGCAAGGCGACCTACGCCGTGGAGAAGGTCACGGACCTGGCGAAACAGAACCGGCCGGAGGGAGAGGTCAACGTCTCCACGGAGCCGAGGGAGGCCGATACGGACGACAAGGCTCACGCGCCGCTCGATCCCGGAACCAGGGGACGCGAATGGGGCACCGTAGTGCACGAGGTGCTTGCCGAGGCGGGCGAGGGGGTCGAAAGGGAAGCGCTGGAAGCGTTCGCCCGCGCCCGCCTCGTCGAGCGCGAGCGCCCGCTGGATCGGACCGGAGCGCCGACCGAGCTGGCCGCCCTCCTGGATCTGGTGGAGCGGGTGCGCGAGATGGACATTTGGAAGCGCGCCATGGCCAGCAAGGAACGCCACACCGAAATGCCCTTCGCCGTGCACCGGCCGCGCCCCGATGGCGGCCCCGGGGTTCTCGAAGGCGTGATCGACCTCGTCTTCCGGGAAGGGGACCACTGGGTGGTGGCCGACTACAAGACCGACCGTGGCGACGACCCCGGTTTTCTCGCCAGGACGGGCAGGCACCGCGCGCAGGTGGACCTCTACGCGGAATGCTGGGAACAACTCACCGGCGAAGTCGTCGGCGAGCGGGCGCTGGTTTACACCTCGCAGGGAAGGACCAGCACCTGGTGAAGCGAAGGCGTACGCGCCCGATCCTCCGACGCTCCTCGCCTCTCGCCGCTCGCCACCGATCCGGGCGGCGCCCCGGGAGGAGGCCGGAATGAGGCGCTGTCTCGAAGCCTGCGGCGGAACACCGGTGCTTGGCGCGACCGGAGTCGCGACCCTGATCCTTCTCGTGGTCGGGTTTCCGGCCCTGCCGATCGGCGGAGAGATGCTCGATGTCCGGGGGGCCTACACCCATTCGGAGGCGCTCGCTGCGCTCGAAGGCTACGGCGAGGCCGGTCGGCGCGTCTATTTCTGGGCGAGCGTGACCCTGGACACGCTGCTCCCGGTCCTCTACGCCAGCTTCCTGGCCGGACTCCTCTACCGGTTCCGGCCCGTGGAACGGCTGTGGGGCCTCGCCTTCCTTCCGGTCGCGGCGGGACTGGTTGACCTGGGCGAGAACATCCAGATCCTCCTCATGCTTGCCCGGTATCCCGACATCTCGGCGGGACAGGTGGCCGTCGCATCGCTCTTCACCTCGGCCAAGGGGGCCGCGGTGCTGGTCTGCCTGGGGCTCGCGCTCGCGTTCGCGCTCGTCGCAGGCGTTCGCCGGCTGCGGGCCGGAAGCCGGGGTTCGTAACCGTGGTCGCGTGCCGGGCAGGGCCGCTACCGGGAGAACCGGCCCGGCGCGCCGGCAGGGGCCGCGCTGGCGGCGGCGGGAGGAACGCGATGCCGGGTGGGGGGCCCGCGGGTGGACCGACCAGAGCCGCACCGGCGGCTACCCCTCCCCGACGACCGCTTCCGCTTCGATTTCGACCAGATACTCCTCGCCGATGAGATGGGCGAAGACGAGGGTGCACGCGGGACGGGTCGCCGCGAAGGCCTCGCCGTGGACCCGGGCGACAGCTTCCCAGTCGGCGCCCGGCTTGACGTAGATCCGGGTGCGGACGACATCCTCGAGCGTGCCGCCGAGGGCTTCGATCGCGGCCCGAACCTTCCCGAGGGCGTAGCGGGCCTGGGCGCCGGCGTCGCCGAGGTGAACCGGGCCATCGGGGCCGGTGGCCGTCGTGCCGGAAACGAGGATGCGGTTTCCGGCGCGCACGGCGCGGGAGTAGGCGAAGTCGTCCTCCCAGGACACGCCGCTTCCCACCCGACGGCGCTCGGCATGGCGCTCTGTCATCGCTTCCTCCTGGAGGATCTGCTTCATCGGCGCTCCGCTCCCGGGTGCTGGCTCAGGTCCCCGGTCGCGGTCAGGTAGGGCGGCCGCCGGTACTCGTCGCCGCAGTCCCCCGGGATCGGGTCGAGTTCAGAGGCGGCGTCCTCGAGTTCGGCGAGCGCTCTCCTGTCGAGCCGCAGCGACGCGAGCCGCCGGTTGTCGTGGAGGTGATCGGATCTGCCCGGCCGCGCTCCCAAGATGACGCCGGCGACGCCGGGCTGTTCGAGCGGGAAGCGCGCCGCCACGTTCGCGATCGACAGGCCGCGCCGGTCGGCCACCTGCCGGGCGACGCGGAGCACTCCCTGAAACCGCTCCCAGCCGCCGGCGACGGCGATGAACCGCCGGTACTTCGCCTGCGACCAGGTGAGCCCGTACGTCAGACGCGGGTCGAAGGCGCACAGCCACCGGTCGGTGAGCAGGCCACCGGCGAGCGAACCGTAGGCGAGGAGCCGGACGCCGTGGGTCTCGCAGACCAGACGCATCGCTCCGGCCGCGCGACGGTCGAGCAGCGAGAACGAGACCTGGTTCGAGACCAGCGGAAATCCGGACCGGAGCGCGAGGTCGAAGTGGGCGGCGTCGAAGTTCGTGACCCCGAGCTGGCCGATCAGCCCGTCGTCCCGCAGGCGCGTCAGGTGTTCGAGGCACTTGCGCCACGCCGGATCCTCGTAGCGCCAGGCGTGGAATTGCAGGAGGTCCAGCCGGTCGGTCCCGATCCGCTCGCGGGACCGATCCACTGCCGCTCGCACCGCGTCCATCGAGGAAACGCCGGGGTCCGCGACCCACTTGGTCAGGATCCGCGCCTCGGGATGGCGACGGAGCACTCTCCCCGCGATGATCTCGGCGCTCCCGTAGTGGTCGGCGACATCGAAGGTCGTGAATCCCGCCTCCACCATCGGTTCGAGGGCATCGGCAGCCCGCTCCGGATCCAGCAGAGCGCCGTCCTTTTCCTGATCGGCGACCTGCCAGAGCCCAGTCAGGATCCGCGAGATCCGCAGCTCCGGCGCCAGTTCGATCGTCTCCACCGGCGCGTCACCCCGGGGGCAGGGTGGAGAACAACTTCTCGGCATCCACGCGCTGCCGAAGCCGGCGGTAGCGGGTGAAGAAGATGGACGAGGCCACCCCCATGACCAGCAGCCAGACCCAGGTGGAGTGGAAGTACCAGGCGGGAACCTCGGAGTTCAGGTCGCGCACGGTGTGAAGCACGAGGAAGAGTCCGAGGAGAGCGGCCCCGGCCCCGGCCACGAGCCGCTGGACCGGGGGTGACAGGAGCGTCATCCGCTGGGCGAGCGCCGGGTTGCGGCGGGGCAGCCAGAGCACGGAGAGGCACATCAGGCCGAAGTTGACCAGCATCGAGGTCACGAGGATGTCGATGCCGAGGAAGAAGTCGCCGGCGAGATGGCTCCCGAGGATCCCCACCGTGGCCATCCCGCCGCTCGCGAGGATGGCGACCCAGGGCGTCGCGAAGCGGGGGTGGATCGCGGCGGCGCTACGGGGGAACACGCCGTCCTCGGCCCAGGCGAACATGAGCCGCGAGACGGCGAGCAGCATCGCCGGGAGGTCGTTGATGAGCGCGACCGCCGCCGCGAGCACGATGGCCGCGGTCCCCACCGGAGGAAGGAGCACGCCGAGCAGCCCGGGGGCGGTCACGTCGCGGACCTGCGCCTCCGCCGCGACGTACTGCCAGGGGACGGCGTGGAAGACGGCCGCGGTGAACAGCATGTAGAAGCCGCCCACCGAGACGATGGCGATCCCGATGGCGAGCGGAATGTTGCGGCGCGGGTTCTTTGCCTCGCCGCCGGCCTGTGCGATGGAATCGAACCCGATGAATGTGGCGAACAGCAGCACCGAGGCGGCGAGCAGGGGGACGAGCCCCAGCGGTGTCTCGGGCGTCGCGGGAACGGCGCCGCCGCCGGTGGAACCCAGCGCGGCAGCGAAGTCGGCGTGATCGAACGCGAACCCGGCGACGATCACGACCCCGCCCAGCAGGAACATCAGCGCCATCATCGGGAGGAGCGTCCGCTCGTAGAGCTTCAGTCCCCGGATGTTCACGAGGACGAAGGTCCAGAGGAAGGCGAGCGAGATCGTGAGGCGCACCGCCCCGGTCTCGAGCAGCGCGGCCAGTCCGTCCATGCCGAGCGTCAGGACGAAGTCGCGAAGGAACGGGACGATGAGATACGAGACGACTCCGATGGCGATGGAGAGGCCGAACCACTGCGAGAAGCTGGCCGCGAAACCCCAGAACGGGCTCAGTGCCCGGCTCGCGTACACGTAGCTGCCGCCCGCGCGGGGCATCGCCGCGCCGAGGGAGGCGTAGGCGAGCGCGGCGAGGAGCGCCGGGACCGCCGCGAGCGCGTAGGCGCCGAGGACATGGGGGCCGATCCCGGGAACGCTGCGACTGAGCGTGAACGGCATCACGTTGATCGCGGCCCCGAGCATGGAACAGATGCCGGTGGCCGCCAGCCCGGCGAGGCCGAGCGTCCGGGTGAGGCCGGATCGGTTCGCGGGATCGGAGGTCATCAAAGGAGGGGGGGAGGCTGTGGCAGGGCTCGACTCGGGCGAGTGCCCGGGCGATTATCCCCGTCCTCGGATCTCCGCGTCGGGGGCCGCATCCGCTTCGGCGACGGCGGCACCGGGTCAGATGGATCGAGTGAGGATGATCGTTGAGCGCCAGGATCCGGGCGCGGCGCGTAAGCCAGAAGAGGCTCGATCCGCTTGGAGGATCCACGGCTCCGCAAACTGGCGTGAGCCTGCTCCGCGGGAGCTTGAGGTTGCAGGGACATAGCGGATACGCTATAAATCGTCGGTGAGCTGGACTGTCGAGACCGTGCCTGCCGTCGTTTCCGAACTCGAGGCCTTGCCAACTGCGTTGCGCGCCAAGATGGTTCGGCTGTTCGAAGTGGTGGAGAATGTCGGAATCGAGGGCCTGCGCGCACCGCATGCCCGGCACCTCGAAGGCAGGCTGTGGGAAGTTCGGGTGCGGGCCGACCGGGCCATCGCACGAGGAATCTACGTGACGGCAGCAGGCCGACGGTTGGTCGTGCTGCACGTCTTCGCGAAGAAATCGCGCAAGACGCCGCTCCGTGCGCTTGTAACCGCCCGGCAGCGAATGAGGCAGGTGACGACATGACGAAACTGAGAGATCTGAAGGAGCGCTTCATGCGGGACCCTGAGTTCCGCGAGGAGTATGCGCGCGCCGACGAGGACTACACGCTCGTCGAGGCCCTCGTCCGGGCTCGCCAGGCGGCGAACCTGACGCAGGCAGCTCTGGCTCGACGCCTGGGCACGACCCAGTCGGCGGTCGCGCGACTCGAGGGGGGCAGGGTATCGCCTTCCGTTGCCACGCTTCGCCGCTACGCCGAGGCAACGGACACTCGGCTGATTGTGGATTTCGTGTCGCGCGGCGGCTGATTCTCGCCGGGGGGCGCCGGCAAGTGGCGCGCCGGCCGGGGGGAGCGCCGGCAAGTGGCGCGCCCGGAGGTCAGACGGTGGCGGTGGCCTTGGCGAGTCTCCGGGCGAGGTGTTCCTCGACCGCCGCGCAGGGGACGAACATCGGCTTATGATCGAGCTCGATGCGAATGGAGCAGCCCCCGCTCCCGGTCTCCGCGATCTCCCAGATCCCGGCGAACTCGCCGAGCGGCGTCGGCAACGAGAACTCCCCGAATCCGGGCCCCGCGCCGGGACCAACGTCCCCGGTGATCGTGCCCCCGAATCGTGCGAAGTCGGCGCGGAGCGCGGGAAGGAGTCGGTCCGGCGTCACCGAGAGCCGGAAGTCGAATTCGCACGCAGCCATGGAACGGGAACCGGTGCGCTACGGGGCCTGCGGCTCGAAGCCGGCTTCGGCGAGGATCAGGAGCATCGCCTTCTGGATTCCGAGATGCCCGTCCCGGTTCGCCCACCACTCGTGGAGCGAGTGGGCGCCGAACCCCTCGCCGCCGCTCCCGATCGTGGTGGCGGGAATGCCGAGCGAGATCGCCACGTTGGAGTCGGTGGAGCCCATGCTCAGCTCGGGCTGGGCGCCGACCGCCCGGGTCGCGGCGAATGCCCGCTGGATGAGCGGAGTGTCCACCGGGACGATGCCCGACGGGCGGTTTCCGATCATCTCGATATCCACGGTCAGCTCCTGGCCGTCGCGACGGAGCTCGTTCTGCTCGGCGAGGGCGTCGCGCATCGCCGTCTGGAAGATGGCGTCTATCTCGTCGAGGCGGCCCGGCTCCATGGAGCGCATGTCCACCTCCATCCAGTTCTCGGCAGGGATCGAGTTGATCGAGGTGCCGCCTCCGATGCGGCCGATGTTGTAGGTCGTCTTCGCCCCGGAGGTCACGTACTCGCCGGCGCGGTCATCGAAGAGCTTGATCGCCCGGGCCATCGCGTGGGCCGGGTTGCCGAGCCCGAACGCGCCCCAGGAATGTCCGCCGGGCCCGCGGAAGCTCACCCGGTAGCGGTGCGAGCCGATCGCGTGGTTCAGGACCCGGGTGTTGCTCGTGCCGTCTATGGCGATGAAGGCGTGGATCTCGGGCGCCCCTTCCCGGAACAGGTGCTTCACGCCGCGGAGATCGCCGAGCCCTTCTTCGCCGACCGACCCGACGAACAGCACATCGTCGCTGGTCTCGAGACCGTGGCGGTCCATCAGCTCCATGATCGTGAGCATCGTGACCAGGCCGCGCGTGTCGTCGGCGATCCCCGGAGCCATGAGCTTGTCGCCCTCGCGGCGGACGGTCACATCGGTCCCCTTCGGGAACACCGTGTCGAGGTGAGCCACCACTGCCACGGTGCGGGCGCCACCGGAACCGGCGCGCCGCGCGATCACGTTGCCGACGCCGTCGAGATCGGCTTCGAGCCCCAGACCGCGGATCATGCCGCGGTAGTGCGCGGCCCGTTCCTCCTCCATGAACGGCGGCGCCTCGATCTCGGTGAGCTCGATCAGCCGCCGCTCGTTCTCCGGGTCCATGGCGAGGACATCGTCGAGCGCGGCGCCCACCCTCGGGTCGGCGCGGATCGCATCCAGCTCCGCCTGGTACTGCGGCAGGATCTCGATGCCCTGCGCCGAGGCGTCCATCGGGATCACGGCGCAGGCGAAGAGGAGAATCGGGAGGACGCGGCGCTTGGGCATGGGCGCCGAATGCTATCCGAGGGTCCGTTCGCTTCCGCGCTTCGAACGGTCCTCTCCGCGGGGCCCCGGCGAGGGCGTGGGGCCGTCACGCGCGGCCCGAAGGCCTCCGAGGCTGACGCGCGGTTCACCGGCCGCAGAATAGGGACATGAATGGATCGTCCCGCCCCCGGATCCCGAAGCCCGTCCGGCCGCGCCGGAAGTCGGAGGGTCTGTCGCTGCCCGCGCTCCTCGCCGCCACCGGACTGATCGCCGGCTCCGCCTTCGCCGGCGCCCGGGAACCGCTCGCGCTGCTGCCGCCCCTGGAGTGGCGCTCGATCGGGCCGGATCGCGGGGGCCGTTCGATCGCGGTCGCCGGCCATGCCGACCGGCCCTTCGAGTACTACTTCGGGGCGACCGGCGGCGGGTTGTTCAAGACCACGGACGGGGGGATCACCTGGGCGCCGGTCACCGACGGACAGATCGGGAGCGCCTCGGTGGGGGCCGTCGCCATGGCGCCCTCCGACCCCGACATCGTGTACATCGGCATGGGCGAGGTCCAGCTTCGGGCGAACGTCCTCCAGGGAGACGGCGTGTACCGCTCGGACGATGGCGGCGGAACCTGGCGGCATCTCGGTCTCGCCGAGACCCAGGCGATCGGGCGCATCCGCATCCATCCGACGGACCCGGACCGGGTGTGGGTGGCGGCGCTCGGCCACCCGTTCGGATCGAATCCGGAGCGGGGCGTCTTCCGGACCGGAGACGGCGGAGCCACCTGGGAGCGGGTGCTCTTCCGCGACGAGCGCACCGGCGCCGCGGATCTGATCCTGAGTCCGACCGATCCGGAGATCCTCTACGCGACGCTGTGGGAGGTTCATCGGCGGCCGTGGCATCTCTCGAGCGGAGGCGTGGGATCCGGGATCTTCAAGTCGAACGACGGCGGCGACACCTGGCGGGAGATCACGCGCAACCCGGGCCTTCCCGGGGGCCTGCTCGGCAAGATCACGGTGGCTGTCTCGGGCGCCGATCCGGACCGGGTCTGGGCCAATCTTGAGGCCGAGCGGGGCGGGCTCTACCGATCCGACGACGGGGGCGCGTCGTGGGAGTTCGTGAACGGCCACCGGGACATCTGGCAGCGCGCCTTCTACTTCCAGCGCCTCGTGGCCGATCCGGTGGAGCGCGACACCCTCTACATCCTGAACTTCCGCCTGATGCGCTCCACGGACGGCGGCAGGACGCTCGAAAGCGTGCCCGAGACCCACGCCGACCACCACGACCTCTGGATCGATCCGACGAACCCGCGACGCATGATCAACGGCAACGACGGGGGAGGGGTGGTCACGGTGAACGGGGGCCGCACCTGGACCTCGATGCGCTATCCGACGGCGCAGATCTACCGGCTTTCCACGACCCCTGACTTCCCGTACCACGTCTGCGGGGCACAGCAGGACAACACGACCGTGTGCGTCTCTTCCGAGGCCTCCCCGATGCGGAATCCCCGCAGCCCGCCCACGGAATGGATGTACGCGGTGGGCGGCGGCGAGAGCGGTTACGTCACCCCGCACCCGTCGCAGCCGGGGATCTTCTACGCGGGCGCGACGAACACGCTCACGCGCTACGACCGGGCGACCGGCCGGATCGCCGACATCCAGCCGTGGCCGCGCATCGTCATGGGCGAGCCCGCCCGCGGGATGCCCGAGCGGTGGAACTGGACCTACCCGATCGCGGTCGCGCCGGACCCGCCGCACGCGCTCTACGTCGGGTCCCAGCACCTGTGGCGGTCCGCCGACGAGGGCGCCTCGTGGGTCCGGATCAGCCCGGATCTGACCCGCGCCGAACCCGAGACGCTCGACGACTCCGGCGGACCCATCGTGAAGGACCAGGACGGGCCGGAGATCTACGGCACGCTCTACTCGATCGGGCTCTCTCCCCACGACCCGCAGACGATCTGGACCGGATCGGATGACGGCCTCGTCCACCTCTCCCGCGACGGCGGCGGGGTCTGGCGGGATGTCACGCCTCCCGACCTGCCGCCCCACACCCGCGTCATGAGCGTGGAGGCGTCCCCGCACGATCCGGCCGGGGCGCTGGTGGCCGGGATCCGCTACGAGATGGACGACCGCTCGCCGTACGCATGGAAGACCGAGGACTACGGCGCGACCTGGACGCGGATCGGGGACGCCATCCCGGATGGCGCCTTCGTGCGCGTCCTCCGGGAGGACCCGGCCCGCGCCGGGCTCCTCTACGCCGGAACCGAGCGCGGCGTGTTCGTCTCCTTCGACGCGGGTTCGCACTGGAGCGACCTCTCCCTCCGGCTGCCCGACACGCCGGTCACCGGGATCGTCGTGGAGGAGCGCGACCTGGTCATCAGCACCCACGGGCGCTCGTTCTGGGTGCTCGACGACATCGAGACGCTGCGCCAGCTCGACGAGGGAGTCGCCGCCGCCGAGGCGCACCTCTTCCGGCCCGCCGCCGCCGTCCGGCGATCGGTTCCCGCGGTGCTGGATTTCCACCTGGGCGGCTCCGGGGGTCCGGCGCGGCTCGAGATCCTCACCGAGGACGGCGAGCCGGTGCGAACGCTGGTGGACGAACGGCTCGAGGGGGGCGTCCATCGGGCCCGCTGGAATCTCCGCTATCCGGGCGCCGTGACCTTCGACGGGATCGTGCTGGAGGGCGGCAATCCGGCGGTGGGGCCGTGGGCGCCGCCGGGGCGCTACCGGGCGCGGCTTACCGCGGCCGGGGTCACCCGGGAGCAGGTCTTCGAGGTTCGACGCGACCCCGCTCTCGCGGATCTGCCGGAGGCCGCGTTCACCGATCAGTTCCGACTCGCGATTGCGATCCGGGACGCCGAAAGCCGGGCGAACGAGGCCGTCGTTCTGGCGCGGGACCTGAGCTGGCAGATCGAGCGGGTTCTCGCCCGGACCGGGCGGGAGGAGCTCGGGGCGGAGGCGTCCCGCTTCGCCGCCGAGGTCGAGGCGGTCGCGGGGGAGCTCTACCAGCTCCGGAACCAGAGCCCCAAGGACAAGATCGCGTTCCCGATCCAGCTCAACGACCGGCTCACCGGCCTCCGCAGCCACCTGGAGCGGGGCGACGGAACCCCGCTCGCTGCCTACCGCGCGGTCTTCGAGGAGCTCTCGGTCGAGCTGGACGCCCACCTCGGCCGCATGGGTCGCCTGCTCGGGGAGGATCTGCCGCGTCTGAACCGTCGGCTTGCCGCGGCGGGGCTCCCTTCCGTCCGGATCGAGCGCCTGTCTCCGGACCCCGGTGGGTAATCTCGCCGCCATGCGCCTTCCGGGTTCCGTTCCTCTTCTCCTCCCGCTCTTTCTCGCGCTCGCTCCGCCGACCGTCCTGGCGGGGCAGGGGAGGGCGCCCGGCCCGGAGCGGGTCATGGTGCTCGGGTTCGACGGCGCCGACCCGGACACGATCGCGGCCATGATCGCCGACGGAGAGCTGCCTCACCTCGCCGCCCTCGGCGCGCAGGGGACGCTGGCGCCGCTCGAGACGACGAGGCCCTCGGAGTCCCCGGTGGCCTGGGCCACCTTCGCCACCGGCATGAACCCGGGGCGCACCCGGATCTTCGACTTCCTCGAGCGGGGAGAGGGGGGGTACGCGCCGCGGATCGCGCTCGTGCGGCAGGGGACGCTGCGTCTTCCGGGAATGCTCACGCGCGTCGCGCTGCTCGGGCTCCTTGCAGCGCTCGCCGCGGTGGTCGGGGGTCGGCTCGCGGGGAACCGCTTCGGTGCGGCTCGGGTGCGGGCCGTCGCCGGCCTCCTCGTCCTCGGGATCCTCGGTCCGGTCGCGATCTTCCTGCCCGACGCGGCGCCGCAGGCGGTCCGGGCCCGGCAGGGGCCGGCGTTCTGGGCGGTCGCCGGCGCTGCCGGCGTGCCTGCCGTCGCGCTCATGGCGCCCATGGAGTTTCCGGTGACCGAATCGCCCGGCGCCCGGATCCTCGCGGGGTTCGGGACTCCCGACGTCCGCAAGTCGTTCGGCCTCTGGTCCGTGTACACGACCGACCTGCTCGATGAGGAGTCCACCGAGACCGGAGGGACGCGTTTTCCGATCCGGTTCGAGGATGGAGTCGCCCGCAGCATCGTCCGCGGCCCGCGGGATTTCACGGAGTCCCCCGACGAGCGGGAGCAGTCCGAGGTCGAGATCCCCGTCGTCTTTCGCCGGAGCGGGGAAACGCTCTCGATCGAGGTGAGCGGGACCACGGTCGGGCTGGCGGTCGGGGAGTGGTCCGACTTCGTTCCGGTCTCCTTCGCCCTGAACCCGATGGTCCGGGTGTACGGGCTGACCCGCTTCCGGTTGCTCGCGCTGGAACCGAACACGACGGTTTACATGGAGCCGATCAACTTCGACCCCGAGCGACTGCCGCCGATCGTGGATCTGTCGTGGCCTCCGGGGTTCGCCGGAGACCTCGCGGAGCGCTCCGGACGCTACGAGACGATCGGCTGGAAGATCGTGACGAATCCACTTCGCGACGGAGATCTCGACTTCGAGGCCTTCCTCGAGGACACCCGTTTCGCCCGGGAGACGAACGAGCGGCTGCTCCTGGATGCGATCCGGGAGGAGGACTGGAAGCTGCTGGTCTCGGTGTTCCTGTTCCCCGACCGGGTCCAGCACATGATGTTCCGGTTCGCCGACGAGGAGCATCCGAACCACGACCACGAGCTCGCCGAGCTCTACGGCGGCGAGATCGCAGAGGCCTACCGGGACATGGACCGCATCGTGGGCGAAGCCGTCGCCGCGGCGCCGCCGGGAACCCGCTTCCTCGTCGTCTCGGACCACGGCTTCCACTCGTTTCGCAAGCAGTTCAACGTGAACACCTGGCTGGCGCAGAACGGCTATCTCCGGCCGCCCGCCGAGTCGGAGGAGAGGAGACTCGAGGACCTGTTCGACCCGGATGCGCTGTTCTTCCCCGGAGTCGAATGGAGCCGGAGCGAGGCGTTCGCGCTGGGGTTGTCGGGGATCTACTTCAACCAGCGGGGGCGCGAGCCGCAGGGCGTCGTCGAGCCGGGGGCGGGCCGGGATGATCTTGCCGAGCGGCTGATCCGGGACCTCCTCGCCTTCCGTGATCCCGAGACCGGAGAGCCGGTGGTGCGCGTCGTCCACCGGCGGGAGGACATCTACGAAGGAGAGTTCGTCGAGGAGGCGCCCGATCTGATCCTCGGGCTGGAGCCGGGTTACCGCATCGGCTGGCAGAGCACGCTTGGGGGTTTCCCGGAGGCGGCGATCACGCCGAACCTGGACGACTGGAGCGGCGACCACTGTTCCATGGAGGACACCGCGGGCGTGCTGGTGTCGGACCTGCCTCTCGCCGCCCCCGCCGCGCTCCGGGACATCGCCCCCACGGTGCTGGATCTGCTCGGCGTCCCGCCGCCGCCGGACACCGACGGCCGGTCCCTGTTCGGTCCATGAAGCCGGCGCCTTCGGGGCGCTACACTGACAGGGAGGAACCACAACTCATGGAAGTTGCGAAGCAGGCGACCGGCGCGGCGGCCGCTGACCCACTCGCCCGGGAGAGGGCCTTCCT
The DNA here is from genome assembly GCA_022822745.1 of Acidobacteriota bacterium. Lineage (GTDB taxonomy): Bacteria > Acidobacteriota > Vicinamibacteria > Marinacidobacterales > Marinacidobacteraceae > JAJEAO01. Next base: position 42,969 of record JAJEAO010000005.1, read on the forward strand.
CCAGGCGAACGTGGAGGATCTTGCGGCCCGATATCCGGGCCGCTATCTCCTGATCCAGGGTGAGCGAGTGTACGGAGCGTTCGAGACATTCAACGCCGGAGTGGACGCGGGACTCGATCGTTTTCCCACGAGCGATTTTCTCGTGCGCTCTGTGCTGGAGCCCGACGATCCGCCACCCTTGAACATCCCGGCTCTGTCGCTCGGGTTTCCTCTCGTTGCCGATCCTCAACAGTCGCGTTGAGGCAGAAGGCGGCGGGCGCGCCGCCGCCCTGACTCACGTCGGTCCCCGTTGCCAGATTGCGCTGCGGCCCGCGGAAGCGCAGGTTCGATCCCTGACGAAGCGCGGCCTGCCCGTACCGGCTCCGGTGACCGGATGGGCCATGATCGACACGGGGGCCGCCTTCACCTGCGTTGACGTGGAGGCGGCGGAGTGGGCGGGTCTTCGCACGGTCGATACCGGCCGGATCACGTCGGCAACGCATGAGGGTGAGCCGACCCCCATCTATGCCTGTCGTCTCGAATTCGTCGGCTGGGACATCAGCCTGACGAAACACCGCGCCTACGGGGCGAGACTGGCTCCCCAGGATCTGGTCGCTCTGATCGGGCGAGATGTGCTCTCCCAGTGCGTCCTGATTTATAACGGCGCGGACGGCGCGTTCTCCCTGGCGCTCTGATCGGATCCGAGCCTCCGCTGGCCGGCCGACCAGCGCCCCTGCCGTCGCGGGTCGGCGTCCGCCGCCGACGAAGACTGTGGCGCCGACGAGGGTTGCGGTCTCGACGGTGATCCGGTCTCGACCGGATCAGGGGCGCGGCGTCCCGCCGGCGGCGATTCGTCGCACGTACGAGATGAAGCTCGGGATCCCGGGCTCCCAGCCGGCCGCGCTTCGCCACAGGACGCCGAGGTCGGAGAGGGTCTCCAGGAGCCGCGACGGGTCGCCGGGGGGTGTGGTTTCGGCAGCGAGTTCGCGCATGAGCGGTCCGACTTCCAGCGCCGACAGAGGGCGGCCGCCGCGACGGTGGAATCGCGCGGCCAGTGACGGCAGAACGGACTCGACCGCTCGGGAGCGAGCCTCGTCGAGCCGCTCCTCGTAGAGCTCCCCGATTTCCGGCGCGACGGCCGCGATGCCCGCTTCCGCGTGTTCGGGCGCGATCCGTCCCGTTCCCGATCGGGCGGCGGTGTCCCACGCGGCGCGGCCCAGGAGCTGAACGAAGAACGGGTAGTCCCGGGATTCGGCCGCCAGTCGCCCGGCGGCGCGGTCTTCGAGGGGGCGCCCGCTGTTCCGGGCCGGTTCGACGAGAGCGCGAAGGGTCTCCGGCCTGGCGAGACGACCGATGCCCACGCGCTGGAGCATCCGCTCGGTGAACGCGCCGCAGGCGCGGATTCGGCGGGGCGCATCGGGAGTGCCGGCGGCAATCAGGAGGAACGGCAGCTCGCGGGCCGTCGCGCGCTGGACGGCGCGGAAGAAGGCGCCGCCCGCCTCCGGATGGATGACGTGCGCCTCGTCCAGCAGGAGAACCAGAGGAGAGCTATCGAGTTCGATCCAGCGCAGCAGCATCTCGGGGATGTCCGGGGTCGGCTCGGAAAGCGCCGTGGAGATGCCGAAGCCTGCGACCTGTGCTCCTGTGATGCGCTCCTCCGCCAACCCGGCGCGTTCGCGCAGGCATCGAACGAGTTCTCCCTTCGACTCGATGCATTCCGCGGGAAGTTCCTCGGCTCTCATGCCCCGCCGACGGGCCTGATGGGCGATGTGGACCAGCAGAGTCGTCTTTCCGTTCCCCCGGGGACCGAACAGGAGGAGGCCGCGGGGCGGGCGGCGTCCGGTGGCGAGGAGATCGAGGGCCTCCCGGGCCAGCGCCAGTTCCCGGTCGCGACCGGCGAGGACCGGCGGGAGCGCTCCGGCGCCGGGCTGGAACGGATTCGCCGAGGGCGCCAGGGAGTCTGGTCGCGGGATCCCGCGACCGCGGGGGGGACCGGGCAGAGTTACCGGTTCGGCCGCTGGTGGCGGGCGATCCAGATCGCGGCGCCGACGAAGATGGCGACGACGACGACGGTCCCGGCGTTGATCAGGCCGCGGGTCGCGGACCAGAGGATCGAGTAGCCGAGCGCGCCGGGCAGCAGCGCGTAGTAAACGAACGGAACCAGCGTGCGGCGGATCACCGCGCCTTCCCGCCCGATCAGCCCGACGACGGCGGAGGCGGCGACCACGTTGTGGACGCAGATCATGTTGCCCGCCGCGCCCCCGACCGCCTGGAGCGCGACCACCCAGCCCGGGTCCACGCCGAGCCGCTCGCCGACCCCGAACTGGAACAGCGAGAACATCATGTTGCTCACCGTGTTGCTGCCCGCGACGAAGGCGCCGAGGCCTCCGATGAACGTGGAGAAGAAGGGCCACGCCGACCCGGCGATCTGCGCCGCGCCCTCGGCCAGCGCGATGGGCATGGAGGCGAAGCCCGCCGTTCCGTTCCCGGTGTTCAGGAAGACCTGGACCATGGGCACGGTGAAGACGAGCGCCACCGAGGCGAGCCCGGTGCTGGAGAGCGAGTGCGAGAGGGCGCTTCCGAACTGCGCGCCGCGCATCCGATGGAAGACGACGGCGAACAGCGAGGCGACGACGAAGGTCGTTCCCGGGAGGAAGAACGGGGCGGCGCTGGCGCTGATCCCGCTGCCGAGAATGTCGGGCCAGCCGACCACGATCCCGGAGAGCCAGCTTCGGAGCGGCAGGGCCGGGAGCCGCGTGATGACGAGGAGCAGCCCGACGACGGCGTAGGGCATCCAGGCCGCGACCGGCGAGATGGGACGGCTCGGAACACCATCGGCCATCGTGGTCTCCCGGTCGGCGGTCCAGTCAGCCTCCCACGCGTTGCGGGGCGGGAACTCGAAGTGGTCCTCCGGAGGCGGCATGAAAAGACCCCGCCGGGCCCCGGTCACCACGATGCCGAGACCGATCAGGCCGCCGAGCAGGGAGGGGAACTCCGGACCGAGTACGACCGCCAGGATCAGGTAGGGGACCGTCATCGCGAGGGCGGCGAACAGCGCGAACCGCCAGACCCGCAGACCTTCGGTGAAGCTGCGGCGCTCCCCGAAGAACCGGGTCATCGTGGCCACCACGATCAGCGGGACGAGTGTGCCGGCGACGGCATGCAGAATGCCGATGCGGATGCCGATGAAGTGGAGGAACGCGGTCCAGTCGCTGTAGCCGAGGCTCTCCGCGTAGGCCATCACCGCCTCCGAGCCGCTCAGACCGGTCGAGACGCCGATCAGGATCGGGGTCCCCGCGGCGCCGAAGGAGACGGAGGTGGACTGGATCAGCATCCCGGCCACGACCGCGGAGAGCGGAGGGAAGCCGAGGCCCACGAGCAGCGGCACGCAGACGGCGGCCGGGGTGCCGAACCCGGCGGAGCCCTCGATGAAGGCGCCGAAGAGCCACGCGATCAGGAGAACCTGGATCCGGCGGTCCGGGGTGATGCCGATGAAGCCCTGCCGGATCACCGCGAGAGCGCCGCTCTCCCGCAGGGTGTGGAGGAGCAGAAGCGCTCCGAAGATGATGTAGAGGAGCGTCGCCGCGACCCAGAGGCCGTTGATCGAGGCGGCGGCGATCCGGGTGCCGGTGACGCCCCAGACCCCCCACGCCAGCACGACGGCGGCGAGCCAGCTCAGCGGCATGGCCCGCGAGGCGGGCCACCTCAGGCCCACGAGGAAGACGGCGACGACCAGGATCGGAGTCAGCGCTACGGCTGCGAGTCCCAGGGTGCCCATGGCGGCTCTCCTTCCCCGCGCTGACTAGACTCCCGCGGATGCCGCGAGCCTCTTTCACCTCGCTGGGTTGTCGTCTCAACCACACCGAAGCCGCCGTGTGGGCGGGCCAATTTTCCGCGAAAGGCTACACGATCGCCCGGTGGGGCGAACCCACCGATGTCGCGGTCATCAACACCTGTTCCGTGACCCACCGGGCCGAGGCGAGCTGCCGGAACATGGTCCGGCGCACGCTGCGGCGCTCGCCGGAAGCCTTCGTCGTGGTGGCGGGTTGCTACGCCCAGTCGGGACTCGATGCGATCCGCGAGATCCCCGGCGTGGACATGATCGTCGGGACCGAGTTCAAGGACACGTTCGCGGACTACCTGCTGCGGCCGCGGAAGCTGCCCGAGCCGGTCGTCCTCCACTCGGCCCGGATCTCCCGCCACGAGTTCGAAGTGCCTTCCACCGGGCGCTACGACGCCACCCGCGCGAACCTGAAGGTCCAGGACGGCTGCGACTTCTTCTGCTCGTTCTGCATCATCCCCTACACCCGGGGGCGCGAGCGGAGCCGCCGGTTCGAGGACATCCACCGCGAGGCCGACGAGCTGGCGGCGGGGGGCTACCGGGAACTGGTCCTGACCGGAGTGAACATCGGCCGCTACCGGAGCGGAGGGCGCACTCTCGCGGACGTGGCCGACGATCTCGAGACCATCGCGGGCGTCGAGCGGATCCGGATCACCTCGATCGAACCGACGACGGTCGAGGATCGGCTCTTGGAAGGCATGGCGGCCGGGCGCGCGCTCTGCCCGTACCTCCACCTGCCGATCCAGTCGGGGGACGACGAGGTTCTCGAGCGCATGGGTCGGCGCTACACCACGAAGGACTACCGCGATTTCGTGGAGCGCGCCGCGGCCGGGATCCCCGGACTCGGGCTCGGAACCGACGTGATCGTGGGTTATCCGGGCGAGACCGACGAGGCGTTCGACCGGACCTGCCGGTTCCTCGACGAGCTGCCGTTCGCCTACTACCACGTGTTCAGCTACTCGAAGCGCGCGGGGACGCGGGCGGTCGGCCTGCCGGGACACCTTCCGCCCCAGGTCATCGCCGAGCGGAGCCGCGAGCTGCGGGCGCGTTCGGACCGGAGGCGCCGGGAGTTCGCGCGCCGGCACCGGGGTCAGACTGTGGATGTCCTGTTCGAGCAGCAGGACGCCACCGGGCGGTGGACCGGGCTGACGCCGAACTACCTGCGGGTCGCCGCCGTCTCGGAGGCGCCGCTCGCGAACCGGATCCGCCCGGTGCGGGTCACCGGCGCCGACCCCGGGGTTCCCGGACTCGCGACCGGAGCGCTCCTCCCCGAATAGTCCGCTTGCGGACTGGAATCCGGCATACGGAGGCTCTCCTCATGGCCACTTTCGATGTGCGTGAAGCCCGGACGCACCTCTCCCGTCTCCTGCTGGACGCCGAGAGGGGAAGGGAAGTCGTGATCGCCCGGAACGGCAGACCCATCGCCCGGCTCGTTCCGCTCCGGCCCCGGGGGAGGCGGCAGTTCGGCGCCCTCCGCGGTCAGGTCCGGGTTCCGGACCGCTTCTTCGATCCGCTTCCCGAGAGCGAGCTGGAGCGGTGGGAGGAAGAGGTCGGCGCGGCTCCTGCCGGACACTCCCGCGTGGCTGGAGTGGCTGACGAGTAGCCGCAATCTCTCCCCGGAGGCCGCGCCGCGATCCCGGACTGGTCCAGCGGGGGGCGTCCAGCGGGGGAGCCCGGCGTGCGCCCGCGGGAGTCAGTCGCTGAAGCGGAGGGCCGGGAGCGGCGAACCGGTGAGGCGCTCGTAGATCGAGAGGTACCGCTCGGTCGTGCCGCGGACCACCCGGTCGGGCAGGTGCGGCGGGGGCGGCTCCTTGTTCCAGTCGAGCGTGTCGAGGTAGTCCCGCACGTACTGCTTGTCGAAGCTGGCCTGAAGTCGCCCGGGGGCGTAGTCGTCGGCGGGCCAGAACCGCGAGGAATCCGGCGTGAGCACCTCGTCGATGAGATGGAGCTCGCCGTCCTCGTCGAGGCCGAACTCGAACTTCGTGTCCGCGATGATGATGCCCCGCTCGGCGGCCCATTCCACCCCGCTCTCGTAGATGTCCCGCGAGACCCGGTGGAGGCGCTCGGTCAGCTCGCGACCGAGTTCGTTCGCCATGTACTCCTCGCTGACGTTGATGTCGTGCCCTTCGGTGGCCTTGGTGGCGGGCGTGAACAGCGACTCGGGGAACCGTTCGGCGAGCTGCATCCCCTTCGGGAGCTCGATGCCGCACACGCCGCCCTCCCGCTGGTACTCCCTCCATCCGGAGCCGTAGAGGAACCCCCGCATCACGCACTCGAACGGCACCGGGCTGAGCTTCCGGACCAGCATGGAGCGACCCTCGAGCACCGCCTTCCCCGGCGCCAGCGCATCGGGGTATTCCCCGACGTCGTCCGAGATCAGGTGGTTGCTGACGATTCCGGCGGTCTTGCGCAGCCAGAACCCGCTGATGCTGTTCAGCACCCGGCCCTTGTCCGGGATGCCCTCGGGGAGCACGACATCGAAGGCCGAGACCCGGTCGGTCGTGACGAGCAGGAGGTTGCCTTCCACCTCGTAGATGTCGCGGACCTTGCCGCGATTGAGGAGGGTGGCGCCCTCGAGGTCGGTGTGGCGAATGGCTTGGGACATCAACCGAATTCTACGGTCTGCGGCGGCCGGCGCCGCGCCGCGCCTCCCCGTCCTCGCCGCTGCGGCGATCCAGACGGGCTTCATGGCCCGACCCGGGCCGGAGCAGCACGCGGGCGGCGGGGCCCTCGCCGAATTCGGCGAACCGGACCGCAGCGCGCTCTTCCCAGTCGTCTCCGTTCCCCGTCTCCTCGTCCTCGTCGGGCTCGCCCGCGGCCGAGACCAGGGCGGCGGCCTCGGCGGGAAGCGTCAGGCGCACCGAGCCGTCCGCCGATCGGAGTTCCCAGACGCCCCGGGGAGCGGGCGCCGCGGCGGACCGAGCCGTCACCGTGACCCGGCCGTCGCCCGAGACCGCCCGAACCTGCTGGAGCCGACCGGCGAGGCCGATTCTTCCGTCCGCCGTCTCCGCGACGAAGCGACCCTCGAGATCCTTCCCGTCGATCCGTCCGTCTCCGGTTCGGAGTTGCGCCGGGGAGGCCCCGGCGCGAAGCGACTCGGCTTCGATCGGCCCGCTCGCCGTCACCGCCTCCACCGGGCCGGTCAGCCCGGACAGCTCGATGCGTCCATCCCCGGTCCACGCCTTGATTGCCGTTCCCGGGGCGGTGCGGATCGTGAGCCGCAGCCCGACGGACTCCCCGAGCCGGAAGGCGCCGCCGAGCAGGTTCCGGCCGCGGATCCGGAGCGTTTCCGCATCCTCCCCGTCGGTCTGGACGACGATCGCCGGAAGGGCGGAGGCTGCCGCCTCGCGCGAAAGCGCCCTCGACCACCGCTCGACTTCGATCTCCACTTCGGGGAGCGCGTGCTCCCGGATCTCGAGATCCCCCTGATCGAGTCGGATCTCGATCGAGGGAGCGGCGGGAAGCCGCCGGATCTCCACCGATGTCTCGACGACTGGTTCGACGCACCCCGCGGTCAGCGAGAGCGCCACGGCGGGCGTCGTGAGCCAGCGACAGCTCATGGCTTCTCCTGCGGGTCTTCGGGAGTCGTGATCCGGCCAGACGAGGCGCCCCGGGGGGGCTCTCCTCCCGAAATCCCCACGACCAGGATCTCGCCCCCCTCGGTGGTCGCGAGAACCGGAGGGCCCCCGCCGCCGACCGAGGCGACGAGCCTGGAGTCATCCGCGGACGATTCGAGCTCGAAGTGGCTCGTCACGTCCTCCGGCTCGGCGCGCACTGCGAGCTGGAAGGACCCCGCCGTCGGCAGTTCGAGGTGGATGTCTCCGCCGCGGCTCGAAACCGAGATGCTCCCTCCGACTCCCGAAGTCGAGACCCGCAGGTCTCCATCGCCGCCGGAGAGGCGCAGCGCGCGAGCGAAGGTCTCGACCGACGCCATCCCGTCACCGACCGAGAGGACTGCGGCGCCGCCGAGCCCGCGGGCGAAGAGGTCGCCCCCGCCGGTCACGACGGTGAGCGCGCCGGCTACCTGCTCGACGATCACATCCCCCGATCCCGCATCGAGGTCCACCGCTCCTTCGGCGTCTCGCACCTCGATCAGGGCGCGTTCGCTTCGGATCTCCACCGGCCCGAGGACGCGTTCCACGACCACCGGGCCGAAACTGGCGGCCACCTTCGCCGCCCCGCCGATCCGCCGCAGCGTCACGGGGAGGAACCGGCTGTTGACCTGGACCGCCTTCGCCGCGTCCTCGATCGCGATCACGCCGGTCGGGCCGACAGCCTCGACGGCGACGACCCCGGCCGCTCCGGCGATCCGCACCGGGCCTCCATGGGAATCCACCGAGACCGCGTCGCCGGCGGCGGCCACATCCACGACCGCCCGGTGCGCCCGCACCGTGACCGCGCCCGCGATGTCGTCGGCGACGATGGCCCCGTCCCGGCCGGCGAGATGGGCGGCGCCGGCGGCGCCCCGAACCTCGACCGGGCCGTGCGAGCCCTCGGCGGTCACCGCGGCGAAGGCGCCCTCGACGCGGACCGGCCCCCGGCCGGTGACCGCCGAGACGCTCACGTCGGGCGGAACCTCGAGGACGAGGTCGAAAGCGGCGTCCGACTCGCCCTCGTCCACGACGGTGACGCGGAGCCGGCGGCCTTCCCGTGAGTCTTCCGTCCGATCTCCCCCGGGGGAGACGACCAGGCGCGCCTCGTCGGCGCGCCGCTCGGCGAGCGCCGGCGTCGCCGCCCAGATCCGCTTTCTCAGCGTGATCCGTGCGACTCGCGGCGCCTCTTCGACCTCGCGCGTCTCGAGGTTGGTCGCCGAAGCGTCCGCGCCCCCAGCCTCGGTCTCCGAGGCCTCCGCCCGGGGCGGCGAAGAGGCCTCGACCACGATGCCTCCGGCATCCAGCTCCACGACGAGATCCGTGATTTCCGGGGGCAGGGGCGCCTCGAGCTCCGTCGCGAAGGCGTGCTGCGGAACCGGGTTGACCTGCTCGCGCACCCAGCGATGGACCTCGTGGACCCGGTCCGCGACGCCCCAGCGCTCCACGATCTGGCGGCCGAGGCTGAGCCCCAGTCCGACGAACAGGACGAAGAGCAGCAGCAGGATCTCGAAGAACCCGAAACGCGCCCTGCCGGTCACGAATCGCTGAACGATCTTGCCGAGCCCCCACGCGATCAGGACGACCGGCCACCAGACCGAGGCCACCGGGATCAGGTCCACCAGGACGACGAGGAGACGGGCGCCGTGGACATTGACGGCCAGGGCGAGCGCGCCGACGAGGATCAGGACGATGCCGAGCGCGGTGGCGCATCCGGAGCCCCGCCGCGGCTTCTCTTCCGGCGCCGGATCGGACGCCGCTTCGGTCGGACGCGCTGCTGGCGTCGTCGTATCGCTCATGGGCTCGGTGGGCGGGTGGCGCGGCTCAGGTGGAGGGTGGCGGCTCGGGCGGTTGCGGCGCCCGGGGGCGAGGCCGGCGGCTGTCGCTCACCATCTTCACGCCGATGGCAATGAGGATCAGCGGCCACCAGTCCCGCAGGGAACGGAGGATGTCGCGGATGTCGAAGAGGTCCAGGCTGTTCGCGAGAAACACGGCGCCGATGACGATCAGCACGATGCCGGGCGTCGCGGCGCTGCGACGGGACCGATGGCTCATGAGGTCCTTTCTCCTTCCGCGGTCGAGCCGCGATCCGGGTCGGCGCCGTTCGCCTCGATTTCGATGTCTTCATCCGGCGCCGGCGGGGGAGGGGGGGCTTCCGGCGCCGGTCGTCGGTTCACCAGCCCGGCGAACGCGGAGCCGTCGGGCACGATGGGCTGGCCGCGCAGCATCTGCACCCCGGCCCACACGAGGGCCAGCGGCCACAGGTGGATCACCCACGCGAACTCCTCCACCAGCGACAGCACGCCGACGGTTCCGGCGAACACGAGCCCCAGCGCCCACCGCCGGTCGAACCCGATGTCCGGCTCCTCGCCGGCGGCCCGGGCGCGGACGCTCGCCTCGGTGACCCGGATCGCGTCCACGATCCCGAACAGCCAGACGAGCAGGAGGGCGGGCGCGGCGATGTTGGTGGCGTGGTGCACCGCTCCCTGCAGGAAGGCGAGGAAGCCCCCGGCGAGGGCGAAGCCGCGAGCCGTGGCCCCGGCGTAGAAGTGCCCCAGTCCGGGAAAGACAACCGAGAGGATCCCGGCGATGCCCGGAGAACGGTTCATGGCGCCACTCCTTCCACCGGAGGATTCGCAGGGTCGGGAGGAGTCTGCCGGGGGTCGTCCGGTGACGCCGGCCCCCGGGTCGCGCGCTCGAAGTCGCGAACGCGATCCTCGAACTCGACGATGCCTCCCTCGATGGCGACTCCCAGCGAGGCGCGAAGCAGCTCGAAGTCGTAGCGCGCCCGGTCGCTCTGCTGCGCCGCGATCTGACGCAGCCCGGCGATCGCGGCGGAGGCCTGCGGGAACGCGGCGGCGAGATCCTTCACCGGGCCCGGCTGGAGGATCCCCACGACGAGCATCGCGGCGGCCGCCGCCGCCCAGGTCGGCCAGTAGGCGGTCCGCCGCCCGTAGAGCCTGCGGAATCGGGGCAGCGTGGCCGCGAGGATCCGCGCATCGAGGCCCGGCGCCGGCCGGGGGGCGGTGTCCCCGAAGTCGGCGAGCGCGCGATGGATCCCCCGCATCTCTCCGTAGAGGCGGGCGAGGCGGGGGTTCGACGCCAGCTCCCCTCGCAGCGCCGCGGCGTCCTCGCTGCTCAGCTCCCCCGCGGCGAGAGCCGTCACCCGCGCTTCGGTGAACGGGTCGGTGGTCATCGGATCGCCCTCCGGCGGCGCGACGCGGCGCGGCCCGGTTTCGGGTGTTTCCCGGCGGCGACGGCCCGGCGCGCCCGGACCAGGGCGCGGCGCCCCCGGTGGATGCGGGACTTCACCGTCCCGAGGGGGATGCCCAGGCGCTCGGCGATCTCCGGGTAGCTGAAGTCCATCATGTCCCGGAGCAGGACCGGCTCGGCGAGCTCGGGCTGGATCTGGTCGAGGAGCCCCCGGACCAGCGCGGCTTCCTCGCGTCGCTCCGCGATGGACTCCGGACTCCACCACACCGGAACGCGGGTCTCGGGCGCGTCCTCCTCGGGGATCGTCAGTGGAGTCCGCGCCCGCTTGCGGTAGTGATCGATCCCGGCGTTCGTCGCCACCCGGCGGATCCACGCGCCCAGGGCGCCTCCGGAGGGCCGGTACGCCGGAAGGACAGTCAGGAGGCGCATGAAGATGTCCTGGGTGAGTTCGTCGGCGTCGTCGGGCGTGGCGGTGAAGCGATAGGCGATATGCCAGATGGGTTGTCGAAAGCGGCCCACGAACTCGCGCCAGGCCTCGGCGTTCCCGGCGAGACACTGGCTGGCGAGTTCGGCATCGGAGAGTCCTCCGGTCGGGAAGTGTGGTGGCGCTTTCTGGTTCCCCCGGTGGCGCTTTCCCTTACGCGACTTGCGCCGCAGCGGTTCTCGGTGGGGGGCTCAGCCGTCGTCCGGAGGCCCGGCGCCCGCCGGCGCGCGGCGGTGGAGCAGGGAGCGGATCTCGGTGACGAAGTCGTCCGTGTCCTGGAAGTCCCGGTACACCGAGGCGAACCGGACGTAGGACACGTGGTCCTCACGCTTGAGCGCTTCCATCACGAGCTCGCCGATCTCGGCCGTCGAGAGCTCGCGCTCCGGGCTCCGGCTCACCCTGCGCCGGATCGAGGCGGCGATCGCCTCGATCGTGGCCTCCGCGATTCGGGTTCCGCAGGCGCGGCGGATGCCGGTGAGCACCTTCTCCCGGTCGAAGGGCTCGCGGGCGCCGTCCTTCTTCACGACGACGAGCGGCACTTCCTCGACCGTCTCGTAGCTGGTGAAGCGGCGCGAGCAGCGGGCGCACTGCCGGCGGCGGCGAATCACCGCCCCTTCGCGGCTCTCGCGCGAATCCACGACCCGATTCTCGCCGCTGCCGCACCACGGACACCTCACGTCGCAGCCCTCACGAGGGCAGGGTACAACGGCGCACAACGGCCTTGCCCGGCGGCGAGAGCCGATTCGACGGTGCGCGGCGGCCCCGCCAGCCCCAGATCTCGCTCCATTCCCGGCCAGGTCGCCGCGGCCGGGATCAGCCCCACGATCTCCGAGCTCCGGACGCCGGCCCCCCGCCGCCTCGCCTCGGCCTCGACCCGGTCGAAGGCCTCCTTCACCGAGGTCCGGCGGAAGTCGAGGAGGTTCATGGAGACCTGAACTTCCCCGGGGGCGGCGAGCCGCACTCCGATGGCGCGGAGCGAGGGGCGGGGGTCGTCCGGGCGGTTCCGGATCCGGGCCGCGATGCGGCGGGCCACCCGCAGCCCGCCACCCTCGAGATTCACGTTGAACGCGATCAGGAAGTCCCGCGCTCCGACGACGACCGCTCCGGCGGTGGGGTGGAGGCGACCCGGCCCGTAGTCCGGGGTCATCTCGCCGCGGGCGACCCGTCGAGCCAGTCCGGCCGGACCGCCGCGCCGGATCCGCGGCAGGGCTTCCCGGGTCGGGGAAGCGTGGCCGTAGAGGAAGACCGGGAGGTCGCCGGTCGCTGCGAGCTCGGCGCCGATCCGCCGGGCGAGGCGGGCGGCGTCCTCCAGGCTCGCCGTCCCCAGCGGAACGACGGGGAGGACGTCGAGCGCGCCGACCCTCGGATGTTCGCCGCGATGGCGCCGGAGGTCTATGCGTTCCATGGCGGTCCGGAGGAGCGCGCGGCTGGCGACGGCGAGCTGCCCGCCCCGTCCGGCGAGGGTCAGGACCGCCCGGTGGTGCGCGGCGTCGTGATGGAGGTCGAGGAGGAGATCCCCGGCCGCCTCCGCGAGAGCGGCGAGGGTCTCGGGAGAGCGCCCTTCGCTGAAGTTGGGAACGGCTTCGAAGCGAAGGGGCGGGTCCGGGTTCACGGGTCCAGGGCTCGTTGATTTGCGACAGGGATCGAGGCGAACACCGCCTCCTGGAGAGGGCGCGCCGCCGCGCCGGCCCCGGTTATAGTGTCCCGGTTTCGCCCGTGCCGGTTCCCTCCTCGCGTTTCGCCGCGCCCGCGCTCGCCTCGCCGGCTCCCCCGGCAGGAGGCTCGCCCCGTTGACCGAACCGGAGCGCCGCGATTCCGGCTCGCCGGGCCCGGCCCCGTCGAGACCGGCGCCGGAGCGATCGAAGGGCGAAGCAGAAGACCCGCGCGCGGCGGCTCGCGCCCGGATCGAACAGGCGCTGAACCGGGCGCGGCCGCGGCCGGTTCCTTCCGATCCGGGCCCGGGAGGGGCCACGCGCTCCGGTGCGCCGGCGACGCCGCCGGCGCACCACTGGAGCCAGGCGATCCGCCAGCGGGTCTCGGATCCGGCGCCCGGATCCGCTTCCGCCTCGACTCCGCCCGAACCCTCCGGGAGCGCGGTCCCGGAGACCCCGCCGGCCGAAGCGGACGGCGAGTCCGGCGAGAGCGCGCGGGACCGGATCCGCCAGCGCATCGAGGCCCGGCTCACGGAGGCGGACGCCCGCCGCCGGGAGCCTCCCCCGGAGGAGCCGAAACCTGCGGCCGAGGAACGCCGCGCCTCCCCGGAGGAGGGCGACGGGAGCGGGACGAGCGAGGCCGGGGAGACGGCCGACGAGCCCCCGGATGAGGGCTGGTCGCTTCCGGACAACCCGCCGGCGGGGCGTCCGCTCCGACGGCGGAGGCGGTCGCGCCTCGCCGAGCTCGTCGCGACCTGCCTGCTCGTCGGGCGCTCGCCCGTCGCTCCGGGGACGATCGGCGCGCTCCTCGGCCTGTTCGCCTTCGCGGTCACCCGGGGACTGTCCGCTCCGGTTCAGATCGGACTCTTCGTCGCCGTGGCCCTCTTCGGAGGATGGGCCGCCCATCGCCACGCCCATGACCTGAACGCCCACGATCCGCGCTCCGTCGTCGTGGACGAATTCGTCGGGATGTGGCTGGCGCTCATCGCCCTGGATCCGTCGTGGATCGGCGTCGTGGGCGCCTTCCTCGCGTTCCGCGCGCTCGACATCCTCAAGCCGCCGCCGGTGAGCTGGGCGGAGCGGCTGCCCAACGGGTTCGGGATCATGGGCGACGACCTGGTCGCCGGGGGTCTCGTGCGCCTCGCCTTCTACTTCATCGGCTGAGGCGGGCCCCCGGCGCTTGCCTCCCGCCCCGCTTCCGATCTCGGGGGCGGCTGTCGTCGCGGTCGGCGCCGAGCTGCTGGCGCCGGACCGTGAGGATCGGAACACTCCGGCGCTGAAGCGGCTCCTCGCCGAGCTGGGGATTCCGGTCGAGTTCGCCGCCGTCGCTCCCGACGGGGAGACGGCGCTGGTCGAGACGCTGCGCCTCGCGATGCGCCGCGCGCCGCTGGCCTTCGCCGCCGGCGGGCTCGGGCCCACGACGGACGACCGGACCCGGTTCGCGGCGGCTCGGGCGCTCGGCGTGGAGCTCCGCGAGCACGCGCCGTCGGTCGAGGCGATTCGCGCGCGTTTCGAGCGCCGCGGTCTGCCCATGCCGGAGGTGAACCGCCTCCAGGCGCTCCTGCCCGAGGGAGCGGAGGCGCTGCCCAACCCGGCCGGGACCGCCCCCGGCGTGCTGGCGCGCGCCGGCGGGTCGGCTCTCGTGCTGCTCCCCGGTCCGCCGCGGGAACTCGAAGCGATGTTCGCGGCCGAGGTGGCTCCCCGGCTCCGCGCCTCCGGTGCGGGGGCCGCCGGTCGCGTGACCGAGACGCTGCTCGTCGCCGGGCTCACCGAGTCCTCTCTCCAGGAGCGCATCCTCGATCTGACGCCGGCCGCCGCGGCGGCCGAGGACCTCGCGATCCTCGCGCACGGGGGCGAGATCGAACTCCGGGTCGTCGGCCCCGCCGCCCGGGCGGGGGCGGTGCGAGGGCTGGCGGACCGGATCGCGGCCCGGCTGGGGGCCGCGGTCTTCAGCCGCTCCCCCGGAGAGGGCCTCGAACACGCCGTGGGACGGCTGCTGACGGAGCGCGGGGAGCGGGTCGCGGTCGCCGAATCGCTGACCGGCGGCCGGATCGGGGACCGGATCACCCGGGTGCCCGGCTCGTCGGGCTGGTTCGACGTCGCCGTCGCGACCTACGCCAACCAGGCGAAGGAAGCGGTGCTCGGCGTCCCGCGCCCTACGCTCGCCTCGGTCGGCGCGGTGAGCCGGGAGACCGCGATCGCGATGGCCACCGGGGTCCGGCGGCTCGCCGAGGACCGGGTCGGAAGCCCGGCGGGGCGGACCTGGGGGCTCGCCGTGACCGGCATCGCCGGCCCCACCGGCGGGAGCGCACAGAAACCGGTGGGCCTCGTCTGGATCGCGGTGTCGGGCCCCCGGGACGCGGCGCGGCGCTTCGTGTTTCCGGGGGACCGGGACCTGATCCGGCAACTCGCCTCGGCGGCGGCGCTGAACCTGCTGCGGCGCACCGTCGAGAGCCATCGCCAGGGCGCCGGCGGCGTGGAGCCGCTCGGTTTCGAGACTCCGACGCGGTGACCGAGCCCCGACTCTTCGTCGCCCTGCCGTTCCCGGGCGCCGCGCGTCGGGCGCTGGCGCGGGTGGGGGCGGATCTGGCCGCTCGGTGGAAGCCCGGGCGCTCCCGCGTCGTCCCCGAGGAACAGATCCACCTGACCCTGCGCTTCTTCGGCCCCGGCCCCGACCCGGAGCGGATGGAGGAGCGTCTCCGGGCGGCGCTCCCGGTCGGACCCGACCCGATGCGGCTCGCCGTCACCGGGCTGGGGGCGTTCCCGTCACCTCGCCGCGCCCGGGTCGCGTTCGCGGCCGTCGCGGAAAGGGACGGAGATCGCCTCCCGAACCTCCACGCGGCCTGCGAGCGGGTCGCGAGGGAGGCCGGCCTACCCGCTGCGAGGCGGCGCTTCGCGCCCCACGTCACCCTGGTTCGCCTGCGGCGCCCGCTCGCGCTTCGCCGGGCCGTCCGGGAGGAGGCGGCGCGCGGGCTGCCGCGAGAGGAGATCCCGGTTCCGGAGGCGCGGCTCGTCGCGAGCACGCTCACGCCCGCCGGCGCGATCCATCGGCTGGTGGCCCGCTTCCCGCTCGCAACTCCCTGACCGGCCGCCGGACTCAGGATCCCGGCGGGAGTCGGCCGAGCGAGGCCGCCGCCTGCGCGACGTACTTCGCCAGGATGTCGTACTCGATGTTGATCCGGCCGCCGGAGCGAAGGCTTCCCAGCGTGGTGACCTCGCGGGTGTGCGGGATGAGCATGACCTCGAAGCGTCGCCGGGCCGGCTGCGCCGCAGCCACGGTGAGGCTCACGCCGTCGAGCGCGACCGAACCCTTCTCCACGATCCAGCGGGGTTCGGGATGCGAGACCACGAGGCGGTAGTCCTCGTCGGTCCCCCCGGCGTCGAGGATCTCCCCGACGGCGTCCACGTGGCCTTGCACGAAGTGCCCCCCCAGTCGGTCGCCGGCGCGAAGCGGCAGCTCGAGATTCACGCCGGCGCCGGGACGGAGCGCCTCGAGCGTCGAGCGGGCGAGCGTCTCCGCCGCCAGGTCGAAGTGGGCGAGGCGTCCGGCTTCGGCGCGCGAGACCGCGGTCAGGCAGACGCCGGAGACCGCCACGCTGTCCCCGGGTCGGGTCTCGCTCAGGAGCTCGGCGCGCACGGCGATGCGGCGCACGCCGTTCGCGACCCGCTCGACTTCGGTGATTTCCCCGAGGGCGGCGACGAGGCCGGTGAACATGAGGGAAAGCCTGCCCGCGGGCGCGCCCCGGCGCAACCCCTGGCGCATCCCCCGTAGGATGGCGTTCCGTGGACGCACGCTTCCTGCGCCGCGCGCTCGAGCTCGCCGAGCTCGGCCGCTACACCGCGCCGCCCAATCCGGCTGTCGGCGCGGTTCTGGTGCGGCGGGGCCGGGTGCTCGCCCAGGCCTTCCATGCCCGCACCGGCGGGCCGCACGCCGAGGCGCAGGTGCTCGCCGCCTCGCCGCCCGAGGACTCGACCCTCTACGTGAACCTCGAGCCGTGCTGCCACACCGGCCGGACACCCCCCTGCGTCGAGCGCATCATCGCCTCGGGGGTGCGCCGCGTCGTCGCCGCCCATCCGGACCCCGACCCGCGGGTCCGGGGCGGGGGATTCCGGCGCCTCGCGGCCGCCGGGGTCGAGGTGCGAACCGGCGTCCTCCGGGAGGAGGCCGAGGCCCTCAACGCGCCGTTCTTCCGGTACCACCGGACCGGCCGACCGTGGGTCACCGTGAAGGCGGCCATCTCCGCCGACGGCGTCATGGCGCCGCCCGGCGTCCGCTGGATCACGAGGCCCGAGTCGCGCCGGCACGGGCGGGTCCTGCGCCGCGAGAACGACGCTCTGCTGACCGGAATCGCCACGGTCGTCGCCGATGATCCCCGCATGACGGCCCGGCCGCATCGGGAGGCGCGCCCGCTGCTCCGCGTGGTTCTCGACCCGCGGCTGCGGTTTCCGGCGGCGGCGAGGCTCCTCGAGAACCGGGACCGGGATCCCCTGCTCATTCTCACCTCGCCGCGGTCGTCTCGCGCTGCGCGCCGACGGCTCGAACGGCGCGGCGTGGAGGTCGTCGTCTCGCCGCTCGCCGGCCCGGCGCCACCGGGAGTCCCGAGCGCGCTGGCGCTGCCTGCCGCGCTCGCCGAGCTGGGCCGGCGGGGGGTCCACACCCTGCTCGTCGAGGCCGGACCGCGGTTGACGTCGGCGTTTCTCGAAGAAGGTCTCGCCGACCGCCTGGTGCTCTACATGGCGCCGCGGTTCCTGGGCCGGGGCGACGGCACCGGCCTCTTCGATCCGGCGCGCGCCGCCCGCCCTCCGGGCGCCGGCCGCGCGGTTCTCCCGGCGTGCCAGCCCGATCGGAGAGCGGCGCGCTACGCCTGCCTCGGGCGCGACCTGCTCGCGGAGTTCCGCCTGCGGACCCCGGCGGACCGGGCGCGATTCGGACGCTCTCCCCGGTCCGATACGACTCGGACGCGGGGCGGGGCATGAGGACTCCGGGCTAGACTCCGCTGTTCTCTCCCGGGTCGGACCGCGGAAAACCTCCGGGAGACGGGGACAACTTGCCGGAGACCCGACAGCCGATGGATCGAGACGAAGGTCGGGCAGGAAGCCGTCCGCCGACCCCGCCGATGCTCGGCGTCGGGCAGGCGGTGGCCGAGATCGCCGCCGGCCGGATGGTGATCGTCGTGGACGACGAGGATCGCGAGAACGAGGGGGATCTCACGATCGCGGCCGAGAAGGTGACGCCGGAAGCGATCAATTTCATGGCCACGCACGGGCGCGGTCTGATCTGCATGCCGATGACCGGGAATCGGCTGGACGAGCTCCAGATCCCGCTCATGGTTCAGGAGAACACCTCGAGCCTCGAGACAGCGTTCTGCGTGTCCGTGGAGGCCCGGCGCGGCGTGACCACCGGGATCTCGGCGGCCGACCGGGCGCGGACGATCCGGGTCGCCATCTCTCCCGAAGCGCGGCCTGCGGATCTGGCGCGGCCGGGCCACGTGTTCCCCCTGCGGGCCCGTCCCGGCGGCGTGCTGCAGCGGGCCGGACAGACCGAGGCGGGGGTGGACCTCGCTCGCATCGCCGGCCTCTATCCGGCGGCGGTGATCTGCGAAGTGATGAACGAGGACGGCTCCATGGCCCGTCTGCCCGATCTGGTCGCCTTCGCCGAGACGCACGGAATGGGGATCGTGAGCGTCGCCGACCTGATCAGGCATCGGCTCCGCCACGAGTCGCTCGTCCGGCGGCTCGCAGAGACCGTGCTTCCCACGGAGTTCGGCATCTTCCGCACCCTGGCCTACGAGAACACCCTGGATGGCTCGAACCACCTGGTTCTTCAGTTGGGGAAGGCCGCGCCGGAGCGTCCGGTGCTGGTCCGGGTCCACAGCCAGTGCCTCACCGGAGAGGTGTTCGGTTCCATGCGGTGCGACTGCGGGCCCCAGCTTCGGGCGGCGCTCGCGGCCATCGGCGAGGAGGGCAACGGAGTTCTGCTCTACCTGAACCAGGAGGGTCGGGGCATCGGCCTCGTGAACAAGCTGCGCGCCTACGCCATGCAGGACACCGGGCTCGACACGGTGGACGCCAACACGCATCTCGGTTTCCGGGCCGATCAGCGCGAGTACGGGGTCGGCGCGCAGATCCTCCGTCACCTCGGGGTCGGGCGGATCCGGCTGCTCACGAACAACCCGCGCAAGTTCGTCGGGCTCGAGGCGCACGGCCTCCACATCGAGGAACGGGTTTCCATCGAGGTTCCCGCCAACGAGCATTCCCGCGCCTACCTGCGAACCAAGAAGGAGCGGATGGGGCACTTGCTCACGGAGGTATGACAGCGCCCCTCTATGGAGCGCCGGTCTCCAGACCGGCACCGCAATGGAATCCGGCTGGAGTCGAGAATTGCCACTCTGGAGAGTGGCGCTCCATAGGAACGGCGCTGCGCACTGCCGGCGCGCCGGGCCGGTTCTCGCGGTAGCGGCCCCGCCCGGCAGTGCGTACGATGGCGATGCCGAGAGGTAGCGCGAATTGCCGCTCTGGAGAACCCCTACCGGGAGAACCGGGGCGCTCCACACGAAAGCACCTGCTGCATGACACGCGGTGCCGCTCTGGAGAACCCCTACCGGGAGAACCGGGGCGCTCCATAGGAACGGCGCTGCGCACTGCCGGCGCGCCGGGCCGGTTCTCGCGGTAGCGGCCCCGCCCGGCACGCACGAACTGCCGGCCTCCGCCGGCTCTCCCGGTACCGGCCCTGCCCGGCACGTTGCCGGCGCGCCGGGCTCCCGCCCGGCACGATGACGCCGGCGGCGGGGCGCCACCCTGACTGGCCGCGGCCGACTGGTACGATCGCCCAACAAGGAGTCTCCGCTTGGCCATCACCTACGCGACGAACGAATTCCGGACCGGACTCAAGGTTCTCCTCGACGGCGACCCCTGCGTTCTCGTCAAGTGCGAGTTCGTGAAGCCGGGAAAGGGGCAGGCGTTCACCCGCATCCAGTACCGGAACCTGAAGACGGGCCGCGTCCTGGACAAGACGCTGCGTTCCGGCGACAAGGTGGAGGCCGCCGACGTCGTGGACACCGAGATGCAGTACCTCTACAGCGACGCCTCCGAGTGGCACTTCATGGATCCGAACACCTACGAGCAGTACTCCGCCACCCGGGAGGCGTTCGGGGGGTCGGAGAAGTGGCTGCAGCAGGGCGTCAACTGCGGCGTGACC
This sequence comes from Acidobacteriota bacterium, assembly GCA_022822745.1. Taxonomy (GTDB): domain Bacteria; phylum Acidobacteriota; class Vicinamibacteria; order Marinacidobacterales; family Marinacidobacteraceae; genus JAJEAO01. The sequence continues at coordinate 62,926 of JAJEAO010000005.1, forward strand.
CTCTACAACGGCGCCGTCCTCCTCGTCGCCCCGCCCCACTTCGTGGAACTTCGGGTCGTCGAGACCGAGCCGGGGATTCGCGGCGACACCGCGACCGGAGGCTCCAAGAACGCCACGCTCGAGACCGGCGCAGTGGTCCGGGTGCCGCTCTTCATCGAGGCCGATGAGACGCTCCGGATCGACACCCGGACCGGCGAGTACGTCTCCCGGGTGAAGAGCTGAGCCGTCCGCCCCGCTCGGGGCCGACCACGGACTGGCGCCCGTCGGCGCCCCTCGCGAACCTGCGGGAGCGCGCCCGCATCGTCGCCCGGCTCCGACGTTTCCTCGCCGCCCGCGGCTATCTCGAGGTCGAGACTCCCCTTCTCGGCCCCTTCCCGACGCCCGACCGCCACCTCGAGTCGGTTCCGGCGGGGGGCGGCTTTCTCCACACCTCGCCCGAGTTCGCGCTCAAGCGGCTGCTGGCGGCGGGCAGCGGTCCGGTGTTCTCCATCGTCAAGGCCTTTCGCGGCGGCGAAATCGGACCGCGTCACGGCGTCGAGTTCACGATCGCGGAGTGGTACCGGCTCGGGCCGCTCGCCGGACTGCTCCGGGAGATGGATCTCCTGCTCGGCGACCTGGCGGCCGCTCCCCGCGCCCGGGTGCGTCCCTACGCCGAGCTGTTCCGCGAAGCGGTGGGGGCGGATCCGCTCGCCGCGCCCGACGACCTCCTCTTCCGGCTCGCGGAAGCGCACGGGCATCCGGGCCCTCCGGACGACCGGGCGGGCGCTCTCGACTTCCTGTTCACCCGGCTCGTGGAGCCCGGTCTCGCGCACGGGCCGCCCACGCTCGTGACCCGGTACCCGGCGCCGCTCGCCGCACTCGCCCGGCTGGCGGATGACGATCCCCGGACCGCCGAGAGGTTCGAGCTCTTCTGGAAGGGACTCGAGCTCGCGAACGGCTACGACGAGCTCCAGGATGCCGCCGAGCACCGCCGCCGGTTCGCCCGCGAGAACGAGGTCCGGGCGCGTCTCGGACTGCCGCCCGCCACTGCGGACCCGAGGCTTCTCGCCGCGCTCGAAGGCCCGGGACTGCCCCGGTGCTCCGGAGTGGCGCTCGGCGTGGATCGGCTCGTCATGGCGATCCTCGATGCGGAGACGCTCGACGAGGTCGTCGTCTTCCGCGAGGGCTCGCGCTGACCGGCCCCGGTAAACTTGCCGGTTCGTTTGCCCCCCAGCATCCGGAGGTCCGCCCAATGAGAACCGTCGCGCCGTTCGCGCTCGTGGTCGCACTGCTTCCCGCATTCGCCCTCGCCCAGGGCAGTCACCGGGACTACGACGAGCACTTCGATGAGGCCAACGTCACCGTCCCGTCGGAATACACCGAAGGGCTCCGATTCCGCAACGTCGGGTTCACGCGGGGAGGACGCTCCACCGCTGTGGCTGGAGTCGTGGGGGATCCGCTGACCTACTACTTCGGGGGAACCGGGGGCGGTGTCTTCAAGACGACCGACGCCGGCCATTCGTGGCACAACGTGAGCGACGGGTTCTTCGGCGTGGGCTCGGTGGGTTCCATCCGGGTCGCCCGTTCGGACACGAACGTCATCTATGTGGGCACCGGCTCGGCCTCGCCGCGCGGAAACATCTCGGTCGGTGACGGCATGTACCGCTCCGACGACGCGGGCAGGACCTGGGCGCATGTGGGACTCCGGCACGCCGGACAGATCGGCGCCCTGGCGATCCATCCGGACGATCCCGACCTCGTCTATGCGGCTGCGCTGGGGTACATCTTCGGCCCCAACGACGAACGGGGCATCTACCGGACGAAGGACGGCGGCGAGACCTGGGAGCAGGTGCTCCATGTCTCCGACCGCACCGGCTTCGTGGAGATCCAGATGGATCCGAACAACCCGCGGATTCTCTACGCCGGAGCGTGGCGCGCCGAGCGGAAGCCGTGGACCATGATCTCCGGCAGTGAGGACGGCGGGATCTTCCGCAGCCGCGACGGTGGGGACACCTGGGAGCGCCTCGACGAGAACGGGCTGCCCCCCGGCATGATCGGCAAGACGGCGGTCGCCATTTCTCCAGCGAACTCCGACCGCATCTGGGTTCTCCTCGAAGCCGAGGGCGAGCGCGGGGGGCTGTACCGGTCGGATGACGGCGGAGAATCCTTCACGCGCATCAACGGCGACGCGGCTCTCCGGCAGCGTCCCTGGTACTACATCCACCTCTACGCTGATCCCCAGGACGAGAACACGGTGTACGTGCTGAACGTGCAGTTCCACAAATCCATAGACGGCGGCCGCACCTTCCCCGAGCGCATCCGGGTGCCCCACGGCGACAACCACGACCTGTGGATCAATCCCGACAACCGGATGAACATGATCAATTCCAACGACGGCGGCGCCAACGTCAGCTTCGACGGCGGGAAGAGCTGGACCGATCTGATGGGACAGGAGACCTCCGAGATGTACCGGGTCTATGTGGACGACCAGTGGCCCTATCGCATCTACGGATCCCAACAGGACAACAGCACGATCTCGGTGCCCTCCCGCTCCGGATTCGGGGTGGTACCCGACTGGTATCAGGTCGGCGGCTGCGAGAGCGGCCACATCGCCGTGGATCCGCGCGATCCCGACATCATCTACGCCGGTTGCTACGGCGGCTCGATCACTCGGGTCAACCGCAAGACCGGCGAGGTCCGCCAGATCCTCCACTACCCGCAGCTCCAGCTCGGGCAGGCGGCCCGCGATCTCGACTACCGGTTCCAGTGGAACGCGCCCATCCGGCTTTCGCCCCACGATCCGGACATCCTCTACCACGCCTCGCAGGTGGTCCACATGTCGGGGGACGAGGGACAGAGCTGGCGGATCATCAGCCCCGACCTCACCACCAACAACCCGGAGCAACAGGACTACGCGGGCGGCCCGATCACCCAGGACGGCACCGGAGTCGAGGTGTACAACACGATCTTCTCCTTCGAGGAGTCGCCGCACACTCCGCGGGAGCTGTGGGCCGGCAGCGACGACGGCCGGATGCATATCTCCCGCGACCGTGGCGAGACCTGGTCCGAGATCACGCCCGAGGACATGCCCGAGGGCGGCACCGTCAACGCGATCGAGATCTCGTCGCATGACCCGGCGCGAGTCTTCATCGCGGTGTACCGCTACCGCGAGAACGATTTCCGGCCGTACATCTTCCGCACCAACAACTCCGGGGAGGACTGGGACCTGCTCACCGACGGGACCAACGGGATTCCGCCGACCCACCCCACCCGGGCCATCCGCGAGGATCCGGACCGGAAGGGGCTGCTCTACGCGGGCACCGAGTTCGGCCTCTACGTCTCTTTCGACGACGGCGCCCACTGGCAGCGCTTCCAGAACAACCTCCCCGTGACCCCGATCACCGACCTCCAGGTCCACCGCCAGGATCTGGTCATCGCCACCCAGGGCCGTTCCTTCTGGGTGCTCGATGACCTCACGCCGCTGCACCAGATCACCGACGAGGTGATGGCCGCCGATTCGTGGCTCTACGCTCCGCGCACGGCGTACCGCGGCGGTTTTCTGACCGGCGCCGACATCCGGTATCACCTCAGGGAGGAGCCGGAGTCGGCCATCACGCTGGAGATCCGGGATTCGGAGGGGAACACCGTGCGGCAGGTCACGGGCCAGCCCGGTGACGCCGCGCCCACCGGTCCGACCTCTCCCTTCGCCTTCTTCTTCGGCGGGGGCGGAGGCGCCCGGCTGCCGGCGACCGCCGGCCTGAACTCCTTCCGCTGGAACCTCCGGGAGGAGGGCATCCAGCGGCCGGCCGGGGTGGTGCATTGGGGCGGGACGCCCGGACTCAGTGTCGTCCCGGGAACCTACGAGGTCCGGCTCACCGTGGGGGACGAGACCCGCACCCAGGAGCTCGAGGTGGGCATCCGGCCGAACCTCTCGATCGAGGCGGACGACCTCCAGAAGCAGTACGACCTGGGCCAGGAGGTGGCCGGCGAGGTCACGAAGCTCTTCGACGCGCTCAACCGGGTCCGTGACGTGAAGACCCAGGCGAGCGACATCGTGTCCCGGCTGAACAAGGCGAACCGCGGCGACGAGGATCTGGCTGCGCTCGCGAAGGCGCTCGGCGACCGGCTGACCGAGATCGAGGAGACGATCACCCAGACCCGGAGCAAGTCGTCGCAGGATCCGATCAACTTCCCGCCTCAGATCGACAATCAGCTCGTGACGCTCTACGGCTACATCGTCCAGGGCAACGACGAGCCCACGGCAGGCGCCTTCGAGCGCTTCAACGACCTGAAGCCCGATCTGGACCAGATCCACAGCGACCTCGACGCCGCGATCGCCGAGCATCTGACTCCGTTCAACGCCCGCGTCGCCGAGCTCGACATTCCCGCGATCATCCTCTCGGCGGAAACCTCCGGCTCCTGACTTCCCTCCGGGCGCCCTGGTCCTCGGACCGGCGCGCCCGGCCTCGGTTCCGTCGCGATGGACTCCCGGTGGCTGCGCACCCGGGCGGCGCCGGTCTGCTCTCCCGCTGTCCCGGACTCGAGGCGACCGCCCGCGCGACTCGACCGCCGCGCGCGTCATGGGATCTCCGGGCTGGACTCCCGTTCCACTGGATTCACTCGGCGTCGAAGGAGGCTCGGTGTCATGCCGACCGAGCAGCGCGTCGCCCCGGTCCGGGGCGCCCACCGCCTGAGCCCGGAGTTCTGGGCCATCATCGGGATCGGGGTCACCGTCCTGATCGGCCTGGGGGCCGGGCAGATGGGCATCCGGGACGAGTTTCGGGGCGAGATCAAGGGCGTCCGGGGGGAGATCCAGGGCGTCCGGGGGGAGGTTCAGAGTCTCCGGGACGATCACCGCGAAGACTTCATGCTGCTCCTTCAGGAGATCAGGGAAGTGAGAGAGTTGGTCGTCGCCAACGGGAAGGTGCTCGCCCGCATCGAGCAGGCGCTCTTCGGTCCCCCCGCGAAAGTCACGCCCGCTGACCGGGAATAGGCCTCGGCGCACCGCGGGCCACGGCGCGGTGTTTCCGCGCCGGCTCGCGAAGGCCGCAGCTCTCGGCTGAATGCGCCACGGCGCCGTGGCGCGTGGTGGTAGCGTCCCGCCCGGCTTCACGAGGGGGCGGCTGAATCGGTGGACGGGATCCAGGACGGCGACGCGCCGCTGCTCGAACTCGACCGGGTCACGAAGCGGTTCCCGCAGGCGGACGGCTCCCGGCTGACGGTCCTGCGGGAGGCCTCGCTCACGCTCCGCAGCGGGGCGACCTGCGCGGTGGCCGGTCGCTCCGGCAGCGGCAAGAGCACGCTCCTGCATCTCGCCGCGGGTATCGAGACCCCGAGCGAGGGCGCGGTGCGGCTCGCGGGACGCGATCTGGGAGCGCTCTCCGATCGGGCCCGCAGCCGCCTGCGCGGCCGGATGGTGGGGCTGGTCTTCCAGTCCTTCCACCTCCTTCCCTACCTCACCGTGCGGGAGAACGTGCTCCTGCCCGCGCGCATCCACGGCGTGCGCGAAGTCGTCGGGGCGCCGGAGGGTCGCGCCGACCCCGGCGCCGCCGCCGATCGCCTGCTCCAGGAGGTGGGCCTCCGGGACCGGAGCGGCGAACCGGCCCGAACCCTCTCCGGGGGCGAGATGCAGCGGACCGCGATCGCCCGCGCCCTCCTCCTCGGACCGCCGCTGGTCCTCGCCGACGAACCGACGGGCAGCCTCGACGCCGCCTCGGCGCACGCCGTGACCGACCTCCTGTTCCGGCTCGTCGGCGAGCGTCGCATAGGTCTGATCCTCGCCACGCACGCCCCCGAACTCGCGGCGCGCTGCGCGATCCGGCTCCGGCTCCTCGCCGGACGCCTCCTGCCCGGACCGGCGGATTGATCCGCCTCGCCCTCCGGACGGCGGCGGCCCGGTTCCGCGCCGCCCCGGCGCTGACGGCGCTCACGGTGGTCGCGATCGCTCTCGGATCGGCGGCGGTGCTCTCGGTCCAGCTCCTGAACCGGGCGTCGCTCGCAGCCCTCGACGCGAGTCTCGAAGCCGTTTCTCCGGGCGCCGACCTCCGCCTGGAGGCGGTCACGACGGGCGAGGGGATGCTGCCCGACGAGGCCTGGCTCCATGCTCTCGCGCTCCCGGGCGTCGAGAGCGCGTCGCCGATCGTGCGTCTCCGCCGGGTCGCGGTGAGCGCGGGCGAGGCCTCGCCCGAGGTCCCGCTCGAGATCCCGCTCGAGATCCCTGTCGTCGGCGTGGATCTGATGTCGGCCGGCTTCGCCTTCGCAGCGGCGCCGGGCGAGGCGGCAACCGCGTTTTCCGCCGACTCCTTCCTCACCGGCGGCGTCACGCTGCCACGATCCGCGGCGGACCGATTGGGAGTCGTTCCGGGCGAGGAGGTTCGTCTGGACCATCGCGGCCGCATTCGGAGTGTCCCGGTCGCGGGGATCCACGGGACGGCGGACGGGGAGGAGACGGCGGGCGAGGCCGCATTCCTGGATCTCGCATGGGCGCAGGCGCTTCGCGGCGCTCCCGGGCTCGACCGGATCGAAATCGCGATCCGGGGCGGCGCGGACGCCGCCGCGGTCACGGACGGCCTCGAAACCGCGATCCCGGGGGCGCGGGCCACATCGGGAGCAGCACTCCGGGAAGAGGGAGCGGATCTCTTCGCCGCGTTCCGACTGACCCTGACGGCGCTCTCGACGGTGAGTCTGCTCGTCGGTTCGTTTCTGGTGTATGCGAGCGTGCGGGCCGGGCTCGCGGCGCGCCGACGGGAGATCGGCCTCTACCGGTCGCTCGGCGCTCCGGTGCGCTCCGTGGGCGGGCTTCTCGCCGCCGAGGTCGCGCTCACCGCGCTCGTCGGCGGAGGGATCGGGGTCCCTCTCGGCGCCGCGGCGGCCGGGCTGTCCCTCGGACGGGTCGAGTCCGTGCTCACGAGCTTCTACCTGCTGGATCGCATCGGGCAGGTGGGCGTCACGCCGGGCGTCGCGCTGGCATCCGTAGGCCTCGCCCTCGGCGCGGCGCTCCTCGGGGCGCTCCCGGAGATCGTCTCCGCCGCCCGCCGCCCCCCGGCCGCGCTGCTCGCACCGGGGCGCTCCGTCGCGCTGCGCCTCCGGAAATCGAGTCGGCGGTGGCCGACCTGGGTCGGCGCGGCGCTCGCGGTCTTCGGCATCTCGGCGCTCGCGCCGGAGTCGTGGCCGTGGCTTCCGGCGTCGCTCGGAGGAGGGTTCGCGGCGGCTGGCGCTGTCCTGCTGGGGGCCGCCATCCTGTGTCGTCCGGCGCTCGCGCTCCTCTCCCGGCTGTCGGCCCGTCTCGAGGGCCGCTCGCCCTTCGCGCGGGGTCTCCGGGCCGCGGTGCGGGAGCCCGGCGCCACCGCCCCTCCGGCCACGGCTCTCCTGATCGCAGTGGCCATGCTCGTCGGCGTCTCCTCCATGATCGCGAGTTTCCGCACGACGCTGGAGGTGTGGCTCGACGAGACGCTGGTGGCCGACCTCTATGTGGCGCGGCCCGGGCGCTTCGGCGAACCCGGCGGCGTCCCGCTCCCGCTTGCTCCGGAGAGCGTGGAGATTCTCGCCGGCGATCCGGCGGTGGCCCACCACGACACCCTGCGGGCGCTGCGCGTCCGGCTCGATGGCCGGCTGACCTCGGTCGCGGGCGTCCGGACGGAGATCCCGGGGGCCGGGGAGCGGTTCTCGTTTCTCGGCGATCGGGACGCGGCTCTCGCCGGTCTGCTCCGCGGGGATGCGCTGGTGTCCGAACCACTGGCCCGCCGCCTCGAGCTGTCCCCCGGAGCCACGCTCCTCCTGCCGACTCCCGGAGGCGCGAGGCCGGTGCGGGTCGCCGGGGTCTATCGGGACTACGGCAACGAGGGAGGCGGCGTCATCCTCGATCGGGCCCGGGTGAACGCCCTGTTTCCGACGCCCGGGCCGCCTCCGGTCCACGGCGTGGCGCTGACCCTGCGCCCGGAAGCGGAGCCGGCCGCCGTCGCCGCCGGCCTGCGGGAGCGCCTCCCGGTCGCCCTGGACATCGTCGAGAACGATGCGCTGCGAGCTCGGGCCCTCGTCATCTTCGACGAGACCATGGCGGTCACCGGGCTGCTCCGCCGGTTCGCGCTGTTCATCGCGGCGCTCGGGGTCGCCCTCCTGCTGTGGGCGCTGGCGCGGGAGCGGGCGGCGGAGACCGCGCTGCTCCGGGCGCTGGGCGCCAGTCGCGCTCAGGCCGCCGGGGAGTTCTTCGGGCGGGGCGCCGTCGTCTCGCTGGTTGCGCTGGGCCTCGGCGGCGCCGCCGGCGCGGCGCTCTCGGCTCTTCTGGCGCTCGTGGTGAATCCCGCGTGGTTCGGCTGGACGGTGGATCTCCACTGGCCGATCGGGGCGTTTGCCGGGCAGGCGGCGGTCGTGCTCGTCGCGGGACTTCTCGCCGCCGCCCTGCCGGCTCGCCTCGCCGCGCGGGTCAGCGCGACCTCCCTGGTGCGCGAACTGTGATGCCGGCTCGGTCACCCGTCGCGCTCGTGCTCGCGACGGCGATCTTCGTCGCGGCTGTCCCGCTCGCCGGCCAGGAGCCGCAGGAACCCGCGTTCCGGCCCACCGATCCCGGCCACGTGTGGCAGTTTCCGCGCGATCACTGGTTCCACGACGGCTACCGAACCGAGTGGTGGTACTTCGTCGGATTCCTGTCTGCGGACGACGGAAGCCGCCGCTTCGCCTGGCAGCTCACGCTCTTCCGCAGCGGCCTCCCTCCGGCGGACGGCTCGCCGGCCCCGTCCCGGTGGGCGGCGAGGAGCACGGCCATGGGGCACCTCGCCCTCGCCGACCTCGATTCGGGAGAGCGCGAGTTCGTCCAGGTGGTGTACCGCGAGGCGCCGGGGCTCGCCGCCTTCCATCCCTTCCCGGGTGGAGCTGGGGGCGAGATCGCTCGAACCCCGGGTCCGCCGGGCACGGCGTCGCGGTGGGAGCTGGCCTTCGACCCGGACCGGCGGGCATTCACGATGGCGGCGGCGGACGGTGCCGCCGGAGTCGGTCTGGAGCTGACCGCCCGCATCACCGCTTCGCCGCTCTTCCACGGTCCCCGCGGCTACCACGAGAAGTCTCCCGGCGGGGGGGCGAGCCTCTACTACAGCCACACCCGGCTCGAGGTCTCGGGCCGGGTTCGCCTCGGCGGCGCGATGATCGCGGGCTCGGGGACCGGCTGGCTGGACCGCGAATTCGGCTCGTCGTGGCTCGCAGCGGAACAGATCGGCTGGGACTGGTTCGGCCTCACGCTCGATGACGGCCGGGATCTGATGGTCTATCTCCTCCGCCGCGAGGACGGCTCCGTCTCCTGGGCCAGCGGCACCCTGCGCGACCCGGCGGGAGACACGATCGAGCTGGAGGGCCCGGAAGTCGAGGCTCTCGGGGAGTTCCGTCCGGAGGATCTGGAGGAGGGCGGCCGGCCCTATCCCGCCGGATGGCGCCTCCGGGTCCGGTCCGAAGAGCTCGACCTGCGCGTGCTGCCGCTCCTCGCCGATCAGGAAAACCGCCTCGGGGCAGGGGAGTCGGGACCCGACATCCCCTACTGGGAGGGCGCCGCCGAGGTGCTCTCGTGGGACCGGGGGGCCGTTCTCGGTCGGGGCTTCGTCGAGCTCACCGGCTACCGCACACCGATCCCGGCTCTTCTCGGCGGCCAATAGAATCGTCGCCGGGCGGCCCCAGCCGACTCCCACCGAGCAGCGCCATGAGGATCGAGAGCATCGAGCTCCGCAACTACCGGGTCTTTCGTCGGGCGCGGCTCGATCACCTGCCCCGGATGGCGGTCGTCGTCGGGGCCAACGGCTCGGGAAAGAGCACGCTGTTCGATGCCTTCAGCTTCCTGAAGGATGCCCTCCAGGACAACGCCCGGGTGGCGGTCGCCCGGCGGGGAGGGTTCCGGGAACTCGTGAGTCGGGGCGAAAGGGGCCCGATCGCCGTGATTCTCAAGTTTCGGGAGAGCGGAGGTCGGCTGGCCACCTACTCGCTCGAGGTCGGCGAGGCGGGCGGGAGAGTCGTCGTCGAGCGCGAGATCCTGCGCTACCGGCGCGGCCAGAAGGGCAAGCCGTGGCACTTCGTGGACTTCCGTCGAGGGGAGGGGACCGCCATCACGAACGAGGCTCTCTATGGGCAGACGGGTGTGGAAGAGGAGCGTGAGGAGTTCTCCCTGGAAGACCCGAGCATCCTCGCGATCAAGGGCCTCGGCCAGTTCCGCAGTTTCCCCGTCGTCGCCGAGTTTCGGAACCTGATCGAGAACTGGCACATTTCCGACTTCCGGATCGCCGATGCTCGGGTGAGTTCCGAGGCGGGATTCGCGAATCATCTGTCGGCGCGAGGCGACAACGTGGCGCTTGTAGCCCAGCATCTCCACGAATCGCACCCGGACCGATTCGAGGCGGTCCTTCGAGCGATGCGGCTGCGGGTTCCCGGAGTGCGGGATGTCGAAGTCCGATCCACCGAGGATGGCCGGATGGTGCTGCGGTTCCGCGACGGGGAGTTCAAGGACCCGTTCATCGCCCGATACGTCTCCGACGGGACGATCAAGATGTTCGCGTACCTGGTTCTGCTCCACGATCCCAAGCCGCATCCCTGCCTGGCGGTGGAGGAGCCGGAGAACCACCTGTATCCGGTGTTGCTCCGCGAGCTTTGCGAGGAGTTCCGCGACTACGCCGGCGGCGGAGGACAGGTGTTCGTGTCAACCCACTCGCCCGAATTCCTGAACGCGGTGGAGCTCGACGAGATCTACTGGATGGGAAGACGCGGTGGGTTTTCGATGGTGCGTAGAGCCTCCGAAGACGAGATCCTCCGGAACCTGATCGAGGCGGGCGATGTTCCGGGCGACCTCTGGCGACGGGGCTGCTTCGACGATGTCCGTGCCTGGCAGGGCGCATCGCCGGTCGTTCCATGGGCCGAGGTGACGTGATGACCCGACGTTCTCTGCTTGCTCTCGTTGGCTCCATCGGGCTCGGTTGGAGCCGAGGCACAGCAGCTCAGCTTCCCGGCACGCTCACGCGTCCGCCACGGCTTCGCGACGGGGACGTGATCGGGTTGACCAGTCCGGCGACGGCGGCCTGGGAGACAGACCCGATGGAGGTGTTCATGGACGCCTTCCGCGAGATCGGCCTCGAACCGCGGCTCGGGCCGAACTTCTACGGGAGGCGCGGCTACTTCGCGGGGACCGACGAGCAGCGGGCGTCCGACATCATGGGCTTCTTCGAGGATCCCGGAGTGCGGGGCATCTTCGCCCGCGGCGGCTGGGGCTCGGCGCGCGTCCTCCCGCTCCTCGACTACGACGTGATCCGGGCGAACCCGAAGGTGCTCCTCGGCTACTCCGACGCCACCGCCCTCATCACCGGCGTCCATGCGAAGACGGGCCTGATCACGATGCACGGTCCCGGCCCCGGAAACCGGTTCTCCACCCAGCACTTCCAGAGTGTGCTGATGGAAGGAGACGCGGATCTGCTGGTGAACCTGGCCGCCGACCCGGGCGACCACATCGTGAACCGCGAGCACCGCACTCGCACGATCACGCCTGGCGTCGCGCGGGGCCGGCTCGTCGGCGGCAACCTGACCGTCCTCTCCGCGATCGTGGGCTCGGACTACCTGCCCGACTTCACCGGGGCCATCCTGTTCCTCGAAGATGTGGACGAAGCGGTGTACCGGGTGGATCGGATGCTCACGACGCTCCGCCTCGCGGGCCTCCTCGACCGAATCGCAGGCTTCGTCTTCGGTCGCTGCACCAACTGCGACCCGTCTTCGGGCTTCGGCTCGCTGACGCTCGAAGAGGTCCTCGCGGACCACATCGCTTCGCTCGGCATCCCCGCCTTCCGGGGCAGCATGATCGGCCACATCCCCGAGCAGTTCACCCTCCCCATCGGCGGCCTCGCCGAAGTGGATGCCGACGCCGGAACGATCCGCCTTCTCGAACCCGCCGTCATCTGACCGATCTCTCCACCCGATGCCGATTGCCATTTGGGCCGAGCGCTTACGATCCCTGCTTCTCGCTCCGAATCCCCCCAGCCGATCGTGACCAGCCCGCAAGGTTCCAATTCGGCTTCGTCAGGCGACGCCGTGACGGAGGCGGTGCTCGCGGTCCGCGATGGCCTTGAGCGAGAGATCTACCAGCGCAGGTCCGACGTTGCCAGCGCGGTGGGCCGGCTCCTTACGGCGCTTGGATGGGATGTCTTCGATCCGAGGCAGGTGAGTCGCAACTACCCGACCGGCAACCAGCGGCTCGATTTCGCACTCTTCCCTACCGCGGATCGGCCCCTCGTGGTCATCGACACCAGGAAGGGCACCGGTCCGCGAGTTGGCGGCGCCACGATCCTGCTCGAGTTCTGTCGCGGCCAGGACATTCCGCTTGCTGTGCTCACGAATGCCCGCAGGTGGCTCCTCTACTCCGCGAGTGGCAGCGCCGGGAATGGTGACGGCTGCTTCCTCCAGCTCGATCTTCTCGACGAGGCACCGCCGGATGTCGCTCAGCACTTGACACGCCATCTCGCACGGAGTCAAGTGGAGTCTGGCCGCGCACAGGCCGCGGCCGAGGCAGCCCTGGAAGAGATCCGCGGGCAGAGCCGAGCTGCCCGCTCCTTCGAGCCGGTCCTCAGGACGATGGTGGAGGGGCCGGACGACTCTCTAGTCGATCTGTTCTGTGCGCGCGTGGAAGAGACGAGCGGAGCTCGGCCCGCTCGCGACGCTGCGTCCGTGTTCCTCGCGCGGACACTCGACGTCACAACCTCGTCCTCAAGGTCGCAAACAGAGACACGCTCTGCGAAGTCCGCTCCGCCGTCATCAGACGGATCGCGAAGTCCGGAGCTGACCATGTTCGGCCGGACGTCTCATCCGTCATCCGGTAAGGACCTTCTGGTCGATGTGTTCGCCGAGCTGGCGCGGCGCGACGAGGGCTTCTGTCACCGGTTTGCGTCGGCGCACCGGGGTCGGACCCGGCGTTACTTGGCGCGCGCCCGAGCTCGGCTCTACCCGGGGAATCCCGAGTTCGCCAGGAAGTTTGCAGAAGAGCTACCGGGCGGCTGGTGGATCGCAACCCAGAACAGTAATCGAGGAAAGCGCCAACTCATTCAGAAGGCGTGCGCGGTGGCGGGCGTCGGATTCGGAACCGACGTCATCGTTCGGCTCCCGACGATTCGGCGAAGCGCGGGGAGCAGAAGTAGTCGGGGATCGAAGGTCGCGACACCGCCGGCGTCTGGAGGAGGAGGCGTCGCCCCCAAGTCTCCGCAGCCTGGTCAGATCAGACCGACGGGGACCGGCCGTTTCGTGCTCACTCTCGAAGGAAGTGTCCGACGATTCCCGAGCGGAGTGGCAGCCCTGGTGGCCGCGTTCGAGTGGTTCGCATCCCGGGATGCCGGATTCCTGGAGCGGTTCGCCCGTGAAGTCCGAGGGACTTCCGTCCACTACGTGGCGCGCGATCGAATGCGGATGTACCTGAGCCGACCGAAGGCAGGGCCGAAGAACTCGGCGGCCCTGTCCCGTGGCTGGTGGATCGCCACGCAGAACAGCAGTGCCCAGAAGAAGAGTCTGATCCGACGCGCCTGCGAACTGGCGGGCCTGAAGTGGGGACAGGACGTTCTCGTGGATTTCCCGGCCCATCACCGCTATCGCAAGAAAAAGGGCCCTACCGCCAAGCACTCCTCCAACGAATCCGCCGAGGCGATTCTCGAGGCTCTCCGTTCGCGCCGCAGCGTCCGCTGATTGACGCGAGGAGCTCGCATGCAAGCACAGCACATTGACTTTCTTGAACTCCTGGATGGGAAGGTGCACTATGTCGTGCCCCGATGGCAGCGTCGCTACCGATGGGGCTACACCGACATCGAGCGCCTCGTGGAGGATCTGGTAACGATCGCTGCCGTGGATCGTCCCCACGCGGCGCACTATGGGGGGACGCTTCTCACGTTCACGGAAACAGGGGCTGCGGGCGTGGTCAAGACCATCAGAGTCGTGGACGGCCAGCAGCGCCTCACGACGGTGAGCCTGCTTCTGGACTGTATTTCGGATGCGATCGGCCCGGACGGGAGCATTGGCGAGTGGACTGCGGCAGAGATTCGTGACTGCCTGTTCAACCCCAAGGTCAAGCGCGGTCCCAAGCGTCTCAAGCTGAGGCTGCAGACGGGGGACGCCGAGGAGTATCGACGCTGCCTCAACGGAGATCGGAATGGGCCCGGGACGGTGGCGGCAGCGTGGAGGATCGCCCGCAGGTTGTTGGTGCGCAAGAGGGGCGCGGCGTCAGTGCTTCGCGGACTCCAGCGGTTTCGGGTCGTCAGCATCGGGCTCGAATCGCCCGAGGATCCACAACAGATCTTCGAGAGTCTGAATGCCACCGGCCGTCCGCTGACCGAGACCGAGAAAATCAAGAACTGGATCCTCATGGGCCTGTCGGACGTGGAGCAGGAGGAGGTGCACGATGACTCGTGGTTGGCCTTCGAGCGGCGCCTCGGGGCCCGGCATACGACGGAGCCCTCTGACCTGTTCTTCCGCGACTTCCTGCGGTGGAAGACCGGGCAGGTTCGCGGGACGAGCCGAGTCTACGAGGACTTCCGGCGATGGGCGGTCGGCCGGCAGCTCGACCGGAGCAGGCCAGCGCTCTGTCGGAGACTGGCACGGCTCGCCGGACTCTACGGGAAACTCACGGGGGCCAACGGGTCGTACGCGGACGATGGCGTGGAGAAGCAGCTCGTTCACCTGCGTGACATGGGGTTGCATGTCCACCGACCGATGACCCTGCGGCTCCTCCACGATGCGTCACAGAACGCGGGCCCGGTCTTGACCGGTGACGAGCTGGCTGCCGTGCTCGCCGGGGTCGGCACCTGGCTCACGCGCCTCTGGCTTGCGGATCGGCCGTTGAATGCCGTAAACCGCGCCGCGACCCACCTCGCCAAGGCGGGGGGGCCGGGAGAGAGTGACGCGCCGGTGGAATACTGGCTGGAGCGGATTCGCCGCCTGCAAAACACCCGAGCGGAAGTTCCGGATGACGACGCCGTGCGTCAGGGGATCCGTACTCGGAAGGCGTACGGAGGCAGGTCGACTGGCTCTGCGTCCGCGGTCTTGTGGGCGCTCGTGGACCACGAGCACGGAAAGGAGCGCCTGTCACGGCAAGGCATAACGATCGAGCACGTGATGCCGCAGAGACTCACGGCGGGCTGGCGGCGCGACCTAGGACCGACCGCCGAGGAGGTTCACGGTCTCTACCGGGATCGGCTGGCGAATCTGACGCTGACGGGCTACAACCCGGAGCTTGGCGCGCAGCAGTTCGAGTCGAAGCGGGCGCTGTATGAGAAGAGTGCCATCCACATGACGCGGCGCGTGGCGCGCTCCGACCAGTGGGGCAGAAACGAGATGGAGCAGCGCGCGGAAGATCTGACCGAGCGAGCCCTGAAACTATGGAGATGGAGTGGGCCGGGGCACGAGCGCTCCCCGGACTCCTCCGCACTGCGCTGGAGGATCGATCAGGAGCCGTGGAGGACCGAAATGGCCGCCAGTCAGATGGTGCTGAACGTGGTGTCCGCCTTGCTGACCATGGATCCGGCGAACGCGCAGAAGCTCACTGGACCCGCAGTCACGGTGGACCTGCATTCGGCCGGTGATCTGCCCAAGGGGCATAGCCAGACCCTTCGTTCCGTGCCGGGACATGCGGGCTACGTTCTGTATCCCTACGACCAGAACCACCCGCAGAGTGCGAGGCGTTGTGAGGAGTTCGGCCAGCGGTGCGATGTTCGGGTCGAAGTGGAGCATCGCAGACAGAGTCATCCGGAGAGCCTCTGGCAATTCATCAAGAGGCGAACCGGCAGACTGCCTGGGCAGAAGGACACCTGGAAGGGCCCCTCCCAGTGGACTGGACCTTACGAGCCACTCGGGGACTGGATTCTCGTGTACGTAGGGAACCCCGATTGGATCTGGTTGTTCATCCGCGCCGATGAGGGCGAGGCAACCCCTGAGCGATCAGCGAGAATGCTGCGCTATTCGCGAGCGATCCGTTCCGAGATGGGAGACCAGACTCCGGGATGGGAGACGCAGGAAAAGGGGGCAGCGCACGGACGCTCTCTATCGGTCAGGCGGGCTTGGGATCGGGATGACCGGGATGCCTGGCCTGAAGCCGTGGACTGGCTCGCCGAACAGCTCGGACGCATGCGACAAATCCTGGAGCGGATTGGGGCGGCGGCGGACCGAGCCGAGTGAATTGGCCATGCGTGAGGCGGACGCATCGGCGCCGCTTGATACCGGTCAGGGCCGAGATGGTGTTCGGGGGCGGGCCCGGCTCGAGTCGTAGGAGGCCTGCCGTCGGAGCCAGAAGGCCGTGTTGGACCACCCGGCCCTCTCCAGACGCGCCGCCACATCCGGTGAAATGGCGGCGTGGCCACCCAGGATCCGCGAGAGTGCGTCGCGGGCGACGCCGAGCATCTGCGCCGCTTCGTCCACGCTGAGACCCATGGCGTCCATGCAGTTCTCGCGGATACTCCGACCGGGGTGGGGTGGGTGGCGCATGGTGATGGCCGGTTGCCTCACTTCTTCCAGACCTTGGCCACATCGGGCTTCACGGTGACGTATGCCGCCAGCTTGCGTCCGTCGGCGATCTGAGCCGAAGCGTTCGGAGGACCAGCCAGTGCGGCGATGCGAGCAGCGTTCGTGCCTGCTTCCATGATGTCCCGATCGAAGAGCGTTCCGTACAACTGCTCGTGCGCCGTCTTGTGGCCGGCCGGTGCGGAGCGTCGCATCGTTTGGAACTTGGTGACGAGGTCTGATTCGGTCATCGGTAGAGTCTCCGGGGTCGCGGCGAGGTGGTCGTGGCCGGAGTTCGCCGACTCTTTCCGGCTGGCGTTCCGCTGTGGCTCTGGTCGTACAGCTCCGTACCGGGCGATGTCATCCTCTTCGAACAGAGCTCGTGTCTTGTCGATGTTCCGGCGCGGGCCGGAGCCGACCGGCGGCCCGTCGAGCGGCCCGTCCCAGTGGGAGCAATGGAGGAAGTGTACTGCGCGCCGTGGCGAATCAGTGCGTCATTCCGGCCGTGACGCGGCTTTCGGGGGCACCTCGCGCCGCCGTCTGGTTCCCGCTTTCGGGGGCGTCTCAGGGTGAGTGGATGCGGTTGGCCGCTCGATCCCGGAGACGGCTCGTTCAGCTCGGGTCCGGGTCGTGCAGCGTGTGGAGGAAGCGCTCGAACCGCTGCAGGTCGCGCAGGACGAGAGGGTGGACCTGATGGAGCTTGGCGATCAGGAAGTCCATGCGATCCCAGTCGTACTCCATCTCGAAGTAGTAGCGCTTGAAGTGCCGGAAACGCAGCAGTTCCAGGAGCAGCGGCAGCGCCTCGTCCGACACCGCCGCCACGCGGACGCCCTCGATCTCGAGGTTCATTCGCTCGAGAAGATCGCGATGCCAACGCTCAGGCCGAAGCCGGTTCTCGAAGTGCTGCGAGATGCGCACGAAGGCAGTTTCCAGGCAGGTGTAGTAGTTCTCCAGGAGGCTTGCGGCAATCAGGGCCGAGACCGGTGTCCTTCCGAGGCGCGGAATCTCGTCGGCGAGGGCGCTCTCGAGCGCGTCGCGGACCTGGTCGAGCCGTCGCCGGTGGAGCCGGACCTGGGCGAGCAGCTCAGCCGTCGCCGCGTTCATGGACCAGCGCACCTCGGGTGCGGATCTGTTCGGCGATTTCCTTCGGCACCTTCTCCATCTCGATCACGTCCACCGGGAGGGTCGTGCCGTCCATCGCGATCCCGAGCACGCGGAAGAACTCGGCGGGGCCAGAGAGTCCCTCGACGGCGAGATCGATATCCGAGATCTCGCTGAAACGCGACCGATCGAGGAGCGATCCCCACTGGTAGATGCGGCGCGGGTTCACCTCCTCGACGATCGCTGCGATGATCTCTTTCGCATCCCGGTTCGCCCGCTCGAAACGGGCCTCGATCCGGGCTTGGCGCCGTTCCTCCTTGCGTGCGAGGAAGGCTCGCGCCTGATCGAGATCAATGCCGAACTCGCTGTTCACGGCCGGCTCGGCCCGATCAGACGATCCGGCTACGGAGCGCCTTCAGGCCGCCGAGGGCGCGCTGGATGTGCTCCTCGGTGTTGTAGATGTGCGGCGACAGCCGGAAGCCGCCGGAAGTGGAGCCGGCGATGCCGTGGTCGTCGTACATCCGCGAGAAGACCTCGCGCTGGTTGTCCGGGTTCACTTCGATGATGACGACGCCGCCGGAGAGGTCGTCGGCCATCGGGGTGACGAGCGGGATGCCCATGTCCCGGATGCCTTCCTTGAGGCTGCGGGCGAGCTGGAGGACGCGCTGTTCGACGCGCTTCGGCGTGATCTCGGCGTGGAAGGCCGCGGTCGTCTCCATCGCGGCGAGGCACGGATCGTCGCGCTGTCCCATGGACTCGAACTTCCTCGCTCCGGTCGGGTCGGGATCGGCGTCACCGCCCCAGCCGGGGGCGACTTCGGCGGGCCAGATCCTCGGGATGTGCTCGGCTCGGACGGCGAGGACGCCGCACTCCTTGGGCCCGCAGTACCACTTGTGGGAGCTGGACGAATAGGTGTCGGCGCCGAGGGCGGGCAGGTCGATCACGATTGCGCCGAGGCTCTGCGCGCCGTCGAGGTGGAGGTGGACGTCGCGCCCGGCGAGTCCGTCGGCGATCCGTCGCACCGGGAGTCGGATGCCGGAGACGTTCGAGACGTGGGTGATGGCGAGCACTTTGGTCTGCGGCGTGATTGCCTCGAGGAAGGGAGCGGCGAGCGCTTCTTCGCTCTCGGCGCGCTTCGGGGTCGCGACCTTCTTCACCGAGAACCCGTAGCGGGCGGCGCGAACTTCCCACGCCACGTGGTTCGTGGGGTGGTTCTGGTCCCACAGGACGACCTCGTCGCCGGGGCCGAGCGGCACGCCCGCGTTCACGATGTTGTTCGCTTCGCTGGTGTTGCGGACGAGGGCGACTTCATCGGGGGTCACGCCGAGCTGGGAGGCGACCGCTTCCCGCGCCGCTTCCCGCAGGCCGCTGAACTTGCCCCGGTTCTGGAACGAGCAGTCGTGGTCCATGTCGCGGGTCAGCTCGGTGACCGTGTCCGCGACCGACCGCGGGGACGGGCAGAGATTCGCCGCGTTCATCGGCACCTTGTCTTCGCTGAACGGGAATTCGCGCCGGACCAGGCGGAAGTAGCTCTCGTCGTCGGCTGCCGCGACCCGCGCCAGCGGGGCGAAGACAGGAATCGCGGCGGCGGAGCGAAGAAAGCTCCGTCGGGAGGTCGGAGGGAGGGAGTGGGTCATGGCGGGCCTCCTCGTGGGTTCCGAGTGCGTCGTCCGAGTCTATCCAGCCCGGATTTCTCATCGTGACTTCCGGCTCTCTGCAACGGCGCGTGGCGCGCTGTTCGGGATGGCGCTTCGGGCGCGTCACCAGGCTCGATCCGCCCGATGACACCCGATTCCGTGTGGATCGGGCCGGGAGTGAGAAATCCGGGCTATCGGGAGGGGCGCGGATTCGCGGGCGGAGCGGGCTCGGCTCAGGAAGCGCCCAGGATCGCGACCGCCGTGAGGGCGAGCACCTTGGCGCTTCGCTCCAGTTCCTCCACCGGACAGTGCTCGTCGGGGCGGTGGGCCAGTTCGAGGATGCCGGGACCGTAGGCGACGCAGTCCCGGATTCCGGCGACCGAGGCGAAGTGCTTCTGGTCGTAGGTACCCGGGCTCGCCACTTCCTCGACCTCCGTCCCGAGCGCCCGCTGGACGCCGAACCGGACGGCGGCGAGCGCGAGGGAGTCGGCGGGGGCGCGGGTTGGCTCGACGGCCAGCAGCTCTTCCAGCCGGTAGTCGCGGCCCGGCGCCCGCGACGCGCACTCCCGGACCCGTCTGGCGGTCTCCTCGCGGACCTGGTCGAGCCCCTCCTCCGGCAGAAAGCGCCGGTCCAGCACGAGTTCGGCCCGGTCGGGAACCTGCGGCGACTCGAGCCCGTCGCCGGCCTGCCCACCGTGGACGCTGTTCACGTTCAGCGTGGCGGCCCGCGCAGCCACCGGGACGACGGGCAGTCGAGTGCGTCGGGTGGCGATCTCCGGGATCCAGCGGGTCCGGATCTCCTCGAGCAGGGGCGCGAGCCCGAGAACGGCGTTCCGGCCGAGGAACGGCATGCTGCCGTGAGCCACTTCGCCGAGAGAGGTGATCCGCGTCCACAGCACGCCGCGATGGCCCACCGAGACCCGGGTGGAACCGAAGGGCTCCGGGATCATGACGGCGTCGGTGTCCGACGCGATGTGGCCGGCGGCCGCGAGCCAGGCGACGCCGGCGTGGCCTCCCGACTCCTCGTCCACCGTCGCCGAGATCTCGAGGGCGCCGTGGAGCCGGACTCCGGCGCGGCGCAGAGCGAGCGCAGCGCCGATGGCGGCGGCGATCCCGCCCTTCATGTCGGATGCTCCCCGGCCGTGGACGCTGCCTTCCTCGATCGCGCCGGAGTATGGGCTCCGGCTCCAGCCCGAGCCCGCCGGGACCACGTCGAAGTGTCCGTTCCAGTGGAGCCGGCGGGGTCCGCTCCCCATCCTCCCGATCACGTTGCGGCGGGGCAGGGTGGGGGCGGGCAACCGGCGGATCTCCTCCGCGAGGTGTCCGGGCAGGGCGTCGCCGAAGTCGGGCGGCGGATCGAGGCTCTCGACCTCGAAGCCGGCGTGACGCAGCCAGTCGGCGATGAGCGCCGCGCACTCCGGGTAGTGGCGTCCCGGCGGGTTCTCGGTGGGGATCCGGATCAGCTCGCTGGTGATCTCGGCGAGCTGGTCCCGGCCCGCTTCCACCTGTCGGAGGATCCGTTCCTCGAGCGTTCCGGGAACGGGATGGAGCGCCGGCATCGGCCGGCGAGGGTACTTGCGCCCGGCGCGCCGGCAGGGGGCGCCACTTCGTATGGAGCGCCGCTCTCCAGAGCGGCAATTCCCCGGGCAGCAAGTGGCGGTCGCGTCGCTCCGTGCCGGGCAGGGCCGCTACCGCGAGAACCGGCCCGGCGCGCCGGCAGGGGGGGCAGGCAGAGGGCGCCGGCGCGCGCGGCGCCTCCTACAATGGACTTGATGGCGATCGGGGCAGCGGTTCTGGCCGCCGCTCTGGCCGCCGGGCAGGGGGCGTCCGCCGAAGACCCCGGCCTGACCGCCGTTCCCGGGGTCGAGGTCGGCCACCACGAGCTTCCCGGTGGCCGGACCGGGTGTTCCGTCGTGCTGGTCCGCGAGGGGGCTGTCGGCGGCGTGGATGTCCGGGGCGGAGCGCCGGGAACCCGGGAAACGGACCTCCTGAACCCGGTGAACACGATCGAGCGGGTCCATGCAGTCGCTCTCTCGGGCGGCAGCGCCTTCGGTCTCGCGGTCGCCGACGGGGTGATGGACTGGCTGGAGGAACGCGGCATCGGACTCGCGGTCGGTCCGTTCCGGGTGCCTCTGGTCCCGGCGGCGATCCTGTTCGACCTCGGCGTCGCCGGGGAGGACGCCGACCGGCCCGGCGCGGACTGCGGGATGCGGGCCGCCGAAGCGGCGAGTCCGGAGCCGGCCGCTCGGGGCAACGCCGGGGCGGGCGCCGGGGCCACCGTGGGCAAGAGCCGGGGGATGGCGCGGGCGATGAAGGGCGGGATCGGCTCGGCGTCGCTGCGCTTCGACGATGGCCTCGTCGTGGGGGCGCTCGTCGCCGTGAACGCGGTCGGGGATGTCGTGGACCCGGCGACCGGACAGGTGATCGCGGGGGTCCGGACGGATGACGGCGGCCTCGCCGACGCCCGGCGGCTGCTCCTCGAGGGCGCCCTACCGCCGCTTCCCCGCGGGAACACGACGATCGGGGTGGTGGCGACGAATGCCCCGCTGACCCAGGCGCAGGCGACCCGGGTGGCCCGGATGGCGCACGACGGGATGGCTCGCGCCATCTACCCGGTCCACACCCCTTCGGACGGCGACACCCTGTTCGCGCTCGCCACCGGAGACGGCCCGGAAGCGCCGGTCGGTCGCATCGGCGCGCTCGCGGCGGAGGTCGTCGCCCGCGCCATCCTCGACGCGGTGCGCTCGGCCGACTCCCTTCCCGATCTTCCGGCCGCCCGCGACCTGCCCCGCCCGTGACTCCGCACTTCGCCGTGCTGCTGGCGTGGTCTGCCGTTCTGATCGGCGTCGGGTGGCGGGCGTCGCGCGGGGCCCGCACGGCGTCCGGGTTCTTCGTCGCCGGACGACGGCTGCCGGCGCGGCTCGTTTTCGGAACCGTGCTGGCCGCCAACATCGGCGCCGGCTCCACGGTCGGAGCGGCGGCCCTCGGCTACCAGCACGGGCTGGCGGCGTGGTGGTGGGTGGGCGCCGCGGGCATCGGAACCCTGCTGCTCGCGCTGTGGCTGGGGCCCCGCATGTGGCGGGTGGCGCAGCGGCGCCGGCTTCGGACGGTCGGCGACTTCCTCGAGTTGCGCTACGGGGCGGCCACCCGCGCGGTCCTGACCGGTCTCCTGCTCGTGGCCACGCTGTTCGTCCTTGCGGCGCAGCTTCTCGCCGCCGGCGTCCTCATCGCGCAGGTCGCGGACATCCGCCTCCCGCTCGCGATCCTGCTCGCGGCCGGAGTGATGACCGCCTACTTCGTCGCCGGCGGGCTGGCCTCCGCCGCGGTCGTCAACCTGGCGCAGCTCGTCGTGCTCGTCCTCGGGCTCGGCCTCGTCGCCCCGTTCGCGTTCGCCGAGGCGGGCGGCGCCGACGGGGTCCGGGGAGCGCTCGGGGACGGCGCTCTCGATGTGCTCTCGAGCGGGGCGCTGGCCTTCGGCTACCTGGCGCTCCTGGTTCCCGCGTTCCTCGTCTCGCCCGGCATCCTGCAGAAGCTGTTCGGGGGTCGCAGCGAAGGGGTGGTCCGTCGGGGGCTGCTGTGGGCGGGCGGGGCGCTCCTGCTGTTCGCGCTCGTCCCGCCGCTGATCGGCGCCGCCGCGGCCGTCCTCCACCCCGCCCTCGGAACGCCGGACGCGGCCCTGCCCGCCGTGCTCGTCGAGACCCTGCCGCTGTGGCTGGGGTGTCTCGGCGTCGCGGCGCTCTTTTCCGCCGAGATATCGAGCGCGGATGCGGTGCTGTTCATGCTGTCCACGGCGTTTTCGCGGGATCTGTATCAACGCTGGATCCGACCGCGGGCCGATGACCGCGAGGTGCTCCGGGCCGCGAGGGTGGCCGCCGTCGTCTCTGGACTGGCGGGCGTCGGGATCGCGGTGGCGGCCGAGAGCGTCATCTCCTCGCTGACCGTCTTCTACACCGTGCTCGGCGTGTCCCTGTTCGTCCCGGTGGTCGCGGGGCTTCACCGGTTCCGGCCGGGGGGCCGGGCCGTGCTCGCGGGAGCGGCGGCGGGTGTCGCCGTGTTCCTCGTGGTTCCCGAGACCGCTCCGCTGCCGCCGCCGTTCCTCGGGATCGCTGCTTCCCTCGCGGTCACGGCGGGCGCGGCAACCATGCGCCGCCGCGCCGGCGCGGAATAATCCGCCCGCCATGAACTCCGCCGCCGACTCTCCGTTTTCCCTCCGAGGTCGCGACCTGCTCGTGATCGGCGGCGCCTCCGGGATCGGCGCCGCCACCGCCCGGCTCGCCGCCCGGTCGGGCGCGCGGGTCATCGTCGCGGATCGGGACGAGGAGGCTGCGCAACAGGTCGCGTCGGAAATCGGCGGTTCCGCGTCCGCGCGGGCGGTGGACGTCACCTGCGACGCTTCGGTGGCCGGGCTGTTTGCCGGTCTCGAGGCGGAGGACTTTGGTCTGCGGGGCCTGGTCGTGACGCCGGGCATCAACGTGCGCAAGCCGATCGTGGAGACGAGCGCGCAGGAGTTCGACAAGGTGGTGAAGGTGAACTTCCGCGGAGCCTTCCTGGCGCTGCGCCACGGCGGCCCGGCGCTGCGCCGGGCGGGCGGCGGTTCCGTGGTCCTGCTCTCCTCCATCCGGTCCGTCGTCATCGAGCCGGGGCAGGGGGTCTATGCGGGGACGAAGGCCGCGCTGGTGCAGCTCGCGCGTACCGCAGCTTCGGAGTGGGCCGACGCCGGAGTGCGGGTGAACGCGCTCGCGCCAGGCGTCGTGGAAACGCCGCTCACCGCGCCCATCGAGAGCCGCCCCGACTGGAAGCAGGCCTACACCGCGAAGACGCTCCTCGGGCGCTGGGCGAGCGCCGACGAGATCGCGGCGCCCGCGGTGTTTCTCCTCTCGCCGGCGGCGTCGTACATCACCGGCTCGGTCCTGTTTGCCGACGGCGGGTGGACCGCCGCCGACGGGCGCTTCGACCCGTTCGGTTCCTCGTAGCCGCGACTGCGGCGCGCCGGCGCGCCGGCAGGGGGCGCCACTTCGTATGGAGCGCCCCGGTTCTCCCGGTAGGGGTTCTCCAGAGCGGCAATTCCCCAGGCAGCAAGTGGCGGTCGCGTCGCTCCGTGCCGGGCAGGGCCGCTACCGCGAGAACCGGCCCGGCGCGCCGGCAAGGGGTGCCACTTCGTATGGAGCGCCGCTCTCCAGAGCGGCAATTCCCCAGGCAGGAAGTGGCGGTCGCGTCGCTCCGTGCCGGGCGGGGCCGCTACCGCGAGAACCGGCCCGGCGCGCCGGCAAGGGGGTGCCGGCAAGGGGGTGCCGGCAGGGGTGGCGCCGGCAGGGGTGGCGCCGGCAGGGGGTCAGATGAACAGGAGCGTTGCCTGCGCCGGTTTCTTGGTGGCGCGGGAGATCGCCCGGACATAGAGCGCCAACTGGCGGCGGTAGGCGGCGAGCGTTTCGCCAGCGTCGCCCGGGGCGTCGGGGTCGAAGGCGTCGGTCTTGAAGTCCACGATCGTGAACGGGCCGCCGGCCTTCTCCTGGAACACGAGGTCGGCGATCCCCTGAACCATGACCGGCGCAGCGGGCTCGCGGGGCGGAGGTTCCTCGGCGGGTTCGGACGGCAGTGGCGCGTCGCCCTCCTCGGGGACGGCGGGGGAGGGGGCGGATCGGTCGAGCGCGGCGTCGAACGCGGAATCGAACGCGGAGTCTTCGGCGGAAGCGGGATCCGGCGGCGGCTCGGTGGGGAGCGGGGCTTCCTCCTGGTGGAGGAGCGGCAGCTCGCGCCAGACGCGGCCCTGCCTCTCGGCCCGGCCGGCGGCTTCGAGCACGGGGTGGTCGAACGCGGCGAGGACCGCGGCCGCTGCCGGGGCGGCCCATTCCTCGGGGAGATCCAGTTCGCGGGCGGTTCGGCGGGCCGCTCGATCCACCTCGGCGGCGGGGGCGCCGAAGCGAACCGTCTCGAGGATCCGATGCGCCAGACTGCCGAAACCGGCCCCGCGCGGACGCTCGAGATCCCGCGAGACGCGCCCGGCCGTCACTTCGGCCGTCACGTCAGCCGCGACCGCATCCAGCCCGTCCACCTCGCCGTCAGTCGCGAGGTGCTTTGCTCCCGAGACCCGCCGCGCTGGCTCGGAACCACTCCGGAGCGCCTTTTCGCGTTGTTTGCGGAAGGCCCGTTCGGCGGCCTTCCCCTGCCGAACCGCGTCCTCTGCCCCCGGCGACTTCAGGATCCGCCAGCGTGAATCGCCGCGACGCCGCCATCCGGGTCGCCCCGCCGGCGGGGCTGCGCCGGTCGCTCGGGCGTACCCCTGCCGCGACGACGACGCGAGCTCCTCGAGGCGCCGCATCGGGGGATCGAGGAAGGCGGGCTGGTGCTGGTATTTCAGACGCGCCACCGGACAGGCGAGGATGTCCCGCGCCCGCGTCATCGCCACATAGAGCATCCGGTCGAACTCGGCCTTTTCTTCCTCGATCTCCGATTTCTGGTTCCGGATCAGATCCCAGGGGCGGATGCCCTTGCCGAGGTCGCTCGCCCACAGCTTCTTCTCGCGGGAGACGAACCGCGAGGCGATGCTCCCCCGCGTGGCCCCCACATCGCAGAGCACGACGACCGGGAACTCGAGCCCCTTGGCCGCGTGGATCGTCATCAGCCGGACGCCGCTCCCCTCCTCGTCCACGGCGTGACCCGCCGAGGCGTCCTCGGCCTGCGCCTCCGCTTCGAGCTGGGCCACGAAGCCGCGAAACGAGAGTCCGCCGGCGGCTTCGTAGAGCCTCGCCTCCTCGAGGAGCCGCCGCAGGTTCGTGAGCACCTGCTCCGGGCTGCGCCAGAAGGCGAAGCCGATCTCGGTGTGGTGGCGGCCGGTGAGCTCGGAGATCGTGACCGCGATGGGTCGCTCGTTCCGCTCGAGATGAAGCTCGAACAGGAATCCGAGAGCCTCCCGGATCTCGCGGTCGGCCGCCGGCGCCGAGGCGTCGAGTTCGATGGCGCCCGCCCGATGGGGCTCCAGCCGGCCGTGGGTTCGCTGGAACCGGAAGAGATCCTGGTCCGGGAACGCGAACAGCGGACCGCGCAGCGTGGAGTACGCCGCGATCTCGTCCTCGGGGAACTCGACGGCGGTCAGAGCGGCCCGGAGGAAGGTGAGCTCGGCGCTTCCGATGTAGGTCCGCACCGCGTTCAGCGAGTAGGGGATGTCGCGGTCGTGGAGCTCCTGGGCGAAGGGCTCGGGGATCAGCTTCCACGCCGACCGGAACCGGCGGAACAGCAGGCAGATGTCGCCCGGACGGATCGGGCGCGGCGGGCCCTTCCCGGCATGATCCGGGATCTCCAGCCCGCTGTCGAGGAGATCCGCCACGAAACCGGCGACCTGCCGCGGTTCCTCCTTGTCGGCATCCTTGGCCATCGTGCTCTCGATCGGGATGGCCCGCACCGCCGGTCCGCCCGCGATCGCGTCCCGGACCGGGTGGAGCGGCTGGTAGGACACCTGGGCCGCGGGGGGCGCTTCGGGGTCGTCCCGGAGCGGGGCCCGCGCGTCGAACATCGGCTCCATGACCCGGTTCACGAAGCGGCAGACACCGGGGACGGAACGGAAATTCGAGGTGAGATTCAGCTCGACGGCGCCGCCCTCGAGGAGCCGGCGCTTGACGCCCTGATAGTGCGCGATGTCCGCGCCCCGGAACCGGTAGATGGACTGTTTCGGATCCCCGACGAGGCACAGCCGCCCGGGCCGGGGGACGGCGAGCCTCCAGTCCCCGTCCCGAGGCTCGTCCGAGGTGAGGAGCAGGACGATCTCGGTCTGGATCGGGTCCGTGTCCTGGTACTCGTCCACGAGGATCTGCCGGTAACGCTCCTGCAGTTCGCCGCGGACCTCGGGCGAGTTGCGCAGGAGGTCATGGGTGCGGAGCAGGAGGTCGTGGAAGTCGAGGACGCCGGCCTTCTGCTTCGTCTCTTCGTAGAGATCCACGACTTCCCGCAGATCCTCCCGCAGGAGCGCCGCGAGGTGCGCATTGGATCGCTTCTGGAATTCGGCCAGCCGTTCCGCGAAAGCGTCCCGCGATTCCTTGACGTCGGGCGGGGCGCCGGGCGGCGCGTAGCTGCCGTACTTCTGCACCCGAAGCGTGGCGAGCGCCTGCTCCGTCCACTCGGAGTCGGGGGCGCCGGCCTCCTCCCGGAGGCGGATCTCTTCCTCCAGCATCGCCGCCTCCTTCATCGAGAAGACGAGCCAGTTGGGCTTCGAATCCCGGGTCCGATGTTCCGGCGGAACCGGGGGCACGGTCCGGTAGAGGTCGGCGATCTCCACGAGCGAAGGCGCGGTCTTGCCCTTGGGCGTGAGCCCGCGTTCGTGAACGAGGTGGAAGACCTCCCTCTCCGCGTCCCACGGTTGGCGGCGCCACGGCGCTGTGAACTCGCGGGACTCGATGAGCCTGAACCCGGCATCGCGCAGCAGATCCACCGGCTGGTCCCACTGGTGCCGGCTCGGCCGCCGGAGCAATCGTCGGATCCCCGGGCCCGGATCGCGGATCTGCGCCTCGAAGAAGCGCCGGAACACCCGGTCGTAGAACGTGCGATGCTCCGGCCCGGCGAGGATCGAGAAGCCGGGATCCACTCCCGCTTCCACCGGGTACTCGCCGAGCAGCGTGGCGCAGAAGGAGTGGATCGTCCCGATGGCCGCCTCCTCGAGGGACTCGATCCCCTTCTTCAGCCGCCGCCGGACCACGGAATTGGCCGGCCGCTCGGCCGCCATCCGGTGTTCGAGTGCCTGGCGCAGTCGCAGCCGGAGCTCCCCGCCTGCCTTCTCGGTGAACGTGATCGTGGCGATCCGTTCGATCCCGGCTGCGCCTCGCGCCACCATCTCGACCACGCGGCTCACCACCGAGGTCGTCTTGCCGGTCCCGGCCGCCGCCTCCACGATCAGCGTGGCGTCGTGGTCGGAGCGCATCCGTTCGCGCGCCGCCGCGTCGGGGAGACTCCGCGGGAGCGCGGTCATGGCATCGCCCTCACGGCGTTCACGGGGTCCAGGGCCTTCGCCGTCTTCGGCTTCCGCAGGTGGTGGAGCTTCGGCCGGGGACCGCAGACGCCCTGGTAGTCGCACCAGTCGCACTCCATCTTGAAGCCGCTCCGGTGCGGCGCCGCCGGGAACCGGCCGAGTCGGATCGCCTGATCGAGCTCGCCCAGGAACGCGGCCAGGCTGTTCCGGGCTCTCGCGGCGCCGGTGTCCACTTCGGCCTCGCTGAATTGGCCACGGACGGTGGCGTAGTAGAGACGGCCCTTCGGGACTGCCCGGCCAGCCATCTCCTCGAGAGCGAGGGCGTAGAGGAGCGGCTGGAGTCCGCGTCCGCCGAACAGGATCTTCCAGTCGCGGGCGGGCGCGAACCTGGCCTTGCCGGTCTTGTAGTCCGTGACGCGGAGCTCGCCTCCCTCGAGCCGCTCGACCAGGTCGATCGAGCCCCGGAGCTGCAAGCCGCCCGGCAGCGTCACCGGGTCGGGCACGCTCGCCGGATCCTTGAGAGTCCGGAGCGAGCTCAGCCCGAAGCTCAGCTCGGCGGCCTCCGGAGTGATCCGCTCCTCGGCGAACCGGCGGACCACCTCCCGAATTTCGGCGCGGATCCCCGCCATCTCGTCGCGCCAGATCGAGTCCACCGGCGGGGCCGCGCGCTCGCGCAGTTCGGCCGCGACCTCCCGGAACCGGCGCTCCACGATGTCGAGAGCCTCCTCGAGCTTCTCCGGCGTGAGCGGGGCCAGCGGCCGGAGATCCTGGCCGACATGGAACAGGACGTCGTGGGCGAGCGAGCCCCGGGTCAGGGGGTCGAGGTAGGCCCGGGGCTCGGGGCGATCGATCCGCCGCATCCGGAGCACGTTCTTCAGGAAGAACCGATAGGGACATTCCGCGAAGTTCTGGAGCCCGGTGGCCGAATACGGATGGGCTCCGGGGCGATGGCGCTCCAGCGCCTTGGCCGTCTCGGAGTCGCCCCGCAGGACGAAACCGTCGGCAGCCGTCCACTTGCGCTGCTCGCGCATCCATTCCTGGCGCAGCGCCCGGGCGAGGAACGGTTCTCTCAGCACGAAGGCTGCGGCGCCGGGCTGCGGGTCGCGCCGGTCGCTCCCGAGAGCGGCCATGACCCGCGAGAGCCCGAACTCGGGGAGATCGAGAGCCCGTCCGCTGCCCTCCGGAGCGCGGACGCCGGGGACCATCGGGTTGGTGCGTTCGGCGTCGTCCCGGATCATCCGCAGCGTGTGCGACTTGCCGCGCGCCGCGCGGAGCACCTCGGCCAGGTAGTAGGACGGCGCCTGTGGCCTGGCTTCCACGAGGTTCAGCGAGGAGTAGCCGAGAACGAGACGCCGCGTGGCGGCGCCCACCGCGATCCGCAGGAGCAGGCGCTCCCGCTCCCGCCAGTCCGCGAGCCGCGGCAGGGTCTTCTCCAGCCGGGCCCGAATCCGGTCTCGCAGCAGGGGATCCTGCCGGACGACCCGGGGGAAGCCGTGCTCGACGACGCCGGGGACCACGACCACATCGAACGAGAGCCCCCGGGCCGCCTCGATGGGTCCGACCCACACCCGTCCGTAGCGGGAGCCGGAGGAACGGGTCGGGATTTCGGTGAGTCGGCGGCCCAGGTGGTCGCGGATATCCTCGAGATCCGCTCTTTCGCCGGCGGCTGCCGGCCCGGTCCGCTCCAGGCGCTCCACGACGATGTCCGGCTCCCGGAGAGCGGTCCTCGCGAGATCGCGCAGCCGCTCGATCCACGCCTCCCAGGGGCGCCTCTTCCAGCGGAGCGCATCGAGCCGGCGGATGATCGGGAGCGCGACCTGTCGCAGGGACTCGAGATCCCGTCGCTCGCGGCGGGCGGAATCGTTCGCCTCCTTGCGCTCGAGGCCGGCGAGCTCCTGGATGCGGGCGCCCAGACGGCTCTCCCAGCGGTCCGCGCCGCGCAGGACCGACGCGTCGAGGAGGATCTCCTCCCACCGTCTGGGGGAGGCGGCGGGCCGGTCCGGAGGCGCCGGGGCCTGGCCCAGCGAGAGGTACTCGGCAAAGCGCGCCACCGAGAAGTCGTCGAGCGCGCAGTCCAGCAGGGCGAGGAAAGCCCGTCCGGCGGGGTTCGGCTTCCGGTCGCCGAAGTCGAAGAATGCCGGAATCCCGGCTCGCTGGAAGGCGGGAGGGAACCGGCTGGCCTGGAGTGCGGCGCGGCCGGGAAGCAGGACAGCCATGCGGTCGAAGGGCGCCCCGTCGCGGGCCGCATCGAGGCAGATGCGCACGGCCTCGAGGGCTTCCGCATTGGCGCCCGGGGCCGCGATCACGCGAACGCTGTCGGGTTCCAGCGGCCGGCTTGCGTCGTCGTCGGTCGTGAACAGGCGCCGCTGCGCCGCCGCAAGGGCGCTTTCCCGGCGCGAACCTGACGCAAGGGCGCTCTCCCGGCGCGAACCTGACGCAGGAGCGCGCACCCGGCGGGAAGCCGAGGGAACGCCGCCGGCCGGGTGGGGAGCGCCGCCGAAGTCGCGGAGCGCCTGTTCGGTCTCGGTGTCCCCGTGCGGCAGCGTCCAGAGAACCGCGGGAGATCTTGCGCACAGCGCCTTCGCGAACGGGCGCGACGCCTGGTGGTGCAGACGAACATCGAGGAAGACGGTGGGGAGACCGATGGGGTGCGACGAGGCGGCGCCGGGCTCTTCGATCCGGGCGCAGGCGATCCGGAGCGCCTCGGCGCGGTCTGCAAAGCGGCCCGAGGACAGCGCCTCGACATAGCCGGCGTAGAGCCGGCCGACCGCTGGATCGAGTCGCTCGAGCGGTTCCGGCGCGATTTCGGCGAGGCGGAGCTCGTCGAAGGTGGCCGCCAGGCGGCGGGCCAGTCCGGGCCCGCCGGCGACCCGGGTGAGGCGATCGAGGGTGCCCTCCTCGCGGGCCTGGTGGACCCCTTCCGCCACCAGGCCGAGCCGGGCCGCCGGCGTGAGGGGAGTGAGCCGTCTCCTGGCGAGACCGGGAGCGGCGAGGGTCTCGGCGAGGGTCAGGAATCCACAGCGATGCGCCCCGAAGAGCGCCTCGCGACGCTCGGCCACCTCGTGGCACAGGCGATCGGCCGGATGGCGCCGGTGGCCGACGACCAGGAACGGTTGTCCGGCGGGCAGATCGAGCAGGAACTCCCGCGCCTCGCGGATCCGGCTCCGGGCGCGCGGCCCGGCAAGGTAAGTCAACCCCACAGCCGCCGAACTATACGGACGGGGGATGACAGATCGCGACCAGCCGCGCCCCGGCAGGGACCTCCGGGAGAGGCCGGGCGCGTTCCGCCGCGCGTGGGCTTCTTGCCCGCGGCAAGGACGGTGTTCTACGATTTTTCATCAGTCTGCCGCCTCGGTGGCGGCGGCGCGCCCCATGGAGGCCCGTATGTCGTTCGTGAAGTCCCGGTTGTTCGCTGGCTGGCCGTCGCTGATCGCGGTCCTGGGGGTCCTCGCTCTCGTCGCGCCGGCGGCGGGCCTCGCCCAGGAAGAGGAGCGGGAGCCGCTGAACCGGCGCGAGGTCTCGCGGGCCATCGACATCGCCGAAGACCACATGGAGGAGGCCGAAGACGCCGAGCGTGATGGCGACATGGAGGCGGCGCAGGCAGCCTGGAGCCAGGCGGGCGGGTTCTATCTGCGCGTGCTCCAGGACTACCCCGACCGCCACGACGTGCGCATCGCGCTGGCGCGGATCTACGTGAAGTTCGAGGAGTGGGAGAACGTCGCCGCGTCCTATTCCCTCGCCGTGGAGGGACTCGAGGACGACGGCGAGATCCTCGAGGCGTGGACCGAGATGACGAACGCCTACTCCATGATGGAGAACGACCTCAAGGTCATCGAGGCGGGGCAGAAAGTCCTCGATCTGAATCCGAACCCGTCCGCGGATGTGTATCTCGGGGTCGGCGCCGCCATGGCGCGCCAGGGGCAGTTCGAGGGCGCCTCCGAGATGGCCGAAGCGGCCCTCGCGCTCGATCCGGACAGCGCGGTGGCCCACCAGACGCTCGGCCAGGCCGCCTTCGCCGCACAGGATTTCGACGCCGCCGAGGCCTCGTTCCGCCGCGCCGTCGAGCTCGACGCCACGACCGCGCGCGCCCACGCCGGCCTTGCCGAGATCTACTTCG
Source organism: Acidobacteriota bacterium (assembly GCA_022822745.1). GTDB lineage: Bacteria > Acidobacteriota > Vicinamibacteria > Marinacidobacterales > Marinacidobacteraceae > JAJEAO01. The sequence continues at coordinate 95,201 of JAJEAO010000005.1, forward strand.
CCCGCGGGGACTTCCAGGCGGCGGTGGACTCCGCCACGGCGGCGCTCGATCTGAACGACCAGCTCACCGCGGCCTACGGGATCCGGGGCAAGGCGAACAACGCCCTCGGGAACCAGCAGCAGGCGCACGGCGACCTCGCCATGGCGATCACGGTGAACGCGAACGACCCGGCCGCCAACCTCGCCTTCGCGCAGGTGTATGAATCGCAGCAGAACACCGGACAGGCGACGAACTACTACCAGAAGGTGACGGAGCTCGAGAACTCGCCGCCGGCTTCCCGCGCTCTTGCTCACGCCGCGCTCGGCCGGTTCGCGCTCGCGGCGCTGAACGTGGACGAGGGCGTTCGGCACATGCAGGCCGCCGCCGAGGCCGATTCCTCCGCGGAGGGCGTGATGTCGGGCCTCGGCCAGGCGTGGTTCGAGAAGGCGAAGGCCGCCCGCCGGGCGCAGGATCTCGCGGGCGCGCTCGAGGCGGCCACCCAGGCCGTCGCGGCCGACGGCGAGAACCCTTCCTACCAGGTGGAGCAGGGGATCGCGATGGTGCTGTCGCAGACCGACATCGCCGGAGCGCTGCCGATTCTCGAGGGCGCCATCCCGATGCTGTCCGCCGACGCCGATCCCGGGGACGCCGCCGTCGGTCACTTCGCGCTCGGCCAGGCCTACCTGAGCTCCAACGACTTCGCCGGAGCCGAGGCGCAGTTCTCGGAGGCCACCATGAAGCTGGACTCGTGGGGTACGCCGTTCGTGATGCTCGCCTGGGCCCACACTGCACAGGTCGCCTACGGGCCGTGCAAGCTGAAGGATGCCTCCTTCGGAGAGCGCCTTACAGCCGCCGGAGTCGGCTGCCCCGCGAGCGCCGCCGATTACGAGCGCGTCGAGCAGGCGGCCGCCGCCTACGCGAGCGCCACCGAGAAGGGCGCCCAGGATCCGACCCTCGCCGAGCGGATCGCCGTTCTCCAGGAGGTCCGGAATCAGATCGTCGAGTAGCGCTCCCGCTCTGACGGTCTCCGACCACCTCGACTGGCTCGCCCCCCGCGCGGGGGCGATGCTGGAGATGCTCGGGGAGTTCGTGCGCCTGGAGTCTCCGTCGGACGATCCCGACGCCACCCGGCGGATGGGGGCGTATGCCGTTTCCGCTCTGACCCGCGCCGCCGCCTCGTTCCTCGCGGGCGCGGAAACGGATCTGATCCCGGCCGAGGACCGGGGCGCGGCGTCCCGCGGCCCGCATCGGCGGGTCCGCATCCCCGGCGCCGAGTCTGGAGCGCGACCGCTGCTTCTGCTCGGGCACCTGGACACCGTCTGGCGAAACGGGACGCTCGAGGAGCTGCCCTGGCGCGTGGAGGACGGGATCGCGCGCGGCCCCGGCGTCTATGACATGAAGGCCGGGCTGGTCCAGACGATCTGGGCGCTGCGCGCGCTCGACCGCCGGGGCCTGCGGCCGCGTCGGCCGATCACCGTCCTCTGGAACACCGACGAGGAAGTCGGCAGCGGAACGAGCGCGACCGTGATCGCGGAGGAGGCGCAGCGCTCGGCGGCGTGTCTTGTCATGGAGCCCTCGCTTCCGGGCGGCGCAGCGAAGACCAGGCGGCGCGGCGTCGGCGTCCTCGAGGTCCGGGTGGAGGGTCGCGCCGCCCACGCCGGGCTCGAGCCGGAGCGCGGGATCAGCGCCATCGCGGAACTCGCGCGCATCGTCCTCGCCGCCGAGGCGCTCTCCGCGCCCGAGCGCGGTCTCACCGTGAACGTGGGGCTCATCCGCGGCGGCACCCGCTCGAACGTGATTCCCGCGCAGGCGACCGCGACCGTGGACGTGCGGATGGACGATCCCGCCGACGGAGAGGCGCTGATCGCGTCGCTTCGGAAGCTGAGCGCTTCCCACCCCGAGGCCCGCGTGACCTGGACCGGCGGCGCGAACCGTCCTCCGTTCGTCCGCACGTCGGAGGTGGCGGCGCTCTACTGGCGCGCGCGCCGCATCGCCGCCGAACTGGACTGGGATCTCGGGGAAGGCGGCGCGGGGGGCGGTTCTGACGGGAACATCGCCGCCGCCGCCGGAACCCCGGTCCTCGACGGCCTCGGCCCCGAAGGCGACGGCGCCCACGCCCGCCACGAGCATGTCCTCGTCGGAGACCTTCCCCGCCGCGCCGCACTCCTCGCGGCGCTCCTCACCGAACTCTGACCCGACGCGCGGAGGAAGACGCGCCGCGAGTCTGAACCGCCGTTCCCATGGAGCGCTGTCCCCGTGGGGAATCGGACTCCGCCGTTCCTCCCCGCCGAGCCCTGGCCTGAACCTCCGAGCGTGGGCGAGCCCAGTCCCCACCTCTGGAGAGGGGCGCTCCATACAATCCCCGGCCGATGTCCGAACTCGCTTCCCGAACCTGTGTCCCCTGCCGCGGCGGCGTTCCGCCGATGGAACCCGCCGATGTGGAGAGGTACCTCGGCAAGGTGGAGGCGTGGAACCACGCCAACCACCGCCGCATCGCCCGCACCTTCGTCTTCCCGAACTTCGTTCACGCCCTCGCCTTCGCCAACGAGGTCGGCGAGATCGCGGAGGCTGAAGGGCACCACCCCGACCTGCTCGTCGCCTGGGGCCGGGTCGAAGTGACGATCTGGACCCACAAGGTGAACGGGCTCACCGAGTCCGACTTCATCCTCGCCGCCAAGATAGACCGGCTCGCGGCTTGATGGGCTGGGGCCGTTCTCCCGGCCCGGTGCTCCTCCCGCAGGGCTGGGAAGGCGACAGCCGGCATCAGGCCGGGTTTGCCGCTCTGGAGAACCCCTACCGGGAGAACCGGGGCGCTCCATAGGGAGCGGTGCGTATGGAGCGCCGGACTCCAGTCCGGCACGGGTACAGCACGGGGGCTGCGGAATTGCCGCACCCCTACCGGGAGAACCGGTGGAGAGCGGCGTTCCAACAGGAAGGCGCCGTGGGGGTCTCGCTCTACCGGGCGACCTGGCTCTGATTCACGACGCGCTCCATCAGAGCCTCGATACGGGCGAGGCGCTCGCGAATCTCCGCGACTTCGGCTCGGATCGCGGCCCGATCTGCTGCAGCGTCGGCTCGGATCGCGGCCCAATCTGCTGCGGCCTCGGCCTGGATCGCGGCCCGATCTGCTGCGGACTTGGCCCGGATCGCGGCCCGATCTGCTGCGGCTTCGGACTGGATCGCGGCTCGATCTGCTGCGGCCTCGGACTGGATGCGCTGCCGATGATCCGTGGCTGCCCTGTAGTCTGCTCGGCTGTCGCAGTGCCCCGTAATGATCAGGGCGGCGAGAGCGATGGCCGTTCCGTAGAGCTCTCCGCGCTTCATGGCCGGGAGCCTATCGCGGCCTGACATCCCCCGCCAGCCGCCTCCGGCCACCGCTCCGGACGCAGAGGCGAGCGCTCCCGCGGTGAGCGACGCCGGATAGACTGCGGAAGTGATCGTGCGCGACCGCCTGAGCGGGCTGCTCAGCCCCGGGACCGGAGGCATGTCTTCGCACCTCGTGGGCCGAGAGCAGCAGCAACGGCTCCCTCGGGATCCCGTCGCGGTTCCGGCGCCGGGATGGCTGCCAGGAACCCGGCGATCCACGGAGCAACGACTCCTTCAGGACACCCACGCGGTTCCTGCAGACGAGATCCTCGACCGCGCCCCCTCCGGGAGAACCGGCCTCGCCGCCGGACATCCCCCTGGGCCAACCGGGGTGTCGCCGTACACTTCCCGGGCCTCGGCGTCGGCCAACATGAGAGAGAATTCCGCCGGGTTGCGGAATGCGGCGGCTACCCGACGATTCGGGGCCGAACCGGGGAGAGGACCATGGCTCGCGCTGATCTGCTGAAGAGGATCTTCGAGAGCTATCAGCGCCGTGACGACGCCGGGTTCCGGAGTGCGGCCGCGGAGATCGTGGACGAAGAGCGACGGAAGCACCATCCAGTCCTCGCGAACGAGTTGCACCGCATTCTCTCGAACGGCGTGCGATCCCTGGAGAGGGTCCAGGGTCTCGAACCGAGGTTCGATCCGGTCCCGACGGACGGCGACCGGAAGACGCCGCTCCTTGCGGTGCGCGAGCCCGACCGATACTTCCGCGACCTGATCTACGACCCTCCTGCGAGGGCCGTGCTCGATCGGACGGTCGAGGAGGTCCGGGACTGGGCCGTCCTGGAGGCGAGCGGGCTGCGGCCCTCCTGCCGCCTGCTGTTCTGCGGTCCCTCGGGGTGCGGGAAGACGGCGTCCGCCGAGGCGGTTGCCGCCGAGCTCGGCCTGCCGATGCTCTACGTTCGTTTCGACAGCGTCGTCTCGTCGCTTCTCGGGGAGACCGCGGCGAACCTTCGGAAGGTGTTCGATTACGCGAGTCGCGGCGAGTGGGTGTTGTTCTTCGACGAGTTCGACGCGATCGGGCGTTCTCGCGACGACCCCACCGAGCATGGAGAGATCAAGCGGGTCGTGAACTCGTTCCTGCAACTGCTGGACGGATTCAGCGGCCGATCCCTGGTCATCGCGGCCACGAACTTTTCCGAGGCGCTGGATCCCGCCATCTGGCGCCGCTTCGACGAAGTGCTCCGCTTCCAGCTTCCGGACGCAGACGCGCTGGATGCGCTCGTGACGCGGCGCCTGCGGATCGTGCGGGCGTCCCGCAGGCAGGTACGGAATGTCGTGGAGGCCGTGGCGGGATCCTCTTTCGCTGAAGCAGAGCGTGTCTGCCTGGACGCTCGCAAGCGGTGCGCTCTGACCGGCAAGACGAGGCTCGGCGAAATCGAGCTGGCTGCGGCGCTCGATCGGTTCCGATACCGCCGGAAAGTCTTCGAGAGTGCAGTGCACAGCGTCTCGGCTCCCGCGGTGGACCGCACGTAATCCGCGCGGATGGCGACGGACCGGGGCGGCCAAAGGCCCAGGCCGCACCTCCCGCTCGGGCGCCTGCATCCGCATCTCCGGATCGAGCGCGAGCCGGACGTGGAACCGGAGCGCGACCGTCCTCGCGGTCCGGTTTCACGACCTCGGCCGACCCGCGACCGCAAGAGCCACGCGAGAGCCATCGGAGGCGCGATCGCGCAGACCATCAAGGAGGTCGCCGACGCCCGGAGACAGCATGGGATCGCTCCCGACCGACTCATCGTGGTGAAGTTCCGTTCGTTCGACCTCAAGTGCCGGAAGGTCCTCGAAGACCGGTTCGATGCGATCGTGGTCAGCGAGCGCGCCTTCAGTGGCGAGGGAGATGGGGAACAGGTGCGGGTGTTGGCGCAGTTCCCGTCCATGGAGGAGATCGAGCGTTTGCGGGGCGAACTCGACCGGTTCGGCGACGACGACGGCCGCACGGGCGCGCTGTCGCCGGCCCGCCGGCGCGACTTCTTCAACTGTCTCGAATCTGTTACCGCCGTGTCTCGTCGCGATCGGGTCGGAAGGAGACTCGATCGCGACGGGTTCCCGCCAGAGGAGCGGTTCCCGCTCGATGTGGATCTCTGGACTCCCGGTCCGGGATCGAGCCAGCTGGAAGTCCGAAGGCATCTCCAGGATCTTTGCCGGAAGATGGACTGTACGCTTGACGACGACTTCACGACGAGCGGCCTTCTCCTCGCCCGAGTGTCCGCCAGCCGCGAGCTGGGGAAGGCGTTGCTCGATCTCGATTGGGTTGCCATGGTCAACCTTCCGCCCGTGTTGCCAAGCGCTTACGAGGTTCTGTTCGACCATGTCGATCCACTTCCGTCCCATGTCCAGCCGACCGGTAACGAGCCGATCGTGGCCGTCCTGGACAGCGGCGTGATGGCCGGCCACCCGCTACTGCAGGGCTGGATTCTGGACGAACGGGACTTCGGGACCGGGGAGCAGACGACCGCCGACCAGCAGGGCCACGGCACCGGTGTCGCCGGCCTCGCGATGTACGGGGACGTGGCGCGCTGTCTCGAGACCGGTGCGTGGAAGCCCGGCGTTCGGATCGCGAACGCCAAGATCCTGGCTGCGGATCCAGTCTTCCAAGACAGAACCCGGTTTCCGGGGAGTCGTCGGCCGGAAAGTGTGGTAGAAGAGGCGATACGGTATTTCCACGGAGCTCATGGTTGTCGCGTCTTCAACCTTTCCGCTGGGGATCCGAAGAACTGGTACGCCGGAGGTCGCCAGTTCCCGTGGGCGGAAGTGCTGGATCGGCTGAGTCGAGAACTGGATGTCGTGATCGTGGTGTCCGCGGGCAACTGCGACGTTTCGATTCCGACGAGCGCCGCCAGCCGGGAGGACCTGCAGAAGCAAGTCCGTGACGCCCTCCTGGACCAGCGGCAGAATCGGGTGTGCAGTCCGGCGACGGCCGCGATCGCCATCACGGTCGGCGCCGTTTCACGTTCGGCAAGCCCCTCCGTCGCGGACCTGATTCCCGGGAGCCGGCGCGACGCCCCCTCGCCCTTCAGCAGGGTCGGTCCCGGCTATCAGGGCAAGGCGACGCAGCAAGCGATCAAGCCCGAATTCGTCGCCTACGGCGGCAATCGGGCGATCAGGGATCGAACCGGTGGCGATCCGAGGTGGGCGGAGGATCTCCACCTGGGTGAACCGACGACGCGGCTCGAGACCGGTGATGGCCGTTTCGTCACTACTCTGTCCGGGACGAGCATGGCTGCGCCGCAGGTGAGTCATGCCGCCGCGCTTGCTCTCGAATCGGCATCGAGAGTTCTCGGTCCGCCGAACGCGAACGCGGCCAGAGCGCTGCTCGGCGTGTGCGCCAAACCGCCTTCGTGTGGCGGCGACTGGCTGCGAGACCCGAAAGGAAAGGAGACACCGGACAAGCTCCGGCTCGTCGGATACGGGATGGTGAAGCGCGACCGGATTCAGACTTCGCGTCGGAACGATGCCATCCTCATCGCTTCCGACCGTGTCCCGGAGGACCGCTGGCACGTTTACGAGTTGCGTGTTCCGCCCACATTTCTCAAGATGCGAGGGACGCGCGGCCTGTCCGTGGCCCTGGCGTTCGACCCTCCCATCCGCGCGGCCCGCCGCGAGTACCTGGCCCGCACGATGTGGATCGAGGTTCTCAAGGGGCTTACGCTTCAGAAAATCAAGAAGTATCGGTCGTATTCGCCCGATCGTTCGCCGCCACTACCGCCATCCAAGGTTCTGGACATGCGTCCAACGAAGAGTGCCGTGCAGTGGTCCACACTTCAGGTCCGTTCTGTAGTGTGGAAGCAGAAGCCGCGTTTCCCGCTTGCCGGATCCGCCGAGAACCCGGCACTTCACATCATCGTGGGCTGTCACAGAAGGTTCCCCCACGGCGAGAAGCCAGAGCAGGGATACAGCGTGGCGGTGCGGCTCTGGCACTCTGGAGCAGCTGTCAACCTCTATGCGCACCTGAAGACAACGGTCCGCGCCAAGGCCCGAGCGCTTCGAACCGGACTCCGCACATGAGAACTCTCGACGTCGCCTCGGATTCTGACCGACTGGAAGCACCAAGTGGACGTGGGATTGATCGCGAATTGGCCGTGGGCGCGCTCGGGAATCCCGCCGGAGACGACACGAGCGGCTTGTTCGCCATCCGAGCGGCGGGGTCGATCCTGCGAGACCGCCGGCGCGGGCCGTTCCAGCCCGGGACCGGCCGGATGCCTCCGTGCGTCGCGGGCAGTAAGCGGGAGCAGCGGCTCTGCGGCGAGGAGGCGGATTTTCCTGTCCCCGCGGGATGGACCCGAGGGCTCGGCGCATAACCTTTGGCACGATCCACTCCCCCCGCACGCGCCGGGACGGATCCCGACCGAAGGGCCGGGTCCGGCGCGAACCGCCCGCAGCGAGGCAGACGACATGAGCAGACGATTCCTGAAGACCGTGGTTTCCCTGGTCCTGGCGCTGGCGTGGACCCCGGCGAGCCTCGCGACCGAGCGCGAATCGCCCGTCCAGGTCGCTGCCGCGCAGGCTCCGATCAATACCTACAACGCCATCCACCATCCGGTGGTGGGACGGAACGGAATCGTGGCCAGCCAGAACGCGCTCGCCACCGAGATCGGGGTGGACATCCTGCGCCGGGGCGGCAACGCGATTGACGCGGGGGTGGCGGTGGGTCTGGCTCTCGCGGTGACCCTGCCGCGCGCGGGCAACGTGGGCGGCGGGGGCTTCATCCTGCTGCACCTCGCCGAGGAGAACCGGACGGTCGCGGTCGATTTCCGCGAAACCGCGCCGGCGGCCGCTCACGCCGACATGTTCTTCGGGGCCGACGGCGAAGTGGACGAGCAGGAATACCGCTTCAGCCACAAGTCATCGGCTGTTCCGGCCTCGGTGGCCGGCTTCGATCACCTGTTGCGCAACTACGGAACGATGAGCTGGCGCGAGGTGGTCCAGCCCGCCATCGAACTGGCGCGCGACGGCATGGTGGTGTGGGAGGACCTGGCGGTGAACCTCGCCCGCAGCCAGCCGCGGCTCAGCGCAAACCCCGCTTCACGGGCCAAGTTCTACAAGCCCGACGGCTCCAACTACGAAGTGGGTGATCTCTATCGGCAGCCGGACCTGGCCTGGACGCTGGAGCAGATCGCCGAGGGCGGCGCCGACGCGTTCTACCGGGGCGAGATCGCCCGTCGGATCGCGGCCGACATGGCGAAGCACAACGGGCTCATCACCATGGAAGACCTGGCCAGTTACCGCGTGGTCGAGCGGGAGCCGGTCCGCGGCACGTTCCGGGGCTACGACATCGCGGCCATGTCGGCTCCCAGCTCCGGCGGAATGCACATCGTCCAGATGCTGAACATCTTCGAGAACTTCCCGCTGAAGGAGATGGGTTACGGCAGCGCCGACGCCATGCACGTCATGGCCGAGGCGATGAAGCTGGCCTACGCCGACCGCAGCAAGTACCTGGGCGACCCGGACCACCTCGACCTTCCCGTGGCGGCGCTCACCAGCAAGGACTACGCGGCGGATCTGGCCCGGGGCATCTCGCTGAGCAGCGCCCGCCCGTCCTCGGACATCGGCCCGGGCAACCTGGCGCCCTACGAGAGCCCGGAGACGACCCACTACTCGGTGCTGGACAGCGAAGGCAACGCGCTGGTCAACACCTACACGCTGATGTTCTCCTACGGATCCGGCGTCGTGATCGAAGGCACGGGCATCCTCATGAACAACAACCTCGGCAACTTCACGCTGCGCCCCGACATTCCCGACGCCTTCGGCCTGATGGGCAGCGCGGACAACCAGATCTCGGCAGGCCGTCGGCCGGTGAGTTCCATGACGCCGATCATCGTGCTGCGCGATGGGCGGCCCTTCCTGCTGACCGGCAGCCCGGGCGGGAGCCGCATCATCACCACGAATCTGCAGCTTCTGGTGAACGTGCTGGAGCACGGCATGAACATCGCCGACGCCACCGCGCGCCCCCGGATGCACCACCAGTGGTATCCGGAGCGGCTGGAGGTGGAGAGCGGTTTCAGCCCGGACGTCATCCGCGCCCTGCGCGCCCGCGGCCACGACGTGCAGTTCAGCGCCGGCATGGGCAGCCTGCAGACGGTCATGTTCTCCGACGGTCTCTTCTACGGGTACGCCGACCCCCGCCGGCCGGGGGCGATGGCGCTCGGGTACTGAGGCCCCGTCGCTTCAGGAGCGATGTCGCGGGCAGGCCCGACGCCAGCACAAGGGCGCCACGCCGAACTCGTTGCCCGCGATGTCGCATGGTCCCTGCGGGTGAGCCTGCATCGGGGGGCGTGCCCCGGCAGGGACGCCCTCAGGGCTGTTCGGCCCTCCTCGCCAGCGCAGCCGCCACACTCATGAATTCCCGGGAATCGAGCGCGCTGGCACAACAGAAGCGCGCCTCGGGACACCGCGAAACGAGGTGGACCAAGCCTCTCATGTGGTTGTCATGCCAGTGTGTCGCCACGATCAGTCGAACGGACCGGGCCGGATCCAGCCCGAGTTGGTCAAGGTTAGGGCTATGGGCCTTCCGTGCGGAGGTCCGAACGAGTCCAGGACAATCCAGTCGCCCGCGCCCGCATGTACGACAGTGCATTCGCCATATCCCGGCCCGAACAGCGGGACTTCCGCCTCATCGGAAGTGGGGCGCGTCTCGCTCAGTCAAGGTTCCACTTGGCGCGCAAGCGATCCGCCCACTCCCGTCCGGCCTTCAGGTCGCGCTCGGTCATGCGAGGTGAGTTCAGGAACACGATTCGCGAGACATTGCTTCGAATTCCTCCAACCGTCTCGTACCCCATCACCCAGTGGAACAGCGAACCGACCCGCATTCGGGTACGATCCTCGGGGCTGACCTCCTCCAGCCCGATCGTGGCGACCTCGCGTCCACCGCCATACAGGTCTCGAAGGTGAGCGTCGAACGCGCCATTGGTGATGGCCGTCACTCGTCCCGCCCATTCCTGCTTGGGGAACAGGGAGGGGGAACGATCGGGAAAACACTCCGGAACCTCGGGCCGAACAACGGGGAGCCCATCCCCCCTTGATCCATTCGCGGCTTCGGCGACATTCGCGTCCCGGCCCGTTGTGGCTGAAGAAGCGGCTTCCGCCGGTACGTCGTTCGGGACCATGGTGCCGCTTCCGACGGGCGGCCGATGAACACCGGATCCGCTCGTCAGGAGCGATGCCCGTTGCGGCGAAGCGACCGTCCCGGTGGCGGGATTCAAGTCGAAAGCCAGATCCGTCGCTGTACGTCTCGTCGGTGGCATGGCGCGTCCTACCCCCTCGACTGTGAAAGTGACATGATGTGATCCACGATCTGCCCGCTTCGATCAAGGGAGGTCTCGAACTCGCTCGCCAGGGTCGCCATGAGCCGCTCGGCATCACCGCCTCCGACAAGGTGATCGTTGATACTCACGAAAACTCCGGTGACCTTCGACAGCGATGTGCCTCCCTTGAATACGAGATGACGTCCGAATGGCGCTTCAAAGAGAACTCGCAGGGTTGCGACGACCCAGGTGTCCTTCTCCAGGAGGTACGTCCGCTGCCCGCACTCTCGTTCCGCAACCTCCAGAGCGTCGCGTCTTGCAGCCGGGGGAAGGCGCTCGTATCCGACCTCAGCCATGGGGCAGACACCTCCCGAGTGGTTCGGCCATCCAGGACGGCATGACCGTCCTCGCAGCGAGAAGTTCGCTCAGGTCTTCCGCCGACAGCTTGGGGAGCACGGCGTCGAGGCTCTTCTCGACCTCTCTCGGGCCAAGCCACGCCACGGCGCGGATGACTGCGCCTGCGTTTCGGTTCGGGGCAGCCAGCTGCCAGCCTGGCGCGTGCAGGAGCTCGACTCGGTGAGCGCCGAAGTGCAGAATTCGGTCGGGTCCAGAGGTGAGGTAAACGGATCGCACCGTGTTTTGTGTCGTCAGCCCAAGCCAGTTCGCCGCATCGCCTCCGTTCGGTACAATCGTTTCGTCCCACAGCCCGCACAGGGCAGCGAGCGCCAGTTCACGGCGCGGACCCCGGAGGCCAAACGGGGTTTCGATGGGACGCATGTAGATGCCGCGGTAAACCCGCATGAGGCGCTCGCAGTGCGCGAGGCGCGAGAGCGCCCGACTCACGGAGGCCCGGTCACCGAAGTGCAGGAGGTCATCGGCCTGGATCGGTGTACCCTCCGGCCTGGCTTCGGCGTACCCCATGATCCGCTCGGGCAAGCTCTTCATGGCTCAATCACTCCCGGTCAGCATTCCATCCGCCGAAGTTGCGGCCCCCTCTCGGGGAGCCCTGGACAATCCCCAAGATAACCCACCGGACGGCGTAGCGCCCTCGTCCGGGTGGCGCCACGCCCCACATACCGCCCGTCCTACGAGCGGATCTCCTCGCCGAGGCGTTCGTCGCTGTCGTACTCGGGACTGAAGGGCCTGCTGCCGGAAGGGCGGGGGCGACGGCCCGCGCGGGGGAAGAGGATGTTCTGGTGCGGCATGAGTCATTCGCTCCATTGGCGACGGTGCGCTGGAGACTTCCGTGCCGCTCTGGAGAGCGGCGCTCCACAGGAAGAGTGGCGCTCCACAGGGAGAGCGGCGCTCCACAGGAAGAGCGGCGCTCCATACGAGAGCGGTGCTCCATGCCGGCGGGGTGTGGTCTGACCTACTCCGCGAGGGCCTCCAGTACGCGTTCCGGGCGCAGCGGCAGCCGCCGCATCCGCACTCCGGTGGCGTCGTGGATCGCGTTCGCGATGGCCGCGGGCACCGGCCGGTGCGAGGGCTCGCCCGCTCCGTAGGGGCGAAGATCCGGGCGGTCGGGGTTCGGGTCGCCGTTCACGACCACGACCTCGATCTGCTCGGGCGAATCCCGGTGGGTGAGCGTCGGGTGCGACCGCCAGTCCACGCTGGTCACCTTCTCGCCGTCGAACCGGACCTCCTCGTAGAGCGTCCGGCTGATCCCGTGCAGGAGATTCCCCTGGACCGTGTTCTCGAGGCCGTCGGGGTTGATCACGAGGCCGCAGTCGTGGGCGCACACCATCCGGCGCACCCAGACCCGCCCGGTGTCCCGGTTCACTTCGACGTCGGCGATCACGGCGACGGTCGTGCGCTGGCGGTAGGCGTAGGCAATGCCCCGCCCGGTGAGGACGCTCCCGCTCCCCACCGGCCCGGGGGACGGCCTCGCGTCCCATCCGTAGGCCTCGGCGGCTGCCTCGACGACCGCGATGGATCGGGCGCGGCGAAACGCCTCGTCATCCTCCGTCGCGGCCCGCAGGAGCCGGAGCCGGAACTCGACCGGATCGGCGCCGGCGGCGACCGCGAGCTCGTCCACGAACGACTCGTTCGCGAAGGTCGTCTGCGGGCCGTTCGGATCGCGCAGGTTCCCGGTGCGGAGCGGCGTCTCGAACGCCAGCGGGAGTCGAACCGCCGAGGTCTCCTCCCGCCGGTTCGGGACGTGGTACATGTCGTCGGGACCGCGGGCGCCTCCGGGCGAGGGGCGCTCGGGCCGGAGCCCCATGAGCTGCGCGATGAGCACCGTCCGGGCCTGGTTGTATCCGACGTGGGCGTAGTTGGCGATCCGGCCCCGATAGTCCAGCGCGACCACGTTGCCGTCCCGGTCGAGCCCGCCGCGCATGTCGATGGCGAAGGCCGGACCCTTCGTGTCCCACGCGGTCTCCTCGTGCCGCATCCACTGCACGCGGACGGGACGACCCATCTCCCGGGCGAGGTAGGCCGCCTCGAATCCGGCGTCGTCCGCCGCGGTGCGCCCGTAGAGCTGCGGCCCCTCCATCCAGATGACCCGCACCTTCTCCGGCGGCATGCCGAGGAACTCGGCGATCCCGGTCCGGTGGCTGTACGGCTTCATGTCGTTCGTGTAGATCGTCAGTTGGCCGTCCGACGGATCCGCCAGCGCGTGGGCGGGCCCGATGGCGGTGTGTCCCTGGAAGGGAACGTCGTAGCCGGCCTCGACGACGGTCGCGGCGTTCGCCAGCGCTCCGTCGGGATCGCCGTGCGTCTCTCCCGCCATGCGACCATCCGTCGGCGGCGCCCACTCCGCGCTCCGCATGAAGTCGAAGAGGTCATCCGACGCCGGGAACGGCGCCGCCGTCGGCTTGTCCCAGGTCGTGACCAGACGCTCGGCCGCCTCGATGGCCTGTTCCTCGCGCTCGCACACGACCGCGAGGTAGTTGCCCTTCCGCACGAGGCGAAGAAAGCCGGGCAGATCGCGCACCGAGGACTCGTCCACATCGGTCAGCGTCGCCCCGGCGAAGGGCGGGCGCACGTTCCGAGCGTGAACCATGCCGGGGAGCCGGACGTCCACCGCCCATTCGAACGATCCGTCCACCTTCGCGGGAATGTCGTACCGCGGAATGGACTGTCCGACCAGCTTCAGATCCTGCACCGGCTTGACGCTCGCGACGCCAGTGGTCTGGTTCACGTTGGCGCCGGTCAGCGCCACATCGAAGCGCCGGCCGCCGATCAGTTCGCCGTAGGTGACGGTTCGGGACGGATCCCGCCGCAGCGACACGACGCCGTCGCGGACGGCGAGCTCCTCCACCGGCGCGTCGAGGCGTTCCGACGCCATCTCGAGCAGCACGCGCCGGCCCTCGGCCGCGATCCGGCGTCCGACCATCGCGTCGCGCTCGATGGCGTCCGAGCCGCCGGAGCCGCCCTGGTCCACGGTCCGGTCGGTGCGTCCCATGACCACGGTGGCCTGGTCGAACGCGACATCGAGCTCGTCGCACATCATCTGCTGCGTGGCGGTGCCGACCCCCTGGCCACCATCCGTCTTGCCGACATAGAAGGTGACGCGGCCGTCCTCATGGACGACCAGCCAGGAGTCGAGCTGGAGAAAGTCGGGATCCGGCCAGGAAGCGTCCTCCGATCCCTGGCGGCCCGCCGCCGCGCCCACGGTGGTCAGCCCGAAGACGAACAGTCCCGAGGCCTTGAGGAAGTCGCGCCGGGACGCGCCGCCCCAGCGTCCGAGCGCCTGTTCCACCGACTTCGCGACCCGGTCTTCGACCCGGTTCGCATCCGGCCGTCTCCGGGCCTCGTTCCGCGTGTTCATCGGTCGTCCTCCCGCCCGGACACCGCGGCGGCTCCCCGCTCGTCCGTTTCGCGGCCCGCCATCGCGTTCGCCGTGCGTCTCACCGCCGCCTGGATCCGGTAGTAGGTCATGCAGCGGCAGAGAACCCGGTCCATGCCGTCCCGGATCTCCTCGTCGGTGGGGTTCGGATTGGAGTCGAGCAGGGCGGCGGCGGTCAGGATCTGCCCGTTCTGGCAGAACCCGCACTGCGGCGCCTGCTCGGCGATCCAGGCCTGCTGGACCGGATGGAGCTCCCCGTCCTCGGGCAGTCCCTCCAGCGTCCTGATCTCGCCGGTGCTGCGCGACACCGGGAGGATGCAGGAGCGGACCGCGCGTCCGTCCATGAGCACTGTGCAGGTCCCGCACTGGGCGACGCCGCAGCCGAAGCGCGGCCCCCGCAGACCGAGATCGTTCCGCAGGACGTAGAGAAGCGGAGTCGAGGGATCGACATCCAGCGAGTGGGTCTCGCCGTTGACCCGCAGGGTGATCTCGTTCATCAGGGCGTCCTCCTGGCGCGCAGCAGATCCGGTCCCGCAGCCGCACGCGTCCCGAATCCGCCGAGCGCTACGAACAGTACCCGCACTTGCGCGAATGGCCGGGCGGCTCTGTGCAGAGCGCCGGGGCCGCCAGCCGACGCGCGGGCCGGATGCAAGGGTTCGCGCCGAGGCTCGCGCCCTGCCGAACCGAGTGTCGGGGCAGGGGATAGAGTGCGAGAGTGACCGTGAGGCGCTCGATGCGCGGGCCATTCCGACCTGGGACCGGAGGGATGCCCCCGTATCTGGCTGGACGGGAGATCGAACAGCGCCTGTTCGCGGATGTCCTGGCGGATCTCGCGGATGGCGCGCCCGCGCCCGCCGAGGTTCTCCTGTACGGCCCGCGAGGCAACGGAAAGACGGTACTTCTTCGCTGGATCGAGGAGGAGGTCGAACCGCATCACCCCGTGGACGTCGTCTCGCTGCCGGCCGCAGCCATTCCGGACGAGGCCGAGTTGGCGGAGCGCCTCCTTCCGTCAGCGTCGTGGGAGAGATTGACGCCCGCAGAGGTCTCGGGCGTCGGTCTGGGGTGGCGGCCCGGGCGGGAGAAGCCGCCTCCCGTGGACACGATCCTCGCCGCCCGCGCCCGCTGAAGGGCCGTGGCGGTTTCCCGGGGACCGTCGCCCGCTGACGACCGAAAGGGGCCCTGAACCGACCGCCCTCACGAGTCGGCCGGGGGTCCACTGTCCGGAGGAGAGACGGCGGCCACGAGCGCCCGCTGCGCGTCCTCCAGCTCCTCTTCGCACCGGTATTCCTCGTCCTGCAGCGCCGCCAGGGAAGCCCGCCAGTCGCCCCGGTCGAGAGCGCCCCGCGGTCGTTCTTCGCGCTTGGCGACCACTCGCCGCTCCACTTCCGCGCGCCTTTGTTCGGCCTTCGTCACTGCGTTCCACGCCGGCTGGATCTCCGCCGCAATGCGCTCCCGCTCGGCGCCGATCTGTTCATCGGACAGGGACTTCGCCGTGGTCTTCCACCGCTCCCGGATCTCGTGGCGCATCGCCTTGTCGAACCAGGAAAGAAGCGGATCGGCGCTGAACTCGTCGAGCGCCCGTCCGACGTCGTCGAGCAGCCCGCCGATCCGGGCCCACGCCATCTGTTCCTTCACCGCGGGGCCGATAGCGATCAGTCGCACCGACAGGGTCTGTATCTCCGCGAGCGCCTCGATTCCGGGAGGCGGGCCCGCGGCCTCGCGCGCCATCTCGCCAAGGCGCCGGGTGAGCCGGGTCCATTCACCGCCCGGATCCTCGACGGGTTCGGGAGGAGCCGCCGGAGGTTGTTCCAGGATGGGCTCGAACTCCTCGACGAGTGCGGGCTCGATCCGACCGGCTTCGATCAGGACACTCGGGTCGTCGCGAAGCGTGGCCACGGCGAAGACGCGCAGGATCGTTTTCTCCTTCCCGGCGTCGTCGAGATCGTTCCATTCCTCCAGCCGCTCCCGCGTGAAGTCCCATGCCCGTTCCGCGATGCGTTCCCGCCGGAACGCGAAGTCCTCCGGTTCCGAGCCGCTCCTCTCGACGAACGGCTCCAGAACCGAGAACACCAGGCACGGGTGCTCGGCCGGCTCAGGTTGGAGCGCGTCATGGAATGTCAAGAGCCGCCAGGACGGAACTTCCTGTCGAACCTGGATGACGAGTTGCTCCTGCGCGACCGGATCCAGAGCCTGGCCCTCGCCCCGGAGAGTCTTCCTGGCGCCTGCCTTCTCGATTGCCGAGGCGCGATGCCAGAACAGCCGCCGGTATCTCCGGCTCAGGCCGAGAAAATCGCTCAGCCGCCCGGGATCCCGATCCAGGAAACGCGGCAACCCCGGCGATAGCGTCGGCGCCGGTTCCCCGACGTCCGTTATGTCGTCCGTCCATGCCCGAGCCTTCCTCGGCTGCGGGGCGTCGGGGACGGCGCCATCGGATGAGAGCGTCCCTTCCCGGGCGTCGCCTTCACGCTCGGACGTCGGGTCGGAAATCTCCCCTGACCATCGGCCGAACGGCGACGCAGCATGGAGCAGGGCCTCTCGCGAGCTGTCAAGCGCCTGCTCGCATTCGTGCTCTTCCGCCTGAAGTTCGGCGAGCGAAGCCCTCCACGTCCGGCGCCGAAAGGGCGAACGCGGACGCGCCTCCCGGCACGCGGTAACGCGAGCTCTGGCGGTATCGCAGGCAGTCGCCGCCTGACGGACCGCCTCGACGGCCGGATCGAGCGCCGACCGGAGCCGCGCCTCCTCCTCCGCCGCTTCGTCTGGGTAGAGCGTTTCCGATTCCGAACGCCACGCCTCCAGCATCGAGGCTCGCCTCGTCTCGTCCAGCCAGGCAAATCCGGGACTCTTCGGGATTTTCTTCAACAGGATGTGGGACTGGACCAGGAGACGCATCCGGGCGTCGGCCTCGCGCTCCTCGATGAGCGCGCCGTCCAGGAGGTGCAGTCTCGCGACGGCGAGGGTGATGGGGGCCACCGCCGTCAGATCGGGAGGCGGTCCGGCGGCGCTCTCCGCCAGACCGTGGAGGGCCTCGCACGCCTTCTTCCACCGGTCCTCCAGGGGCGGCTCGGGCACCATGGATTCGAGGACGAGGTGCTCGAACTCATCCCGCAGGTCCATCTGCGATTCCATGGCCTCGACCAGGAGGTAGGGATCGTCGGCCACCGACGCCACGGCGAAGGCCACGAGAACGCATCGCTCCCGCGCCTCCCTGTCGAGTTCGTCCCAGGAACGCAGATCGCGCCGCACGGCCATCCACGCCCGCGCGATGATCCGTTCCTCCTCGGACTCGGAGTCCGCGGGATCACGGCGAATCTCGCGAACGAAGCCGCGCAGGATCTCGAAGTGAAGTGAAGGGAACCGCTCCAGCTTCCCGGCGAGAGCGTCTTCCCAGGCGACGCGCCGCCAGACCGGATCGGAGAACCGGAGCGCGATCAGGGCGAGCTCCTCTTCGCGGCGCGTCACCCGCCCGCGCTCCTCCATCAGATCCCGGCGAACCCGGGCCCGCGCTCGCGCCGGAGCGATGCTCGCGAGGCGACGCCGGTCCTTCCGATTCAGACCGAGCATGCGGACCAGTCGTTCCGGATTGCGCCAGAGCAGGTTGGGAAGCCCAGGCAGCATTCCGATCTCCTGCTCGTCCGGCAGATCTGTCATGTGCTGCTGCTCCCTCTCGAGGGACAGCGCGAGGCTCCACACTCCGCCCCGGCTGGAATCGGTCGGCCCGCGCTCCGGTGGAGATTCTGCCGGATGCACCGGGAGGGATTCCGGAGCGGGGCGCATCGGGTCCGCGTCTCGCGGGCGGCCGGCCCGGCCGCCTTCCCTTCACGCCAGGTAGCGTCGCGAGCCGCGACGCCATCCCATTCCGGCGCCCGTCGCACCGGCAACAGCGCCCTCCTGTCTCATCCTGATTGACGCGCATGTCTTGCATGTGTCATCGCCATAGAGACGGCCGCGGTTCTGGCCGCCGGACATGTCGCGGCCTCGTGAGCGACCCGCACAGTGTGGTCGGGCCCCCCGGCGCGGGGATCGGACCCGTTGTGAGGATCCTTCGCGGTCCCTCACCCCGGGCGAAATGCGGCGGCCGCGACCGTCGCGTCGGAGGGATCCCACCCCATCGGACGGGTTGGAGCGACCCCGTCCTACGGGGAGCGGTTTTCTAGACCTGCTCCGGGTCCGAGCCTCGTCTCGACCTGACGCTGCGGAGCGTGGCGACGCATGCTGTAGGGCGGACATCTGTTCCCGCTGAGTGAACTCGCTCAACCAGGGCCGGGGCGTGAACCCTAGCCACACGACCAGAATCTGAGAGTGTCGTATTTTCGACGCCCATGGACCCCGATACGGGTGCGATCCCAACGAAGGCCGGGGCGTCGGCCCCGGCGACGCAGGGAGGTGGCGTGGGGTGCCTGTGATCCCGCGGAGTGAACTCGCTCAACCAAGGCCGGAGTCTCGGTTCCGGCGACACGCGCCCAAGCGATGAACTTCACCGTCACGTCCTGACTCGCTCAACGAATGCCGGGATCAAAGCTCCGGCGACACCACCGACTAGGAACACGCAGTCGGGATGGTAGCCCGCTCAACGAAGGCCGGGGTCGAAACCCCGGCGACAGGGTGGGCCGGGGAGTGCGGGCCGCGGGCGATCCTGTCGGGCGCTCAACGAAGGCCGGGGTCGAAACCCCGGCGACAGATGAGGAAGTTGTCAGGATCTGGGGTGGGCATGATCTCCGCTCAACGAAGGCCGGGGTCGAAACCCCGGCGACAGCCGAGCCCACTGCGAGGCGAGAAGCCGGGTCCGCGCCGCTCAACGAAGGCCGGGGTCGAAACCCCGGCGACAGCCTCGAAGACCTTTGCGGAGGCGGCGGGCGTCGCCGCTCAACGAAGGCCGGGGTCGAAACCCCGGCGACAGTCACGGAGATGGTGGTGGCGCGGGACGGGTCGCAGCGCCGCTCAACGAAGGCCGGGGTCGAAACCCCGGCGACAGCGTGTGGGAAGAGGATTCGAGGAGTCGCATCCGGATCACCGCTCAACGAAGGCCGGGGTCGAAACCCCGGCGACAGCACCTCGTCGGTCGTCGCGCTGTCCACCCACGCCGGGTTCGCTCAACGAAGGCCGGGGTCGAAACCCCGGCGACAGCCGCGTTCGCCGAGAAGCGGTAGCGCCCCACGCGTCCCCGCGCTCAACGAAGGCCGGGGTCGAAACCCCGGCGACAGCGCCGAGCTCCGGGGCGGGGAGAAAAGAACATGTTGGCGCTCAACGAAGGCCGGGGTCGAAACCCCGGCGACAGGAGGGAGGTTTACAGGAAGCGCTACCCGTCTGTGCGCGCTCAACGAAGGCCGGGGTCGAAACCCCGGCGACAGCGGTCCCGCCCGCCGCCGATCCGCCGTCGCGGTATCGCGCTCAACGAAGGCCGGGGTCGAAACCCCGGCGACAGAACATTCAAGTCTTGACTCTGTAACCGTCTCTCTGGTCGCTCAACGAAGGCCGGGGTCGAAACCCCGGCGACAGGACCTGGTGGACGGCTCGCCTCCACTGCCTGCCCTACGCCGCTCAACGAAGGCCGGGGTCGAAACCCCGGCGACAGGGATTGCGTCCTCCTCGATGATCCCGCCGTCCGACTGCGCTCAACGAAGGCCGGGGTCGAAACCCCGGCGACAGGCCTCCGCCGTGATCTCGCAGAACAGGTTGGGCGCGAGCGCTCAACGAAGGCCGGGGTCGAAACCCCGGCGACAGAGGGGGGGGGCTTGACAGGCATAAGCGCTAACTTACAGCGCTACGGAAAGAAGTTGGCGATCTGGATCGGTCGGAGGCGATGTGGTTCAGCCAGCGCCCGGGAGATCGCGTTCCAGTCCGATACAACGCGAGACAGATCCA
>JAJEAO010000003.1 GCA_022822745.1 Acidobacteriota bacterium
GCCCTGCCGGTAGAGATCCCCCCGCAGCTCGCCCGAGATGTCCACGACCCGCAGTCCCGCGTTGTAGTACGCGATGTAGAGGATGTCGTCCTCCACCCACAGGTTGTGCGTCCCCGCCTCCGGAACCTGGTACCGCGCCACTTCCTTCGGCTCGGCCCAGTCGTCCCACTCGTAGATGTGGATCCAGCCGGCGGCCCGGCCGGGGGTCCCGGTCTCGCCGATGGTCTGGTAGGGGAAGGCCTCGTCGCCCCCGATCATCAGGAACTTCCCGGTGGACTCGCTCCGATACGGGAACGCCGCATGGTTCCAGCCGCTCGGATACGGCGTGCTCCCCAGCAGCACCGGGTTGTTCGGCGCGCCTCCCTGGCCGCCGCCCCCCACATCCACCGCGACCACCCCGTCGCTCCAGTTCGACGAATACGCGATCCCCTCATGCACCCACACATCGTGGATCGAGTGCCCCGGCGTGTCCAGCTCG
This sequence comes from Acidobacteriota bacterium, assembly GCA_022822745.1. GTDB lineage: Bacteria > Acidobacteriota > Vicinamibacteria > Marinacidobacterales > Marinacidobacteraceae > JAJEAO01. The sequence continues at coordinate 479 of JAJEAO010000003.1, forward strand.
AACCGACCCACCCGATACGGGTTCGTCGGATCCTCCGCGTTCAGGATGTCGTAGCGGCGGCCCGCCGAGAGCGCATAGATGTGCTCCTCGGCGATGAACACGTTGTGCACCCCTCCGCTCAACTGGTCGTCGTAGCGCGCGATGACCTGGACTCCGTTCGCCGGGTCGCTCACGTCGAGGATGACGAGCCCGTTCTTGCGGTCGGAGGCGCCCTCGCGGCTGATCACCGCGAACTTCGCGTCCTCGGAGACCTTCACGTCGTTCACGGTCCGGGCATCCACCCGCACCGTGTCGATGAGCGCCATCGCCGAGGGATCGGTCACGTCCCAGAAGTAGGCGTGACCGTCGGCGCTGTGGGTGCCGGTGACGGCGTAGTCCCGACCATCGGTCCCTTCCCAGATCCACAGATCCGAGGTGCGCCGGTCGCGGACCGGCCCCTGCCCGACGACCTCCACGTCCTTCCGCACATCGCGGGAGACCACGCGGACCGAGGCCGAGGCCGAGACGGTGAAGCCGTCGGCGATCACGGTGTGGGTTCCCGGCCGCTCGGCGACGAACGCGCCGTCGGAGCCGACCTGGGAAGTCGCCCCGGGGGCGAGGATCCCGTCCGCGGGGACGCCGAGGGCGGCGAACTGGACGGGGTATTCGGGCACCGCGTTGCCGCTGGCGTCGAGGACCTCGGCCTCGAAGAAGACCACGTCTCCGGTGCGGAGGGGATCGGTCGCGTTCGGATCCGGCCTCGCTTCGAGCGTGATCGAGGCGGCCGGGTTCGCGGCGACCTCGATCGCGGCGTCGTGGCTCGCGGCCTCCGCGGTCAGCGTCAGCGTGGCGCGACCTTCACCGGTGAGCTCGAGCACGCCGAGCGAATCCACGGCGGCGACCGAGGGATCGCTCGAGCTCCAGCCGACTTCCACATCGTTGCGGGTGGCGCCGGAGGTGTCGGTCACCAGAGCTCGCAGGCTGACCTCTGTCCCGGCGTAGAGCCGTCCGGGCAGGTTCGCGACCTCCACGGTCGCCACCGGCGGATCCGGGATCGTGACCGGGATCTCGACCTGGACCGCCGGTTCGGCGCGACGATCGGTGTCCTCGGGATCGCGGGGCACCATGGCGATCAGGGTGTGCTCCCCGGGGCGATAGGCCTCCACGATCCCCGCCGGGTTGACTCCCACCGAGCGCCGCCGGCGCGAATAGAAGACCACGGTGCGATCCATGACGCCGCCTTCCTCGTCGCGGACCTCGGCTTCGAGCGTCAGGCTCTCGCCGACCTCGAGGGTGACCTCCGATGGAGTGACGATCAGCTCGGTGGGCTGGGGCCCGGCTGGTTCCTCGGCCTCCTCCTGCGACATCGCCGGGGCCGCGATCAGGAGGCCTGCAGCCAGCGCCGCGAGACCGAAGCGGGTCGGGGCGCGTCCCGCGCGCCGGAGGGTTGTGGTCTGCTCGTTCATGGTGCGCGTTCTCCGCTCGGCAAGGGTCCGTTCCCGCTGGAAACTCAGTTCTCGCCGTTCCAGTAGATGATGCCGCCAGCCTGCTTGCCCACGTTCACTTCACCGACGCGTTCGGCTGCGGCCAGGTCATAGACCTCGACCGTGCCCGGCTCGCCGCCGACTCCTTCGAGGGTCACGATGGCGTAGCGGTCGTCGTGGGTCACGACGACGCCGTGGGGAACGCGGCGCGTGGTCTCGGGCGCCGCGATCAGCGATCCGGACTCCAGATCCCAGAAGGCGACCCGGTTCCCCGACTTGTAGGTGGCGACCAGCAGACTGCCATCGGAGGTGATCTCGAGGTTGTAGGGGTTCTCGCCCGGCCCGGCGTCGAAGCGGCGGGACACTTCCCACGATCCGAGGTCCACCTCGTAGATGGCGCTGTCGCCGTTGCCGGCCACGTACACCTTCCCGTCGGGAGACGGCTTCGTGGCCCAGGTCGGCTTGACCACCGGCATCCGCATGCCGCCCATGTCCCCCGTCATGCCTCCCATGCCGGCGTGGTGCGCGTGGGGATCCGGCGGGTCCGTGCCCAGCGCGAGCCGCCGGGCGATCTCGAAGCGAAGCGTGTCCACCTCCACCAGCTCGTCGTCCATCATGTTGACCGAGTAGAGCCGGGTTCCATCCGCGTTCATCCGGGCCCCGTGCGGCATGACCCCGGTATCGATCGTGGCGACCTCGATCATGGTGCCGGTCTCCACGACGGAGATCGTGCTCGGGACCATGTCGCCGTGCAGGTTGAAGTTGACGACGTAGAGCAGTCCGGTGCTCGGCGAGATGTCCATCGTTGCGGGGAACATGCCGAGAGTCGCGTCTCCCAGCCACTCGTTCGTCCCGGTCTCGTACTTGTGGACCGACCCGAACGGCATCCCGTGGGCGATGGAGAGGAACCAGTGCCGGCCGTCGGGCGAGAGGTTGATCCCGTGCGGCCCCTCGGTCTCGGTGGGGAAGCTCCCCACCGCGATCCTGTCGATTTCGTCGGTTCCGCCGGGGCCGAAACGGATGAGATGGACCGTGTCGTCGGACTCGGCGCAGACATAGACGAAGTAGTTGCGGCTGGGAGGCTCGGGATCCTCGGCGATCGCCGGAAGGGCGAGCGCGAGCGAGGCCGCGAGGGCGAGGGCGAGCAGGCGGAGGCGGGTCACTGTGGTTCTCCCATGTTCCGTGGCGTCTCCGGGTCCACCAGCTTCACGACCCACAGACCGGAGTTCCAGTCGGTGAGGAAGATGTGGCCCTTGAACGGCTGCGGGCCCCACACGAAGGGGGCGTTTTTCTTGTGTCCGTCGGGATCGGCGGGCTCGAAGAAGGCGATCTCCCGGCCCTGCGTGTAGAGGTCGCCGCGGAGGTCGCCGGAGACGTCCACGACCCGAAGCCCGCCGTTGTAGTAGCCGACGTAGAGGATGTCGTCCTCGACCCAGAGGTTGTGGCTGCCGGCCTCCGGCACCTGGTAGCGCGCCACTTCGCGGCCCTGCCCGCCGTCCTCGTCCCACTCCGCGATGTGGACCCATCCGGCGGCCCGGTCCGGGAGCTCTCCGTTGGGGTCGAAGCTCCAGGGGAAGTTCTCGTCCCCGGCGAAGACCAGCATCTTGCCGGTGGACTGGCTGCGGTAGGGGAACCCGGCGTGGTTCCAGCCGCTCGGGTAGGTGAAGCTGCCGATCATCTTCGGGTCGTTCGGCGCGCCGCCGAGATCGCCGCCCCCGACATCCACCGCGACGATTCCGTCGGTCCAGTTCGAGGACCAGGCGATCCCCTCGTGGACCCACACGTCGTGGATGCCGTGCCCGGGGGTATCGAGCTCGAAGCGCCCCACCCGGTACGGGTTCGCCGGATCCTCCGCGTTCAGGATGTCGTAGCGCCGGCCGGCGGAGAGGGCGTAGATGTGCTCGTCGGCGACGAAGACGTTGTGGACGCCGCCGGTCAACTGATCGTCGTAGCGGGACAGGACCCGAACGCCGTCGGTGGGGTTCGAGACATCGAGGACCACGAGCCCGTTCTTCCGGTCGGAGGCGCCCTCCCGACTGATCACGGCGAACTTCCCGTCCGGCGACACCTTCACATCGTTCACGGTGCGGGCGTTCACCCGGACGGTGTCCACGAGATGAACGCTCGAAGGGTCGGTCACATCCCAGAAGTAGGCGTGCCCGTCGGCGCCCCAGGTCCCGGTGACGGCGTAGTCCCGTCCGTCGAGGCCTTCCCAGACCCACAGGTCGGAGGTGTGGCGGTCGCGCACCGGGCCCCGGCCGACGATTTCCCAGTCCTTCCGGATGTTCCGCGGGACCGCCCGGATGGAGGTCCGGGCGGTGAGCCCTCCGCCGGAGACGACGACGGTGTGAAGGCCGGCGCGCTCGGCCACGAACGCCCCGTCGGGCTCCACGAACGCCGCCGCGCCCGGGGCGACCAGGTTCGGCGGCGTGCGGGTGAAGACCGCGTACTGGAGCGGATAGTCGGGCACCGCGTTCCCGGCCGAGTCGCGAGCCGAAGCATCCAGCCAGACCACATCCCCGGTCCGCGCTTCGATCCCGTCCGGCGACACCTCGATCCGGACGGCGGGATTCGCGGCGACCGAGAGATCGGCCGTTCCCCGGACGCCCTCCGCGGAGGCGGTGATCGTCGCCGAGCCCTCGGAGTGGAGCATCAGCATCCCGTGCTCGCTCACCGTCGCCACCGAGGCATCGCTCGAACTCCAGGCGAACTCCGGCTTCCGATCGGCCCCGGACTCGTCGGTCGCGGCGGCGCTCACCGGGAGCGAGGTCCCCGCGTAGAGACTCGACGGAAGCGGCGCCACGTCCACCGAGGCGAGCGGCGGCCACGCCACCGTGACCGGGATCTCGACCCTCACCGAGGCCTCGGACCGACGGTCCGCCGGGCCGTCACCGACCGGCGCGAGCGCGATGAGCGTGTGCTCGCCGGGACGGTGCGCTTCCACCATGCCCGCCGGAGTCACGCCGACATAGCGCCGGGCGCGGGAGAAGAAGACGACCTGGCTGTCCATGGCGGCTCCGCTGGCGTCGCGGACTTCCGCCTGGAGCTGGGCGGTCTCGCCGACCTCGAGACTCAGTTCGGACGGCGTGACGACCAGCTCGGTCGGCTCCTGCGCGGCGGCGGGAACGGCGAGCGCCATCGAGGCGACGATCCACGCCGGAAGTCGCGCGCGACCACGCGACCTCGCGACGGGCGGAATGGGGTTCACGGATTGGGACAACATCGGGCACGACCTCCGGCGGCGCACACAGGCGAACGAAAAATGATATCCCCGGCGCGGAGACGCGCCCCATGCGCATCGGGGGAGAGTCGGCGGGACATGCCGTTCCACGGAACCGATTCACACCGTCCCCTCTCTCCCTTTCGGGCTTTCTTGCAGGGCGTCGGGAGCATCCTAGTCATCTACCCCTCGTCCCGGGCCCTCTACGACATCCTGCCGCAAGAGACGGTGAAGGAGAGCCTGAACCGCTATGGCCGGGCTGTCGAGGGGTACCTCGGGTCGGCGATCGGGCGTTTCGAGGCGGAGAACCCGCACCTGATTCGTGACTCCGAGAACAATGGCGGAAGAACCGACGGGCGATCCTCGTCCTGACCGAGCCAGGGCGCTGGTCGAACGCGGGAAGGCGACCCTCGTCGCTCATCACAGTGGGCCGCTCCGACCTCCCGATCGGCTCGCGGGGTACGAAGCCCCGCTGCCGGGAGCAGCAGATCGAATCCTCTCGATGGCGGAGGAAGAGCAGAAGAGCAGGATCGAGCTGCGGGTCGAAAGAGGCGGAGCACCGAAGCGGCTCACCAGATGTCGCCGAGCGTGAAGCCCTCCGGGAACGGGTCGGCGGGATCCACCGAGTACTGGGCGATGCCCGTGATCCACGCCGCGCCGCTGATCGTGGGAACGACCGCGGGCACCCCTCCCACGGTCGTCCGGCGCACCAGCCTCCCGATGAACTCGGTGCCGACCGGGCCCCGGTTCACGAAGTCCTCCCCGAGCGCCAGCTCGCCCCGCGCGTGGAGGACGGCCATCCGGGCGCAGGTTCCGGTGCCGCAGGGGGAGCGGTCGAGCGCTCCGGTCCAGGTCTCGGGGCGATCCCAGTCGAGCTCCCCGGTGGCCACGGACACGGCGTTCGAGGCGGTCCGGGTCTTCCGGTCCCACGGCCCGGTGAGCTGGCCGATGCTCGCCTGGCGGATCTCGGGGTTCTCCGGGTGGACCGCTTCGATCTGTTCCCGCGCCGCCTGTTTCACCATCGCGCCGACCCGGGCCAGATCCCGGCCGCACTCGGGAGCGATGCGCAGGCCGAACCGCGCCGCCTCGGCGATCGCGTAGAACATCCCGCCCCACGACACGTCCACCTCGACCTCGCCGAAGGTGGGCACCTCCACCCGCGCCCCGAGGCGCACCGGGAAGGCGGGCACGTTCTCGAAGGTCACCCGCGTCACCTTGCCGCCCTCGACCCGAGCCTCCACGCTCACGAGTCCGGCGGGAGTCTCCAGCACGAGTTCCGTGACCGGCTCCTGCGCCGGCAGCATGCCGGTTTCGAGGAGCGCGGTGACGGTGCACATCGTGTTCGTGCCCGACATCGGCGGATACTCGGTCTGCTCCATGATGACGAACCCGGCGTCGGCGTCCGGATGGGTCGCGGGCAGGACCAGGTTGCAGTTCGAGGCGGGATAGCCCCGCGGCTCCCGCAGCATCAGCTTGCGGAGCCCGTCCCCGTGCCGCTCGAGATGCTGCATCTTCTCGAACATCGTCGCGCCCGGCACATCGAGGACGCCCCCCACGATCACGCGGCCGGGCTCGCCGGCGGCGTGGAGATCCACCGCGTGGATCACGCGATTCGCTCGCATCGCCTGGGGTTCTCCCGCGGACCTCTCAGTCGGGCGGCTCGACCGAGTCGGCGAGCCAGCCGAGGTAATCCGGTGCGCCGGAGGCGACCTCGAACGCGAGGAACTCCGGCGTGTCGTAGGGATGGAGTTCGAGGAGCCGGGCCCGGAGCGCGTCGAGAGCGGCGTCGGTGGTCTTGAGGAGCAGGAGCACCTCGGGGTCCCGGTGGACTTTCCCTTCCCAGCGGTAGATCGAAGTGACGCCGGGGACGATGTTCACGCAGGCGGCCAGGCGCTCCTCGACGAGGCGGGTGGCGATGCGTTCGGCTTCGGCAGGGGCGCCTGCGGTCGTGACCACCAGCCGGAACTCCGACGGGGCGGGCTCGGTCGTCACGAACGCGAGCTCGTCGCCTCGGACGCGAGGGCGCCCGCCGCCTCGAAGGTCGCCCGCGCGGCTCGAACCGCGAGTTCCGGGCGCCCGAGCTCCGCTCCGATGCGGGAGATCTCCGCCCGCACTTCCTGCCAGCAGCGGCGCTGGTCCTCGCCGTAGGGGTCGAAGTAGGCGAGGTGGGCCCCGAGCTCCGGGCGGGCGGCGAGGAGAGCCCGCCGGATGAACCGGTTCCCGTTCATCGAACCCTCGACGACGTAGAACGCCCCGAGCGCCGCCTGCGGCGGCCATGACTCGCCGCCCAGCCGATCGGAGAGGGACCGCACGCCCGGTGATGGCGGCGGCGCGGGCTCTCCATTCCGGAGACCGGCGAGGTCGGCTTCGAGCCGCGCCGCGTGGGCGCCCATGGCGTCCCGGAATCCGGCGCCCGAGGACCCGAGCGCCCCGAGACGGGCCTCGATGGAGCGGACGAGTTCGAGTTGAGCCGCCTGGTGGCGGGCGAGCGCCCTCCGGGAGACCTGGCCCCGGACCAGCGATCGCTGGAACGCATGGCTCTCCGCCGACCGATGGGCCTCGGCGGTCGCCTGCTTCAGGAGATCGGCGAGCCCGTTCGTGTCACGCACTTCAGGAGACCCCCTTCCAGGCGGCCCACGCGGCGGCGGCGAAGATGCCGAGCCACACCAACCCCTTGATCAGGAAGAAGAGAAAGGCCGCGCCGGCGAGCCGTTTCGCGAGCTTCGACTGCCGGAGCCGGGCCGGAAAGATGGAACCGGTTGTCATTTTCGACCGGAGAGCATAACGAGGAAACGAGCCGCCCCGCTGCGGGAACGAATCGCGCCGGGGAGACGGAGCGCGGAATGGAGGGCATCCGCGCCGCCCGGCCTGCCGACGGATGCGCGCCTCTGTATTATGGCCATACACTTGGGCGCATGGCTACGATGACGATCAAGTCCACGTTCTCGCTTGACGTGGACACGGCCCGGAGACTGGAAGAGTTGGCGCGTTGCTGGAACGTGTCGAAGTCCGCTGCCCTTCGGAGGGCGATTCGAGCTGCCTCGGCGCAGACGCCCTCCCGGTCCGAGACGCGTCGCCGGGCCCTCCGCGCGCTCCAGAGATCGGTCGCGTCTCGGGGAGTGGATCTCGCAGCCTGGGAACGCGAGGCGGCGGAGATCCGAGCGGGATCCTTCCCGCGATTGGGGGACGACCCCCGATGATCCATCTGGACACCAGCTTCCTGATCCGCATGCTGGAGCCAAGATCCCCCGAGGCCCGATTCGTCGAAACCGCGGATTCCGATGAGCTGATGCTGGTCAGCGCCGTCGCGTGGGCCGAGTTCCTGTGCGGCCCCCTGACGCCGGACGACAAGGATCTCGCTCTGGCAGCGCTGGACGGCCAGCGTGACTGCACGGTCGGGGACGCTGCGGTCGCGGCGCGCCTGTTCAATGTGTCGGGCCGTCGTCGTGGTTCTCTCCCAGACTGTCTGATCGCGGCCGCGGCGATGCAGGACGGAGCTCGCCTTGCGACCGCGAACCCACGGGACTTTCGGCGATTCGAGGCGTCTGGACTGACACTGATCTGAATCGGGCCTGGTGTCTGCACCCCGGGAGCGGGGCCCTCGCGCGGCTCCGGATGGCTGCTATCGGGCCGGTCCGTCCTCGGGCTCCTCCGCAGTCGCGCGGCGGAAGCGGGTCTCGCCGATGGCGAGGGTCGCGGGTCGGCCGAGGGAGTCGAGGTGGAACGTCACCAGCGCCTCGCCGCGCCAGCGGGCGTCCCAGCGCACCTCGAACGTATCGAAGTGCCAGTGGCTGAGAGGCCCTTGCAGACCGGGGCCGAGGAAGAGCCGGAAGTCGCCGTTTTCCGACGCGGTCACGACGATCGAGCCGCCGATCGGGTGCTCCCAGGTTCCCGCGTAGCGAGCGGGATCCAGGCTCGGCTGCGTGCCCTCCACGCGGGTCGCGCGCCGCTTCGCCACCGCCTCGAGCTGCGCCTCGGCAAGGCCGTCGTAGAGGGTTCGCAGTTCGGCGCTCCAGTCCCTCGGGGGCTCGTCCGGGTCGGGGCCGAGGAGCGCGTCGAGCGCCGAGAACAGGATCGCGTGGCGCACTTCGACGTGATCCCGGTTCCCGAGGACGACGACCCCGATGTCCTCGTCGCGGATCAGTCCGGCGATCGCGATCATGCCGTCAATGCTGCCGGTGTGGAAGTCCAGCGCGTGGCCCCGGTAGTCCTGCTGGAACCAACCGAGGCCGTAGGTGATCCACTTGGGCCGGGTGACCGTTGCCGTCGGGTAGAACTGCGCCCGGTCCACGAGCGCCTGCGGGCGGAACATTTCCTCCACTACGGCTTCGCTCAGGATGCGCGCTCCGTCCGCCGCGAGGCCATCGGCGAGCAGCATCCGCAGCCAGCGCGACATCTCCCGGACCGAGCTCCAGACCGAGCCGGCCGCGGCGACCGCGTCCACCGAGGCGTTTTCGATCACGACGGTCTCGCCGTCCACGATGTGGTGCGGAGACGCCACGTTCGAGCGGGTCCGCGTCAGCGCGAGGAGGGGGACGGTGCGCTCCATCCCGAGCGGTCCGAAGAACCGGGTCGCCACGAAGTCATGCCACGGCATCCCCGAGACACGGCGGACGACTTCGCCGGCGGTGGCGTACATCACGTTCTGGTAGGCGTAGCCGGCGCGCATCGAGTACGCCGGTTCGACCGCGCGCAGCCGGGTGAGCATCTCGGCCATGTCCGGGTCGCGGCCATACCAGAAGACATCGGTGTTCGGCAGCCCGCCCCGGTGGGTGAGCAGATCGCGCACCGTCATCTCGCGGCTGATCCACGGATCCTTCACTTCGAACTCGGGAATGTGGCGGCGGACCGGGTCGTCCCAGCCGAGCTTTCCCTCGTCCACGAGGATCCCGAGCGCGGCGGCGGTCATGGCCTTCGTCGTCGAGCCGATCGAGAACAGGGTGTCGGCGTCCACCGGGTCCGACTGCCCGAGCTCGCGGGCGCCGTAGCCGCGGGCGAAGAGGAGTTCCTCGCTCCGGACGACCGCCACCGCGAGTCCGGTGGCGTTCCAGTCGCGGGCGGCGCGCTCGACGAGCCGGTGGAAGACGTCGGGGTCGAACTCCGCTCCGGCTGCCGGGACCCGGAGAGCGGCTGCGAGCGCCAGCGCGGCCCACGGCGCGAGCGGTCGAGCGGGACGGGTCGTCATGGTCTTCCTCCTCCCTGGTCGCGGATGGGCTCAGCCCTCGCATCAGCCTTCGCAGGTGGGCTCGCCCGGGATCAGCCATCTTCCGAGGACCTGGTAGAGAGCCCCCTGGTTCTCCCAGCGAAACCCGTGATGCGCCGACTGGAGAGTCTCGAACAGGTCACGGGCGGGCCTCCCCTCGAGAACCTGGCAGACGAAGTGGTCCTCCCCGTGGGGTGGTTCCGCGAGCGGCCACGGTCGCACGACGGCCAACTCGGGATCGTGGAAGGCTTCCGCCGGGCCCGCCCAGACCTGGAGCCGCTCTCCGCTCCACGCCGGTGCGCCCGGCGGCACCGCTCCGTCCAGGTGTTCCACCAGGTCGCGGACCTGGTCCACTCGCGGATCGCGGTGGGAGGAGGAAACGAAGGCCTCGATGACCAGTCGGCGCGAGCCCGCCGGATCGGTGAACCGGACTTCGACGCCGGGAGCGTCCGCGAGGATGGGACCGTCCTCGGGCTGGCGGATCATCTCCAGCTCGTCCACCGCCACATCGGGGAGTCCGAGTTCGGCGATGAACCCGAGGACCGTGTCGAAGGCCTCCTCCCCGATGCGGGAATGGAGGATCCCCGGCACGAGCGGCCCCGGGTAGATCTCGGGGACGGGGGCGCGGGACCAGAGTTCGCCGCCCACCGACAGGGCGAACAGCGGCGGCTGGCCGAGCGAGTACTCGATGGGCACGAAACCCCCGCCCATCTCCACGACGAGGAACAGCGCGTCCGGGTCGGCGGGAAGCTCGACGGGGGGCGGCGGAGGCGCCACCGGAGGCGGGAGCGGGGGAGCGGTCGGGGTCGCGCCCTCGTCACACGCCGGTCCGCCGCCGAGGGCGAGAAGCGCCAGCGCGAGCCCGGTCCCGAACGCCTGCGTCCGGGAGGCCGGACGCGGAGTCACGCTCCCGGTCCCCAAGGCGGGAGGACGGAAGAAACGAAGCGCGCGATCACGAAGAGCCCCGTCCCCAGCGCAGCGCCGACCGCCGCCAGTCGGAGGCCGCTCTTCCAGGCCTTCCGCCCGGTGAACAGGCTGGTGGCGGCGCCGGCGGCGAAGAGCGCCGTCACCGAGACCACCGCGGCGCCGAGAAAGGCGGGGCCGGCGGGCAGGAGAAGGAGCGGCAGGAGCGGGATCGCCGACCCGGCTCCGAAGCTCAGCAGCGACGCCAGACCGGAGGCCCACGGGGAGCCGAGGTCGTCCGGGTTCAGGCCGAGTTCCTCGCGGGACAGCACATCGAGGGCGCGAGCGGGGTTGCCGATCAGGCGGTGGCCCAGCTCGGTCGCCTGCTTCCGGGACAGGCCCCGGGCCTCGAAGATCAGCGCCAGCTCCTCGGCCTCTTCCTCCGGATAGAGCCGCAGTTCCTCCTCCTCGAGGGCGATCTGCCGCTCGAAGAGCTCGATCCGGGAGCGCGCGCCCAGGTACTCCCCGGCGCCCATCGAGACGGCGCCCGCGAGCATCCCGGCCGCGCCCACGAGGAGCGCGGTCAGGGGGTCGCCGCCGAGACCGCCCACCGCGAGCACCAGCGCGGTGTTGGAAACGAGGCCGTCGTTCACGCCGAAGACGGCGGCGTGGAGGGCCACGGTCCCGCGGGTGTAGAAGTGGCGCCGCTCCTCGTCGAGGAGATGACGATCTCCGGCCTCGGGACCCGCTCCCGCCTCCGACTCCCCCAGGGCGTCGAGGCTCGACGGCCCGGACCGGTAGATCGAGAGTCCGCGGACCTTGAGCGCGGCGAGCGCGGGGAGGAGCGAGCGGGGACCGAGACGGCGCAGGAGGAAGCCCACGAGCCGCACCCGGAAGGTCGCTCGGTAGGGGCCGGGCGCGGGATCGCCGGACTTCTCGATCTCGCGGACCCACGCCTGCCCCTGCTCGAGGGCGTCCACGGCGAGAGCCTCGAACAGCCTGCGCTTCGCGCCGGACTCGATCCCGGCGAGGACCCGGTAGAGCCACGCGGCCTGGGCCTCGCTCTCCCAGCTCTCCCGCAGGGAGGTCTCTCGCTTCGTCATGGGTGCGCTGCGGATTGTGACGCACCGGGGCGCGATCCGGCGGACGCCCGCCCCTTCACCCGCTCTCCCGGCGCGGGCCAGCCGGCGGCGCCGGCTTGCCAGGCGGGCGGAGCGAGGACATGGCGCGCCGGAATCGCCGGAGATGACGAAACACCCCTCTGTTTTGTCATACCGAGCGTCGAAACAGCCCCCCGTTCGATCCCGTCAGGGATCATCGGCCCTGCGACAGCCATCCGCCCGTGTTCCGTCATCACTTCACTCGTCTCCAGGAGTGGCTGGATCGTCCCGACCGGAAACCGCTGATCCTGCGCGGAGCCCGCCAGGTCGGCAAGTCCACCCCGGTGCGCCTGTTCGCCGAGCGGACGGATCGGCCCGTCACGGAGGTGAATCTGGAGAGGCATCCCGACCTCGGCCCCGCTTTCGCCCGGAACGACCCGGCGCACCTGCTCCGGACGCTCGAAGCGCTCCCCCGCGTCCGCCCGTCGGTCCGCGTTCGCTGCTGTTCCTCGACGAGATCCAGGCGGTTCCGGAGGCCGTCCCGGCCCTGCGCTACCTCCGGGAAGTTCCAGTGGAAGTCACGGCCGGCGCCAGTGGCAGCCTGAAGTCGCTGCACCAATTCGTCGCCCGCAAGGGAGCGCGGGTCGCGGTTCGCTTCGATGCGGCGGCGCCCTCCGTCCAGACGGTGCAGACGGTCGCGCGCGACCGCGGCCGCCGCTCGGAAGTCCGCTACCGCCTCATCTCCCTGCCGCTCTACCTGGTGGAGCGGCTGCCCGCGGTCCTCGCATCGTTCCGCGGCTGAGGCGGGCTACTTCCGAGCGGCTGGATCGCCCGGATGCGAACCGGGGGGAGCTCCGTCCGGCCAGGGGTTGCGGCGAAGCTGCTCGGCCCACTCGCCGAGGATGGGGTCGGCGCCGGAGCGCATGACCCGGGAGTAGTCGGTGCCTGCCTGCCCGTGGAGGCCAGCGCCGTCCTTCGCGTTGCCCCGTCGGAACAGGAGCGTCGCCTCCGTCACTTCATCCGGGCCGGCTTCGAGACCACGGCTCAGGACCGTGACCGCGTCCTCCCAGCGCTCTTCGAACAGGAGCGCCTCCCCGAGCCGCACCTCGATCAGGCCGGGGGCCGCGAGGTGGTAGTTGCCGAACCCGGCGTCGCGCCGCCCGTGGAACCGGATGGCCAGCTCCCGCGCCCGCGCGTACTCCTCGAGCGCGGTCAGCACGCCGATCTCTTCGAGGGCGAAGTCGGGATTCCTCGGAAACTGCCGCCGGAGTCGCGTCGCCGCGTCGAGCGCCTCCTCGTCCCGTCCTTCGCGCTGCATCAGGAGCGCCCAGGTCCACAGCGCCCCCCACTTCGCCACTCGGCCCTCGTCGGCGGTGATCCGAACGCCCTCGAGCCCCCGCTCCCGGTCGCCGCGCATCCCGATCAGAAAGGCGAGCATCCGCAGCGCCCGCGGCAGCGTGGCGATCCCGTAGTCCCACGCGCCCGGGACCGCCCAGGCGTCACGAACCTCCGGGGCGATCTCCTGAAGCCGACGCAGCCTCCCCACGGCGCGTCGCATGGTGCGCGCGGCGCGGAACCACGCCCGGTCCACCACGACCGCCCAGCCCGACTCGAGCGCTTCCGTCGCTCCGCGGTAGTAGAGAGCTTCGGCGTCGTCGCGATTCGCGGCGAGCAGCAGGTCGGCGCGGCGACGGGCCTCGGCGATGTGCCCGGCGAAGGCGTCTGCTTCCTCCGGGGAGGCTTCCGCTCGCTGGGTCTGCGAGAAGTAGCGGTCGTTCCGCAGGCTCGAGCCCTGCATCCCGTTGCCGCGCTGAGCGACCCGGGTCCACAGGACGGCGGCGAGGTGGTACGGGCCGCTGGGGTGGTCGGGGTAGCGATCGCCGACCTCGGCATAGTGCCTCTCGGCCGCGTGGAAGTCATAGTCGAACATCCACTGCGCCCCGGCTTCCTCGGCGGCGGCCAGCTCGGCGTCGCGGTCGGACGCCCCGGCCGGCGCGGGCGGCATCCACCCGGCGACGAGCGCGGCCGCCAGCAGCCCCGAGAGACGCAGGGGGCGAAGCGCCCCCGCAAGGGCGACAGCGCGCATGGCGGAATCGCTCCGCGGGATCCGCCGGATCAGAAGGTCCAGCGCCACCCGGAGAGGAGGGTCAGCCCGTGGCCGGGAAGATCCTGGTGTCCCGGCCAGCGGGTCCAGGCCGCGCCGAGCCGGAGCTCGCCGAGTCCGAGCGGGCGGTACCACGCCGCCGCCGCATCGAGCTGGCGCCCGGCGGGGGCGAGGTCGGCGGCGAGCGCCTGGTGGACGACCGACCCGTCGCGAGTCCGCGCCGACGGCACGAGGAGCGAAGCCTGCCCCCGGTCCACCCGCAGCGGCTGCGACAACGAGAAGCGAAGCCCGCCGCCGTCCGCGAGCGCGGCGTCGGCGTGGATCTCGAACGTGCTCGTCGTGAGGAGGGACATGTCCTGGAGGATCCCGCCCCACGCCTCCGGCCGCACGATCCCGAACTCGCCCCGCGCGCCGAGAGTCCAGCGGCCGATCGTCACCCCGCCGTCCAGCCCGGCGAACCCGGTGCTGGCGGAGAGCTGACCGAAGGCGCCGTGGCCCACGCTGCCGAGGAGCGATTCCGGCTCGCGGATCCACCCGGCGCTGAGCCCCACCGGGAGCTGTCCCGGCGCCCAGCGGGCCGAGGCGCCCGCCACCGGATGCTGCGGCCGGGCGAGTCCGGTCGTGAACGCGGCCCCGGTGAAGCCGCCGTCACCCGAGGCGCCGGGGAGCAGGAGCGCCCCCTCGGCGAGTGCGAGGTGTCCGGTCGCGCCACCGAACCCGGAGCCCCGCGCCGGGGTCTCGATACGCGACGAGCCGGTCGCGGAGGCCAGCGTCCAGCCACCCGCTTCGCCTTCTCCCGGCCACGGCCGCAGGAAGGTCCGGAGCCGTCGAGCCAGCGAGGGACCGTCGGTGGAAACCGCGAAGTTGCCGAGGCTGTACCAGAACGGAGCGCCGAAGTCGTCGAGCGCCATGAGCTCCCGCCCCGCGAGGGCCTCGCCGATCCCGGACCCGAACGCCGACCCCATCCGGAGCTGCGTGGAGTCGAGCGAAGCCGCGACCAGGGTCCCGCCCGTTCCCACGGGAACGTCGAGAACCCCGACCGGCGAAGTGGCGGCCCCGAGATCCATCCGGCCCCGGCCGTAGAGGTCGCGGTCGGCGTAGATGCCGGTGCTGTCGGCGGTGCGGAACAGCCGGTCGAGGAGTTCGGTGTTCGAGAGCTGATCCCGGAAGAGCTGCTTCATGATCGCGAGCCCGCCGCTCACCATGGGAGCGGCGAACGAGGTCCCCCGGGCGTCCAGCGCGCCGCGCACGGGGACGTCCTCTTCGTCCGGACCGAAGTAGGCGACCCGGATCTCCTCGCCGGGCGCCGCGATGCAGAACTCGGCGGCGACGCCGCAGCGGTTCGAGAACTCGGCGAGCGCGCCCCCCTCCGGACTGAGCGCGACCACGGCCACCGAGTGGCCCTGGAGCTCCTCGATGCGGGTCATGAGCCCCGGCAGGAGGCTCACCGATGTCGCCTGGAAGCGCCCGTCCTCGCACCCCTCGGTGCCGAAGCCGCAGCGGTCGCCATTCGAGTTGCCCGCCGCCCACACGAGGATCACGGGATCGGCGACCCCCTCCTGGGCGAGCACTTCGAGGGTCTGGGAGTAGTAGGTCCGGAGATCCTCCTCGCTGTAGGTCTCGATGATCCCCTGGTAGCCGAAGCTCAGATTCAGGATGTCCACCTTGCGCTCGCCGTCCCGCCAGTCGAAGACCATCTGGAACTGGTCCGCGTCTTCCCCGTCCACCAGGCCCAGAATGTGGACCGGAAGCGGGTCGTAGATGCCGTCGCCCTCGCCGAGCGGGATGGCCCACATGGCGATGTCGGCGCCCCACGCGACCCCGTGGGAGAAGCGGCTGTTGCCGGTGGGGACCCCGGCGGCGACGCTCGCGACCATGGTGCCGTGGGAGTAATCGTCCCCGGTCTCGTCCACCGCCCCGCCGAGCAGCTCCTCGTGGATCCACTTCCCCTCGAACGCCGGATGCTCCGTGTCGATGCCGGTGTCGATGAAGCCGAGCGTGATGCCCTCGCCGGGGGCGACGCCTTCTCCCTCGAGCAGCTCCACGTGGGCGTAGGCGCGGTGGGTGTTCGCGAACTCGAGCGCCCACTGGGAAGAGAACGCCGGATCCTCGCGGAAGCCGGCCGCGAGCGCCTCCGCCTGCTGGTGGAACTCCGGGCCCGGCAGGCACGACCCGTCGTGCGTCGGGATGCAGACATCGGCGGCAGCCGGCTCGGGTTCGAGGGGCGGCGGAGGCGGCTCGGGCTCGGGCGGCGGCGTCGGAGCCGGCGCCGGAGGCGTGACTCGGGGAGCGGGGGATGTGGCCCCCGATCGCGCCGTGCAGGCGGATCCGGCCAGCGCTGCCAGCGCCGCCAGCGCGAGGAGACTCCGGACGAGAGTCGCGGGGCCGGTCGCGACGCTCTTCTCGCGTCCGGGTTCCGGGGTTCGCCGAGTTGCGTTTCCGATCTGCATGGTCCCTCCCGAAGGGTCCGGCCGGGCCTCCCGCTCGCGGGGGAGGGTCCGGCCGCGCCGAAGTATGCCCCGAACCGCGTCCGGCTCAGCGGGTCGGACTCGACAGCCCGGGGTCCGCCCGGTCGCCGGCGGGACGGTAGAGCGGGAGCGCGTCGAGCCGCCCGGTGATCTCGGCTTCGAGTGCGTGGAAGGCCTCGCCGTCCAGCCCCCCCAGCTCCGCCTCGAGGCGCTCGGCGGAGAGCCCCTCGGGAAGGCCGGTGTTGCCCGGCGCAAGATCCTGCTCGGCGACCCCGGCGAGAACCGCGGCCTGAAGCTCGCGGGCGGAGGGCTCGGTCGCGGTGGCGGCGGTCGCGAATCGGCGACCGGCGGCGTCCATGAGCAGATCCGCGAACGAGAACCCGCTGCCGCCGGTCACGGCGTCGAGCCGCTCCTTGAGCAGGGCGGCGCGCTCGGTGAGGCCGTCGGAGCCGATCTGGGTGAGCCCGGCGCTGAGGAGGAAATGACGGGCCCAGTCCCGACGTCCGGCCAGGGTGAGCGCCAGCCGATCGTCGAGACCGCGCGCCGCGCCGGCGGCCTCGGGGAACCCGGCGAGCGCCAGGAGCGCCGGGTGACCGGCGGCGCCGCCGAGCGCGAGGAGGG
>JAJEAO010000110.1 GCA_022822745.1 Acidobacteriota bacterium
CCGGATGGCGGGCGAAGGAGATCCACCGGGCTCTGAACGAGCGGTTCGTGTCATCGGAGACTTCGGAAGTGCTGACCCGCGTGGGCCAGGTGCTGGGGGAGCGGGAAGGCACCGGCCCGGACGACGACCCGCTCCTCCGCCGACAGCGCGCCGATGTGCGGGTCACCATGGCGACGACTCTGCTTCGACAGCGGGGCGTCGCCGTCTCTCCCGACTTCCCCGCCGGTCTGTCGGCGCGACGACTCGATGTGCTCGTCAGCGCGTCCGCCGAACACCTGATCGAGGCGGCCACCGCGGCCCGAAGCCTGGCCGACTTCCTGTCTCGTTTCGAGTCGGCTGCCGAACGACAGAACCGGGGCCGGGCGGATTAGCCTCGGGGCATGTCGGAGCTGCAGTCCGGAGTCGTCGTGGACCCGCGTGCGGGACGGCGACGGGCGCGGCGGCCGAAGCCGGTCTGGTCGCCGCGGGCCGAAGGCGAGCCATCGCTCGCCGAGCTGGAGTTCCCCGGGTGCGTGTCCCGGCGGATGACGGTCGCCGAGCACGAGGCTGCCGAGGAGCGGATCGAGTTCTTCGACACGCGCACCGGCATCGCCTGGGTGGCAGGGGCGGGAGCGTTCGAGGCTTCGGGCCTGTCGCCGCAAGGTGATCTCCTGGACCTCGACGCGGTCCGCGGCCGGTTCCGCGAAATCGTGGAATCGGAGCGGGTTCCGCTGCCGAAGCGCGAGCGGTAGCGCCGGGGCCTACCCGTCCGCGCCGGTGAGAGCCCGCGTCAGGGCCGGAAGAATGTCCTTCACGTCCGCCACCACGCCCACATCCGCGGCCCCGAAGATCGGGGCATCCGGGTCCTTGTTCACGGCGACCACGAAGCGCGAACCGCGCATGCCGACCAGGTGCTGGATCGCGCCCGAAATGCCGCACGCGACATAGAGCTTCGGCGCCACGGTGACGCCGCTGGATCCGATCTGCCGGTCGTGCGGCAGCCAGCCGGCGTCGGTCACGGCCCGCGATGCGCCGACCGCGCCTCCGAGGGCGCTGGCGAGTTCCTCCACGAGGTGAAGGTGCTCCGGACCGCCCATCCCCCGGCCGGCCGAGACCACGACATCGCTGGCGGCGAGGTCCACGCCCTCGGATGCCGCATCCCGGATCTCGAGCAGGCGGGAGCGTCGCCGTTCCAGGGAAAGGGGCGACGCCAGTGTCCGCACCTGCGCCGCCGATCCGGCCGGACGGGCAGGGAAGGCGCCGCGCTCCACCGTCGCGACGGCGGGCAGGCGTTTCGTACCCACCTCGTGAACGAACTTGCCCTGGAACGCCTGACGCTCCGCGGTGAGCCCGTCCTCGCTCCACTGCAGGCTCGAGACCCCGGTCAGCACCGCGGTCTCCAGCCGGGCGGCCAGGAGCGGGGCTGCATCCCAGCCGGTGGCGGTGTGGGGCAGCAGCACCAGATCGGCTGCTGTCACTTCGACGGCGGCGCGGACGGCGGCGGCTGTCTCTTCGCCGGTGCGCCCGTCGTGGGCCGGGCCTTCCACGAGGAGGACTTCGGCCCCGCCGAGAGTCTCGGCGGCGGCCATCGAGGCCGAGGCGTCCGGCGTGGGGAGGACAGCCGAGACCGGGCCACCGTCGCCAGCGAGGCGGAAGGCGGCTGCGAGCAGCTCGTGGCTGACTTCGGTGACGCCATCGCCCTCCGGCTCGGCGAGAACCAGGACGCGCCGGTTCATGATGCGCCTCCTCCGAGGACGATCCCGGCGCCCGAACGGATGCGCGGGATCAGCGCCGCCGCGACGTCGTCCGGGGCCCCCTCGAGGATTTCGGCCGAGGCCGCCCGCTCCGGCTTCGCGAGTCGCAGCGACCGGATGCGGGCGTCGCACGAGTCGGGGTTCGCCAGCTCCGGGGGCTCGATCCGCTCGACCGGTTTCCGGCGGGAGGCCATGATGCCCCGGAGACTGGCGTAGCGCGGCGTGTTGGCGCCGGTCTGGACGGCGACCACCGCGGGGAGCTCCAGTTCCACGACCGCGACCCGGCTGCTCTCGAGTTCGCGCTCCACTTCGAGCTTTCCGTCCCGGAAGCGCACCGCGGTCACGGCGGACGCCCAGGACATGTCGAGAAGCCCGGCGACGAGGCCGCCGACCTGTCCATGGCCGCTGTCCTCCGCGAGGAGACCGGCGAGGACGATGCCGGCATCCTGCGCGCGCACGACGCCGGCGAGCGCCTTCGCCACCCGGAACGGGTCGGCGAGCGACGCGCGCGGGCAGACAAGGTGGATCCCCCGATCCATGCCCATCGCGAGGCAGGTGCGGATCGCCTGGCTGGCCTCGTCGGGCCCGGCGGTGACGACCACCGCCTGCTTCACCGCGCCCGCCTCGCGGAGCTCCAGGGCCGCCTCCACGGCGTAGCGGTCGTAATCGTTGATCCCGTAGCCCAGACTGGATTCGTCAATCCACGGACCGGCGGGACGGAAGACGGAATTCCGGTCGGGAACCTGCTTGACCAGGGCGACGGCGTTCAATGGAGATACCTCATGCTGCCGGTATGATCGCTGCGAGACCTCGGGTGGGCAAGGTGCGAAGTGGTTTCGTGGCGGTGGCGGCCATCGTGCTGCTCGCGATCGGACTCGCCGTGCTCGCGACCGTGGGCAAGCCGACCGTCATCCGACGACCGGCCGAGACCGGGCAGCCGGTGCTGCTGGTGCCCGACTTCGTGGACCGAACCGCCGAAGGGGAACACAGCGCACTCGCCGGCGAGCTGACCGAAGCGGTGCGACGGAGCCTCGCCGGGGCCGAGAGCATCTTCCAGGTGTCACCTCGCCGGCTGCGACCGGTGTTCTCGCCCGAGGAGCGCGAAACCGGGCTCGTGGCGATCGCCGCCGGGCTGGGAGCCGATTACGTTCTCGTGGGGAGCCTCGAGTCGGGCTCCGCCGCGCCGCTCGGTGCCGGATCCGTCTGGAGCGCGCCCGGGGCAGAGGGGGGACCGGAGAGTGCCGCTCTCCGGCTGGATGTCCTGCTGGTCCGGGACGCCGAGCCCCCGGAAGTCTTCGCCGAGCGCTTCCTGCTCGGGGACGGCGAACAGAGCGTCGAAGCGCGCGAGCGAATCGTCCGGATCATCGCCGACCGCATCGCGCTCTCTCTCCGCCAGCCGTAATCGGTCGAGGCCGGTTCTCGGCCTCAGTTCCTGGCGAGCGTCGCAGACGGATCGAGGGGGGAAACGGTGAACCGATCGAAGCCCCGCAGATCGCGCGTGAGGACGGCAAGGCGGTTGACCACCGCCACCGCCGCGATCCTCGCATCCTGAGTCAGGGTGTGAGACCGCGAATCCATCAGGCGCGCCCACTCACGAAAGCAGACGAGGTCCCTGGGAAGAAACCTGGTACGTCTCCTCGACACGCCGCCACCAGGCCCTGGGGGGTGGCCACTTCCAGTTCGATCAAGAGAGAACGTGCTTCATCGGCCACCGATCAGTCGAGTTGAGCCAGCAGTTCCTCTACAGGCTCGCTGCCTGGCCAGGTGTCCCGAAGGTCGCGAGGGCGCGCCACTCCGCGAGGTGCCGGTGGCCTCGGGAGAAGCGTGAGCGCGGGCCTCAACCCGACGGTCTCTTTCGTGTCCGGCCGTTCGCCATGGGGCAGCTCCGCGAAGATGTTGTCGCCTTCGACTCGGGGACCGAGCCGGTGCGCCTCCACGAAGCGTGGGCGTCCATCCGATCGGAACTGCACCGTTCCCGTCAGGGTCGCCTGCTTCCCCCAGAGGGTACGGAGTGCCTCCCTGTCCACGGATTCCGCCTCGATTCGTCCTGGAAGCCGGGCTCCGTGATCCAGAACGATCTGGAACCGGCCGCGCTCGTGGCTGATGACATCCAGGCGCCCGGAGAGGATGGAGACCTGTGGTGCCGGGATCCTTTCCAGAAGTGTTCCGATGCGAGCTGCCGCATCCGAGTCCAGGACGACGCCGGCGGTGGCTGAGCCGTGCGGTGCGAGCCGACATCCCACACCGGGGTTGCGAGCCGCCCGGCTCAGATCCAGCGCACCGGACAGAACCCAGGTGTCGAAGTGCCTGCCCGAGGGGTCTTCGGTCTCCGTCTCCCGGATGGCCGCGACGACCAGATCGAGCGCGGTCGTACCCGGGGAGACTGGCTCTCCCCACAGGGGTCGTCCCGCGAACTGAGCGGGAGCCGCCGCCGAGAGTCGGGGGACTTCCAGCCGGAACACGGTGGAACCGGGTGCGAGCCCGCTCATCGTGAAATCCACGGCGGCTTCCAGCCAGGCCGGTCTTCGACCGCGACGGGCCCCCTCGCCGGTCGCTGCGAGACGCACCGCACTCTCCGCGGTCCGGAGGAGGGCTCCGATCAGCCGGTGGCACGAAGCCGCCTTGATCTGGCCGGGAGCCTCCGCGAGGCCCCGGAGGCGGAAGTCGTAGGCGGCGGGACTCGTGATGTGTTTCTCCGTCGTCATCAGCCTACCAGCGCTCCCTGCCGGCCCGGGAAGAGCCGGTCAGCGTGCCAGGAAGGCGAAGAGAGCCCCGCCGTCCTGGGTGCCGAGAACGATGTGGGCGTCGGGTCGGAGAGGGTAGGGGGCCATGGTCGGGTCGCCGGTGTGGAACATTGCCGACGGCATCGCGCTGTCCCTGCGACGACCGGAGCGTGGCTCGCGTCTCGTGTCAGATCCCTCGGCGCGCCAGTTCCGTGACGAAACCGCGCAACGCGGCGAATGCCGCGTGGTCGAGGTCCCAGGCTCCTGCCTGGGCTCCCTCGCCGACCCGCGCCACCGGGTTCGGCCCGGCTGCCAGGTACGCATGGGCGAAGGTCTTGTCGATCGAAGCGGACGAACGGCTGTCACCGTCCTGCTCGAGGCAGGCGATGTAGTCCTTCACGCACCTGGCGACGCGAGTTCCTGCCACCGAACGCAGGCAGAGCGTTTCGATGGCGCCCGGTGACGCACCGTCAGGGATGATGAAGATTCCGACGGCCGGAGTGTCGTTGGAGAACTGCCCGTGTTTGGGAGGAGGCGTCAGTCCTGCTGCCCGGACCGCGTCGGACACGCTCTGGAACGCCGCCGCTGGATTCTCATCGGCGTCGCGCAGGATGCCCACGGCGCGAAGCGAGCGGCCGCTTCGCTCAACTTCGACGACGAGTGCCTTCAGCTCCTTGCGGAAGCGTGTCCTCCCGCCGGCCGCGAGGATCTGGATCGCGCTTGCGGCGGCGCCTCGGCGCGGGACATCCTTCAGCAGGGCCGCGAGGAGGTTGACTTCGTCCTGCCCCTCCACGAGCAGCAGGACATCTGACGTGACCCGGCCTGCGGTGCTGCGCATCCCGGCCGCCATGCCCTGTGGCTGTCAGCGAAGCTCGAGATTGAGACTGACGGCGCCCTCGAGCGTTTCGCCAGAGAACGTAGCCGCGCCGATTGGCGGACGTCCCTGGCGACGGTACAGGTTGTGGATCGCCAGAGCCTCGGGAGCGTCCTCGAAGGTCTCCATCACGGCATCGAGACACTCGCCGCTGTGCGTCGTGACGAAGAGCTGTACCGACCATTCCTCGGACAGCGTGCGCAACTGCTTCCAGAGCTGCGGAAGGATCGAGTGGTGGAGTCCGTTCTCCAGCTCGTCCACCAGCAGGATGCCGCCTCGGGCGGCGTAGCACCCGAACAGCAGCCGACACAGGCGAACGACTCCCGCGCCCATGACCTGAACGGGGCGGTCTCCGCCATCACGAAGTATCGCCGAGAGGTACGTGCTCTTCGAAGGGCCCATGAGCAACTGCAGTTCTAGGACTTCGGGGGCGACGAGCCTGGTGACCCGGGCGATTTCGTCCCGGCGCCCCTGCCTCACCACATCCGAGAACCAGCCGAGCTCCTCTTCCATCAGACCCATCTCGCGGGTCGCGTTCAGGAAGACTCCGCCGGGTCGCGGCCGCGGCGGCTCGATGGCCCTGTAGAGGATCTGGCCTTCGGGCGTGGGCTGGGCCGCCCACCCGGCTGATGCTTCCGAGCCATCCATGACCCGGCGCAGGATGCCGACGACGGGCACGTGGAGTCTCTCGGCGCTGCCCGTCCCGGCCCCGTTGTCGGCAGGTGGCGGCGATGCCTTTTCCAGGTGCGCGCTGAAGGTGCGTCGCGAGCCGTTCTCCTCGCCCTCGAGCGTGATGACGCCCCCATCGCTGAGCGAAGCAACGGGATCCACGACGGGCCCGTGGAGTCGAAGAAGATGGGTGTTCCAGAGCAGCTCGGCGTGGTACCGCCCGTGGAACAGCCAGACCGCCTCCAGAAGCGACGTCTTGCCGACTCCGTTCCCTCCCGTGATGAGATTCACGGGGGCGAGATTCGTCATCTCGAGCCCGTCGAGCCCACGGTAGTGGACCACGTCGAAGCGGTCGAGGTGGATGGGCGGCAACGCGTGCTGGCTCGGCGCGGCCCGATCCGCCGGCGGGGCCTCTTTCAGTTCGATCAACGGAGCGTCTCGTGGTCCGGTGTGCGGGACGCGGAACTCCGTACCGGAGCCGGAGTCGCAACGCTGCCATGGTACCGCGGTGATGGCGGATCGGCCCTGCGCCTCGGGCGGGTGAGTCCCGGTGGGGCGCCGCGACGACAAGGGATCGCCCGAGCGCCGTTCGCCTCGATCACGCCGGGTCCCCTAGCGGCCTTCGAGGGCGAAGAGCGTCCCGTCCTGGGTGCCGAAGACGATGTGCGCCCCGGAGAGGGCGGGCGAGCCCATGATCGGACCGCCCGCGTGGAACTCGCTCACCTTCTCGCCGGTGGCGAGGTCGAGCACGTAGAGCCGTCCGTCGGCGTTCCCGGCATAGACGCGGTTGCCGGCGATCGCCGGGGAAGCGTCGAAGCGGGCGCGGGCGCGGAACGTCCACCGGGCCTCGCCGGACTCCCGATCGAGCGCGTGGACCAGCTTGTCCCGTCCCGCCACGACGACCAGCCCGTCCCGGACGGCGGCCGAGGCGTAGAAAGGGAAGTGCCGTTCCGGGTGCTCGTAGCGCCAGCGCAGCACGCCCTGGTCGGCATCCACCGCGAGGACCTCGTTGTTGAAGGTCCCGTAGTACAGGACCCCGTCGGCAATGGCCGGGGATGCGGCGGTGTAGGCGCCCGAGTCGAAGCGAAGCGCCTCGTGGCCGTCCCGGATCCGGACCCCGCGCAGGATCGCATCGCAGCCGGTGATCCATGCCAGACCACCGCTTCGCGCCGGGGTCGCGTGGACCGGTCCTTCGGCCTGAAGCGACCACAGCATCTCGCCGGTTCCGGCGTCGAAGGCGTAGAAGTGCTCGTCGTAGCTGCCCACCAGAACCACGCCCGATTCGACGACCGGGGACGACTTGATTTCGGCGCCGGTCGCGAAAGTCCAGCGAACCGTTCCGGTCTCCGTGTCCACGGCGTGGAGCACGCCGAGCAGGTCGCCCACGAAGACCAGCCCGCCGCTGACCGCGGGGGACGACTCGCCGAACCGGTCCTCCTCGAAACCCTCGTTCTCCGCCTCGGTGGCGCCCGGCTGGTAACGCCAGGCCTCGGTCCCGGTCTCGAGGTCGAGCTTCACCAGAACGCCCGGGAGGGCGGTCGCGTACACGAAGCCGCCCACGACGGCCGGAGACGACTCGACCGAGAACCCGAGGGGGACGCTCCAGGCGAGTTCCAGCTCGTCGCCGGGAGCGGTGGGCGCGACGCCGGTGAGAGCCGGATCGCGCCGAAACTGGGGCCAGTCCCCGGGTTCGGCGCCGAGCGCGGGGACGGCCGCGAGGCTCAGGAGGGTCAGGGCAGCGTTCAGGCGCATTTCAGGTCGTTTTCGGGTAGGTCTCAGGCAGATTTCAGGTAGATCTCGAGGGCGCCGGCTTCGTCGAACGGCCGGGGATTGAACCGACCGGTCCATTCGGTCGCGGCTTCGGCGGCAAGGGCGGTGAAGGAGGGGGCATCGGTGAGCTCGGCGGAAGGGACGCCGGCGTCGCCGAGACGACGGGGCAGGCCGGCGGCGCGGATCCGGCGCTGGAGATGGTCAGCGAGGCGATCTCCCGCCGCCTGCCCGGGCGCCGGTTCGAGGCCGAGCCGTTCGAGGATCTGCTCGTAGGGACGGGTCGCATGATCGGCGTTCCAGCGCACGACGCGGGGCAGGGTGACGGCGAGCGCCTCGCCGTGGACGACGCCGAACCGTTTCGTCAGCGGGTTCGCCAGGGCGTGGGCCGCGCCGAGCATGGACCGTTCGATCGCCGCTCCCGCGAGGAACGCGCCGAGTTGCAGCGGCTTCCACGTCTCCAGCGAGCTGCGTCCCGTGGACACGCCCCCGTAGCCGGCGTCGAGGAGGCTGACGGCTTCCAGGCTCAGTTCCCGGGATGCCTCGTCGGCGCGCGTCGAGGCGGCGGTTTCCACCGCGTGCGCCAGGGCATCGAACCCGGTGGCGGAGACGACTCGCGCCGGGGCGCTGGGGAGGAGCTCCGGGTCGAGGCAGACGGCGCGGAACATCGCCGACGGCGCTCCGCACGCCATCTTCCGGTGGTCCCGATCGCGCGAGATCAGCGCGTAGGACTGCGCCTCGCTGCCGGTTCCGGCGGTCGTGGGAACGCCGAGAAGCGGCGGCAGGAGTCGGGGACAGCGGTCGTAGCCCCGGTAGTCCTCCATGCGACCGCCGCCGGCGAGAAGGAACCCGGCCGCCTTGGCGACATCGAGCGAGCTGCCTCCGCCCACCCCGGCGAGCGAATCGGCGCCGAAGGCGCGGGCGGCGTCGCGAGCCCTGGCCGCATCGGACTCGGTCGGATTCTCGGCGAAATCGTCGAAGAGAGCGGCCGCCACGCCGGCTTCCCGAAGACTTCCGATCGCGCGTTCCGCGATCCCGGCGGACACGATCCCGGGATCGGAAGTCACCAGCATCCGGCGGAGGCCGAGATCGCGCGCCATCGCCCCGAGCGAGCGGAGACTTCCCGGACCCGAGACGACGTGGGGCGAAGGACCGGAGGCGAGCGTCCAGCTCCCCGGGAAGCGCCCGGGAACCGTGTCAGAAGGCTGCAGATCGGCGAGAGGGGTGGATCAGGAGGTTGCAGGTCGGTGATAGGGGTGGATCAGGGCGCGTCCCGGTCCGGGCCCGGGGCTTCCTGCTGCTCGAGCGCGAACAACTGGTTTCGGGTCGCGATGTAGAGGACGCCGTTCGCCGGAACCGCGCTCGAATAGACGGAGCTGCCCATGTTGATCTCCGCGATCACTTCCTCCGTCGGTCCGGGTCGCAGGACGACCACATCCCCGTCCTCGTCGCCGAGGTAGAGCTTGTCGTCGGCGATCACCGGGGACGCCCACACGGCGGCGAAGGTGTCGTGGACCCAGAGCGCTTCTCCCGTCTCGATGTCGAGCGCGTGGAGGAACCCGGAAAAGTCCGGCATGTAGAGGATCCCGTCCCGGACCGCACCGGTGGAGATGGACCGCCGGATCGCGTCGTAGTGCCACAGGCGCCCGGACCTGGTGATGTCCCCGCGGCCGGTGGCGTCAATGGAATAGAGGTGTCCCGCGCCCTCGCCATGCTCGGGATCCTGCCCGTTCCCGATGAAGAGGCGGTTCCCGAGGATCACCGGGGTCGAGATCACGTTGTTGCGGGTCCGCGGCCAGTCCGAATCCTCCGGGTTCGTGTCGAAACTCCACAGCAACTCGCCGGTGTTCCACACATAACTGCGGACCCAGCCGTCGCCTTCCCCCATGATGACCTGGACCGCGCCGCCGACTTCCGCGACGCCGGCGGCGGACCACTGTCCGTGCAGGATCCCTTCACCGACGTGGTTCGCCTGCCAGACCAGCTCGCCGGTCCTCTTGTCGAGGGCGATGATCGCGGGGGACCCGGGGGAAGGGATGTTCACGTGGGTCTCGTCGTGACCGTTCGAGGTGTTGACGAACAGGAGATTCCCCCACGCGACCGGATTCGAGTTCGACATGTTGTGGGGGAACGCACCAACCTCCTCCATCATGTCGAATCTCCACAGGATGTCGCCATCCGTGGGGGACTGGAGCGTCTCGTCGGTGAACGGCCCGTCGTTGCCGTTCTCCATCCCGTGGACATCCAGGGCGAGGACTTCTCCGCGGTTCGTCACGTAGTAGAGGATGTCGTCCTCCACCAGCGGCGACGAACAGATGCCCTGGTAGGGCCAGTCGTTCACCCGGCCGGTGACCAGCTTGTCCGAAACCATCTGCCACAGGAATTCCCCGGTGGCGGCATCGAACGCGAGCAGGATGCCCTTGTCGCCGACGGTTTCCTGGTCGTAGAGCGCCTCGTTGTTCGTGCCGACGAACACCCGGCCCCCGGCGACGACCGGGTTCCCGTAGGTCTGCGAGCCGAGCGCGGCGACCCACCGCACGTTCTCGCCCGACTGCACATCCCAGTCAGCGGGAAACCGGGCGGGGGAGTCCGAGACCATGTTCCGGTCCGGGGCGCCGCCCCACATGGGCCAGTCCTGGGCCATGGCGGCGGGGGCGAGGCAGGCGAGGCCGGCGGCGAACAGCGCCCGGCAGTGGATGGATCTGGGGATGGATCCGAGGATGGATGTGGGGATGGACTTGGGGATGGATCGGGTCACGCGTCGCGCGCTGGCCATCATGTCGCCGGACACGGTGCGGCCCGACCGGGAAGGCGGGTCCATGGACACCCGGGCGCGGCAGAGGAACACGGTGTCCGCCGTCCTGATTCGAAGTGCATATCGAAGCGAATTCTACTGTTCTGCGCCTTCAGCCACCCCGGGCGGCGGCGCGCAGGCCCTTCCAGGCGCCGAAGCCCATGGCCATCACCAGGAGGGCGAACGGGAGGCCGGTGATGAGCGAGGCGGTCTGGAGCGCCACCAGTCCGCCGCTCACGAGGAGCGTGATGGCGACGATCCCTTCGAAGACGCACCAGAAGATCCTCAACCCGGCCGGGGTGTCGGTCCTGCCTCCGGCGGTGATCGTGTCGATGACCAGCGAGCCCGAATCGGAGGACGTGATGAAGAAGACGGCCACCAGGGCGATGGCGATCCCCGATGTGAGGCCTCCGAGGGGCAGCGACTGAAGGAACCCGAAGAGCGCCATCTCGAGGCGCCCGGCGCCGACTGCTTCGACCACCGCGGTCTCGCCACCCTCGATGTGGAGCGAGAGCGCGGTCCCCCCGAACGCGTTCATCCAGAGCGTGGTGAGGAGCACGGGCACGACGAGCAGGCAGCCGACGACCTGCCGCACCGTGCGGCCGCGCGAGATCCGGGCGATGAACAGGCCGACGAAAGGCGACCAGGAGAACCACCACGCCCAGTAGAAGGTGGTCCACCCGTGCAGGAAGTCGAGGTCCTCCCGCCCGATCCAGTGGCTGAGCGGACCGATCGCGCCGAGGTAGTGACCGATCGTGGCGACAGACCCGGCGAACACCTCGAGGGTCGGCCCCACCGCCACCACGAAGAGGAGCAGCAGGAGCGCAAGCAGCAGATTCGCCTCGCTCAGGCGACGGATTCCCCGATCCATCCCCGCGACGACCGAGATCGTCGCGATGGAGGTGACCCCGGAGATCAGCACGATCCTCGTCGTGTTCGTGTCCGGAACCCCGAACAGTTCAGCCAGTCCCGCCGCCAACTGCTCGGACCCCAGGCCGAGCGAGGTCGCCAGCCCGAAGAGCGTGGCGAAGACGGCGAGGACATCAATGCAGTGGCCGAACCGCCCCCACACCGCATCTCCCAGGAGCGGGTGGAACGCGGCTCGGAGCGTCAGGGGCAGCCCGAGGTTGTAGGCGGCGAACCCGAGGGCGAGCGCCACGACCGCGTAGATCGCCCACGCCTGAAAGCCCCAGTGGAACACCGTCGCGGCGACGGCCAGATTGCGAGCCGTTTCCGTGTCGGAAGCGGCGACTCCGAGCGGGGGTTCGAGGAAGTGCTGCACCGGTTCCGCCACCCCGAAGAACATGAGGCCGATCCCGATCCCGGCGGCGAACAGCATCGCCACCCACGACCAGAGGGAGAACTCGGGCCGCGCATCGGGACCTCCCAGCCGCACCCGGCCGACGGGGGTGACCAGGAGCAGGAGGCAGAACAGCAGGAGCAGGTTGGCCGCGCCCAGGAACACCCAGTCGAGAGTCGAAACGACCCCGGCATACAGCCATGCGAAGGCGCCGGCGGCAGCCTCGCGGAACACCAGCGAAACCACGACGAAAGCGAGGATCGCGAGACTCGATACGAAGAAGACGGGTTTGTGGACTTCGAGTCCGAGAAACTCGACGTTGTCCCGGCCGAGCTGGTCGCCAGGGCTCCGAGTCTTGCGAGATGGCACTCCCATGAGGGTAAGGGGCGGGACGACCTCGCTGACTCGAGGCGCCGCCGCTCGGTCGGATGGCTGCGAGCCAGACGCCGTCGTCCCGCCGCGCCGGATCCGCGCGCCGGCTCGACGCTCCGGGCGCTCTTCAGCGTTGGCCCCCAGGCTGTCGCGGACCCTGCGGTTCCCGGGACACGGGCAGGCTGCGGGAGAATGCGGGCATGTCGGAACTGATGGACCCGCGGCCGGTCTTCACGATGGTCATGGGCTGCGACGGAGTCGGGAAGAGCACCTGGAAGCGGAAGGACTACGACCTGCTCCCCGACCGCTATTTCGACCAGGACTCCATCGCCGGCGGGCTCGGGGAGTGGTCCGACAAGCGCGCCCGGGCTCGGACCCGGGAGATCGTGGACGCCGAGATCGAGGAGTGTCTCCGGGAGGGGCTCGACTTCGGCATGGAGAGCACGTACTCCGGGCTGCCCGGGCCCGAGATGGTCCGCCGCGTCGCCCGAGCCGGGTACCGGGTCGAGGGGCTCTACTTCGGGACCGCCGATCCCCGCATCAACATCGAGCGGATCGAGCGCCGCGTCTTCGTCGGGACCGGTCACCCGGTGGACCCGGAGCGGATCCCGGTCCGCTGGAAGGACTCGCTCTCGAATCTGCGGCGCACGGCGGACCGTTTCGATCTCCTGCGCGTCTTCGACAACTCAGTGCCGGACGATTTCGGTCTCCCGCGACCCGCCGAACAGTGCCGCCTCGAGCGCGGGGCGATCGTCTGGAGCGCCGAACGGCCCCTCCCGTGGTGCGCGGCCTGGCTGAGGGGCCTCGCCCAGCGTCATGCAGAGCAGCGCCGCCGCGCCGCGCGCTCGGTCCGCGCTCGAGGCGGCGCCGGGTCCGGACCGGTCAGGGACTGATCTTCTCGGCCACGGGCCGGATCAGCCCCCCGCGCCCCCCCGCAACAGGATCAAGACGAGCAAGGCAAGGCTGATCCACCCGGGGATCACGGCCCACGCCACGCGGCCTCGAGTCTGTTCGTGGCTGGCTTCGCTGGCCTTCCCGCGGGAGGCATCCGTCTTCTGGACGAGTTCGCGCGTGGCCCGATGAGCCTTCTCGCGTTGCTCGTCCGACTTCGCGAGCCCATCGGAGACCGCATCGGCGAGCTCCGCCCGCGCCGAGTCGTCGGTCGCTCCCCGGGCCGCGTCCGTCGTCCGGATGAAATCCCGGATCCCGCTGTCCGACTCGTCGCGACGGGCATCGGATTGCGCGATCCGGTTCGAGAGGATTCTCGCGAGTTCCGCTCGCGCCGTGTCATCGGCAGCACCCCGGGCCGTGTCCGTCCTCCGGATGAGGGCCCTCGTTTCCCCGTCCTCCTGGCTCCGGACCTCGCGCAGGTCCGAGATGAGGCGCTCGCCGACTTCGCGGAGTCCCCTTTCCGAAGCGGAAACGGCGTCCTGCACGTGCTGGATGCCGGCGACCAGCCGGGCAGTGTCTGCGCCCTCGAGCACATCGAGGGCCTTGCCGAGGGTCTTCACCGCGCTCTCTACTTGTCCTACCGCTGCGCGGGCCTCGGTCACCAGCCCCGCCAGCTCGGCAGCCGTTTTCGCGAGCGCATCGGCGCCGTCGTCCCACGATTCCTGGACGGTGCGGGCCCCCTCGATGCTCTCGAGCGCCTTGTCCATTCGTCCCCGAATCGCCTCGAGTCCGGACTCCAGCTCTGCAATCAGATTCACCTCGGTTCTCCCTTCGTTTGCGGCTCAGGCAGGTCTGCCGCTGCCGAGCCAGGTTCGAACGCTGCGAAGACCGGTCTCCATGTAGCCCCAGGCGTCCTCGATCCAGGCGCTGCTGACGATCGCCTCCACTCGCGGATCCTCCGAACTCCGGGCCAGCTCCCGGAACAGATCGTCTCGGTGGCGGACCAGTTCCGCGATGCACGGCGCGGTTCCGTTTGCCTCTGCCCCTGCCGTGACGGAGCGGACGGCGCTGGCGAACGGGAACGCGAGGGGGCGACCACGCTCGCTGTCTTCGGCACAGAATTGCGCGGTGGCCTCCACCCACTCGATGAACTGGTTCGGAGCGACTTCGAGCCGGTCCAACTGCCGAAACGCAGCGGCCAGTTCGCCAGCGGCGACTGTGTCGTCGCGGTCCGAGCACCAGGCCTCGACGATGCCTCGACCCAGACGAAGGCCGGGGTGCTCGGGGTCGGACTCCAGCACCCGGATGAAGATGCCCCGCAGTTCTCCTGCCTCGACACCGGACACCGCCTTCTCCCGGACGAAGCGCCACCACCGGCCCAGGTCGATGTCAGGCTCGTCGGCCAGTGCGTTGATCTGCTCGAAGCCGACGCCTTCGGAGAGGTAATCGAGGAGGCGGCGTCGAATCTGCTCGTCGTCCCTCGACTCGCGCGCCCAGCGAGCGCCTTCGAACATCATGCGCCGCCTCGACTTCTCGATGTGGTCGTACGTGAACTCCACGAGGATCCTCGCCAATTCATGGGCCACGGTTCGTGGATCACCGTCGGCGACTGCTTCCGCTCGCCTTCGGTACGGTCGCGAGGTTCCGGGCAACACGGTGCGAAGATACTGGTTGAGCGTCTGGCACCAGGCGTCGCGATCCGGTGCGGCCACATCCACTTCGAATGCGGCTCCCGAGCGACGGTAGTCTTCCACCACGCCGATCCGACGCAGACGATAGATGGCTCGCTCCGTTCGTGTCTGACCGGACGTAAAACCAACGCGCTGGCTTCGGGTTCGTTTCCACGGTTTCGGAAACTCACCCGGGACGCTTTCGATCTCGCGCAGGTCCTGCTCCGAGCCCTCGAAGCCTTTGCAGTGGAAGAAGAGTTGCGAGGCCAGGTCGTCTGTGAACTGGCGCTGGCGGTCCCAAGTGCGGTGCTCGTCCCGGATCGCCTCGAACCCGCGCCCGTCGGCGAGCATCCGTTCGGTCTCCTCCCGGTCCCACTCGCTGCTCACGAGGATGCACTGAGATTCCCCCCCGTCCCTCCCGGCTCGCCCGGCGAGCTGGTAGAACTCCTCGAGGCTCTCAGGTAGCCCGTGGATCACCACGAACCGGATGTTGGGTTTGTCGATCCCCATGCCGAACGCCTTCGTCGCGACGAGCACGGGAACCTCGTTCCCGATGAACTTTCGCGCTTCCTCCCGCTTGCGGCGGCTCCACGCGTCATTGCCGCCATGGAACTCCTTGGGGCTGCTGCCGCTGTAGCACGCGACCCGGCATCCGACGGCTTCGGAAACGAGACGACTGATCCCGGTGACCCCGTCCCTCCCATTGACGGTCCGGCAGAAGACGATGCCCGCCCGCGTGTTGTCGCCGTCGAGAGCGAAGAACCGGGACCGCGGAGTGCGCAGGTCTCTCGGCAGACGCCGGAGCAATCCGGGGAGCGCTTCCCGGGCCTCATCGCGGGAGTCGCGTCGGATGATCCGGAACCGCAGTTCCTGCCGATCGAACGAGTCGGGTCGGATCACGGCGTCGGAGCGGCGACGATCGATGCCGAGGTCGGCGAGCGTATCCCGGAGCACCGCGCGGGAGGCGGTGCCGGTCAGCCCCACGATCGGGGGGCCGGGTGTGTCGGGAGGCTTCGTGAGTCTCCGCAGGTTCGGGCCGAGACTGAGGTAGGCCGGTCGAAAGTCGTG
>JAJEAO010000106.1 GCA_022822745.1 Acidobacteriota bacterium
CGAGAACCGGCCCGGCGCGCCGGCAAGGCGCCGGCAGTGGTGGCGGCGCGGGCTACGGGAGCCCGGCGGGGCGACAGCGGCGCGGCTCGACCAGGAGCGTCGTCGAACCCGGCGAAGTGACGACCTCCTGCAGACAGCCGGAGAGCCAGCGAACCCGGACCCGGAACGGTCCCGCGCGTCCGCCGAGGCCGAATCGGACCCGGGGATCGTTCGCCGCGAGATAGCTGCCCGAGGTGCGGGACTCGCGAACGAGCGGCGGCGCGGCGACGGAGTCCTCGCCCTCGAGCGCCAGCCGGGTTCCCACGCCGTCGCGGGGGCTGCCCCGCCCCACCAGGCGGAACTCGACGAAATCGCCGGCGGGCGCGGTGTCGTTCCGCAGCAGCGCCGGCGGCGCGTTCATCACCGTGGCGACGACATCGTCGTCACCATCGCCGTCGAAGTCCCCGAAGGCGGCGCCGCGGTACACCCGGGGCGCCCCGAGCCCGGTCGGGGGCGTCTCGGCGAACGTCCCGTCCCCCCGGTTCCGGAAGACGAGCCCGCGCTGGGCGTAGTCGCTCTCGGTCACGCCTCCATCCACCTCGGGATAGACATGGCCGTTCACCACGACGAGATCCAGCCAGCCATCGAGATCCAGATCGCGGAACCCGGCCCCCCATCCGAGATACGGAAAGCTGGGCTCGGCGAGACCGGAGACCCAGGAATCGTCGAGATACCACCCGTCCCCGGCGCTCCGATAGAGCGTGTTGTAGTCGTGGGAGAAGTTCGTGACCACGATGTCGAGCGCGCCATCCGCGTCGGTGTCCCCGAGATCCACCCCCATCCCCGCCTGGGCCCGGCCATCCTCGTTGTAGGCGACCCCGGCGGCGAGACCGACCTCGGTGAACGCCATCCGCTCCGGCGCGCCGTCGTTGCGGTAGAACGCATTCGGGGTCTGGTCGTTGGCGACGTAGATGTCGAGGTCGCCGTCCCCGTCGAGATCCCCGGTCACCACCCCCAGCCCGAAGTACCGCTCCCTGCCGACCGCAGTGTCTGCAACCGCGGCGAAGCGCCCGTCCGGGAGTCCCCGGTAGAGGAGCGCCGGGGCCGGCGGCAGCCCCTTCGGGCCGCACATCACCGCGATCCCGAGAAAGAAGCAGTTCGGCGCCTCCCCCGGACCGGGAGTGTCTTCCAGCCGGAAATCCACGTAGTTCACGACGATCAGGTCGCTGATCCCGTCGCCGTCGAAGTCGCCGAACGCGGCCCCGGTTCCCCATCGGGAGTCGTCGAGCCCGAGCCCGGCGCCCCGTTCGGCGAACGTGCCGTCCCCGCGGTTCTCGAAGAACAGGTTGGGGCCGTAGCGGGTCACGAGGAGGTCGAGATCTCCGTCGTCCCCATGATCCACGACCGCGACGCCCTGCGCCCACCCGTAGGACTCGAGTCCGGCGGGCCCGGTCACCTCGACGAATCGCTCGCCTCCCTCGTTGCGGAACAGGGCCGACGACAGGCTGAGCGATTCGTCGTAGCCGAGCCGGGTGCCGTTGGCGAGGAAGAGGTCGAGGTCCCCGTCCTCGTCGTAGTCGAACCACGCCGCTCCGGTCCCGGTGGTTTCGAGGATGTAGTCCTTCGTCGCCACGCCGCCGTACATGTTGACGAATCGGACCCCGGCAGCGTCGGCGACCTCGGTGAACCGGATCTGGCCCGGAGCGGGCGATCCGGCGAGACCCCCCGCGAGCAGGACGCAGACGGCGCCGGGCGCTCTCACCGCGGCCGACCGGGGCCCAGAGCTGCCGACCCGACGACGCCCGCTCCTTCCCGGACCACGTGGACCGCCCCGGCCGGAAGCGCCTCCAGGCGCTTCTCGGTTCCGGAAGGCCACCGGATGACGACGGCGTCGGCGCGGACCGCCGGGCCCAGTCCGAACCACATCGGCGCCTCGTGCCGGGCCAGGTAGCTGCCCCCGATCCGGCGCTCCTCCCCTTGTGCGAGCTCCGCCGTCTCGACGACGACCTGCGCCCCCACGCCGTCCCGGTTCGAGGCGGACCCGACGAGGAGGAGTCCCAGCGAGGCCCCGAGTCCCGATCCGCCCTCGTTCGCGAGCAGCTCCGCCGGACCCCGATTCGAGGCCAGCGCGAGGTCCAGGTCTCCGTCGCGGTCGTAGTCGAGGGTGGCGAGCCCCCGCCCCACCCGGGGCCGGGCCAGATCCCCTTCCCGCTCCCGGCGCCGCGCCAGCCGGCCCCCCGCATTCCCGAACAGTTGCCCCGGCTGGGCGAAACGCAGGTTGGACTGGATCTCGGCGATGTTGTCGAGGATGTGCCCGTTCGCAACGACGAGATCCAGCCAGCCGTCGTTGTCGAAGTCCGCGAAGTCGCAGCCGAAGCCGAGCTCCACCAGGCTCTCGCCCCCGATCCCGGCGGCGGCGGTGGCGTCGAGGAACAGCCCGCCGCCCAGATTCCGGTAGAGCGTGTTCGTCTCGAAGTCGAAGTTCGTGACGATCAGATCGGGCCGGCCGTCGCGGTCCACATCGCCGAAATCGGTGCCCATCCCGGCCTCCGGAAGGCCCTCCTCGTTGTAGGCGATCCCGGCGGCGAGCCCCTCTTCGCTGAAGCGCACGCCGTCCTCTCCGGCGATGAGCCGGAACAGGAAGTTCGGCGTCGTGTCGTTCGCGACGTGGATCTCCGGCGAGCCGTCGCCGTCCACATCGGCGACGACCACGCCGAGCCCCTTCCCGCCCTCCGACCCCGGAACCCGCCGAGCCGCGAAGGTCCGATCGCCGAGGTTCTCGAAGAAGGAGTCGGTGACGCCGGGGTACTCCTGCGGATGGCAATAGGCGAGGATCTCGCGCACCGGACTGACGCAGTCGCGGTGGCGGTCGAGGCTGTAATCGAGATAGTTCGCCGCGTAGATGTCGAGGTCGCCGTCCCCATCGGCGTCGAGGAGCGCCGCGCTCGTGGTCCAGTGCGGATCGCTCGCTCCGCCGGCGCCGGACGCCTCCCGGAACGTGCCGTCGCCCTGGTTCCAGAAGAGTCGCTCCTCGCCGAAGTGGGTCAGGAGGAGGTCCGGATCCCCGTCGGAGTCGAGGTCTCCGGCGGTCCCGCCCATCCCGTAGCGGAGCCGCTCCAGCGGATCCAGCAGACCTGCCGCCGCCGTCACGTCGGAGAACCGCCCATCGCCCAGGTTGCGAAACAGGCGGTGCCCGACGGTGGCGCCGCCGGAGTCCCCGGGGAGCGGATGGCCGTTCACGAACAGGAGGTCGGGCCAGCCGTCCTGGTCGTAGTCGAGCGCGAGGACTCCTCCGCCCACGATCTCGATCACGTAGCGGCGTCCACTGCCGCCGTCCTCGTGGTGGAACGAGATGCCCGCCTCGGCGGTGCGGTCGGCGAACCGGAGATCCCCCTCCTCTCCGACGCCGGCCGAGGGGGCGAGAGCGACCAGCCCGGCGAGCGCTCCCGCCGTCACGATCCCGGGTTCCGGACGCGGGTGCGGGCGAGCGACCGCGCCGGATCCTCGCCCGACGCCGCGCTCTCGGCGAAACGCCGTCGGGCGGCGGCGGCCTCCTCGTTCCGGCCGAGGAGCGCGAGCGCCGAGGCCAGGTTGTAGAGCGCCTGTCGATGGGTCGGGTCCGCCTCGACCGCCGCCTCGAAGGCGCGAACCGCTCCCTCCGGATCTCCCGCGCGCAGATCGAGCAGGCCGACGCCGGTGAGCGCGGCCGCCGACCCGGGGACGAGATCCAGCGCCGCTCGGTAGGCGGCGCGCGCCTCCCCGGCCCGGCCGAGACGCGTCAGGGTTCCGCCGAGCGCGACGTGAAACTCCGGCTCGTCGGGGGCCCGTCGGATCGCCTCCCGGAAGGACGCCGCCGCCGGCTCCAGTTCGCCGAGCGCCGCCTCGGCGAGCCCGAGATAGAAGTGCGCCGCCGGATCGCCGGGCGCCGCCGCGCGGGCCCGGAGCAGAACCGCCCGCGCCGCCTCCCCTTCGAGCTGGAGGTAGTGGGCGTAACCGAGCTGGAGCAGGATCGGAGCCGCCTCCGGATGGCGTTCTGCCGCGCCGGACAGCACCGCGGCCGCCGCGGCGGCGTCCCCGGTCCGGACCAGCGCCGTGCCCAGCGCGAGCGCGAGCGCCGGGTTCCCGTCCGGCGCGCGCTCCTCGGCGCGGCGAAGCGCGCCCACGGCGTCCTCCGCGTGACCGGCTTCCAGCAGCGCCACACCGAAGTAATAGAAGGACCGCCCGTCGGGGGCGACCCGGACCAGCCGGCGGAACGACTCGACCGCCGCGGCCGGATTCCCGGCTTCGAGCCATCGCTGCCCGGCGCGCAGCAGGGTTCCGGGATCCTCCTGGACCGACGCCGCCGGCGCGGACGCGAAGAGCCCGAAGAACCCGAGGAGGAGCCCTGCCCGGAGGCTCATCCCGCAGGACGGGCCGACCCGCCTCACGCGCCTCCCGGGAAGAGCTCGGCGAGGAACTCGGCGTCGAGCCCGGGATGGCCGGTCCAGCCGAGGGTGGACTCGAGCTGCCCCCGGAACAGGTCGTTCATCGAGGCCCCGCGCCGGAGCGCCTCGAGGGCGCGGGCGCGGTCTCCCGCCGAATAGGCCAGCAGACCCAGGTTCAGCCAGGGGTCGGAGGCGTCCGGCCACAGCTCGGCGGCCCGCTCCGCCTCGGCGAGCGCCGCGGCCGAATCCCCTTCGCGCATCCGGGCCCGGCTCCGGGACATGGCGGTGAGCGACAGGTTGATGTTCAGCACCCGGCCGAGCTCCTCGATGGGCCGCGGGTGATCCTCCACCTGGAGCCGGGCGACCACATCGTTGTTGATGTTCCGGCCGAGCCCCTTCCCGACCACGAGGATCGCGGCGGACTGCCGCCCGCGGCTGTCTCCACCGGCCGCCTGCCCGGCGACGAGCGCCGCCTGGAGCTTCTCGGCGAGCGTTCCGGAGGCGCCCTCGAAGGCGTCTCCCATGGCCTCCACGACTTCGGGGCCAGTCAGGATGTTCCCCTGCGCCGAGTAGTTCTCCCCCACCCGATGGCCGGCCCACGCGTTCGCGGACTCCCCGGTGTGGACCGCGATCCCGCCGTTCGCATCCACGACCGCGAACTGGCGCCCCTCCACGCCCGGAAAGGTGTCCTCGGCGAGGAGCCGGTCCTTCACGTCCTCTGCGCTCAGGCCCTCCCGGAGCAGCGCGAGTCCCTGAAGTCCGTAGCCGGCGTTCACGTTCGCCTGGGTGGCGACCACGCCGACCCCGGCCTCGCCCCACGGCACCACGTGGCCCACCGAGAAGTACTTCGACTGGACCGCGACGCCCATTTCGCCGGTGTCCGGATCGTGCGCGACGATCGAGAACGTCGCGACCGGCTGATGTGACCCCTGGGCCGATGCCGCCGCCGCGGCTGCCGCGACCAGAGCGAGCGCGACGAGGGGAACGACCAGGAAAATTCGTGGGGAACGCATCATGAAGTCCTCCCGCCTGCCGGCGCGGGACTCATGGTACGCGCCTGCGGCGTCCGTCGGCGAGCGGCGGCGGCAGCCCTGCGGACCTTCCGTCGCGGAGGAGGCCGGAACCCGATTGACCGTCAGCGCCCGCGGGGCCTGCGATCCGACCGACCGTCAGCGGTCGAGGAGACTGCGGTCCGACCGCTCTTCCGCTTCGCGATCCCGGCGTTTCTCCCGCCACGCCCAGAGCGCGATCGGCGCGAGGATCGGGACCAGCAGCGGGATCTGCTCCCACCCCGGCGCTGGACGATCCGATGCGCTGCGGACGAGAACCAGGACGACGAGGCCCGCGAGCACGGCCAGGATCCGCCCGTGCTTCTTCCAGGTCCGGAGCGCCTTCTTCCGCCAGGCGGAATCGGAAAACGGGTCCGCAGGCCGCGGGCCGTCCTGCGGTCGGCTGCCTCGCTTCGAGAACGTGCTCATCTGGCCTCCGTCAACGCTCCCGCGACGGCGAGGTCGTGGCGCCGATCGATCACGGAGAGTGGCTCCCGAGGTCTGCGCGCCGGGCGGGGCCGCCACCGCGAGAACCGGCCCGGCGCGCCGGCAATCCCCGGCGATCCGAGCACGGCGGGTCTGTGTCTCCGTCTTCCGCGCGCCGGCGACGCCGACGGAACAGGAACGGCGCGCAGTCGGCCTGGAATCGTCGAGCAGGGGTCCAGCGCACGGGCGCCGCTACCGCCTCGGCGGCTCCGGCGCGGTGTCGCGCAGCTCCTCGAACCGCGCCAGGGCGGCCGCGGCGCCTTCCGGGTCGCCGAGGCGACGGCGGGCGAAGGAAAGCTGGTACCAGGCGTCGGCGAAGTCCGGCCCGTGCCGGATCGCGGTTTCGAGGAGGTCCGCGGCCTCCCCGGCGTCCCCGCGGCGCAGGGCGATCTTCCCGAGCTGGACCCAGGCCTCGGGAAACGCCGGGTTCCGCTCCAGGGCGCGGCGGAAGGAGGCCTCGGCGCCCTCCAGCTCCCCGCGCCGCAGTTGCGTCAGGCCGAGGAAGTGGTGCGCGCGCCGCAGACCGGGGTCGAGAGCGATCGCCTGCTCGAGGCGCTCGCGGGCGCCATCGTGCTCCTCGGCGCGCCACTCGATGTAGCCGAGCTGCAGGAGCGTCTCCGCGTCTTCCGGCGCGAATTCGAGATGCCGCTCGTAGGCAATGCGGGCCAGGTCGAGACGCTCCTGGCCGAGAAGCGCCGCGCCGAGATCGGCGAAAATCGCCGGATCCTCGCGGTACCCGAGCTGGAGCGCCCGCTCGAGAGCCGCCTCGGCCTCCGGCCAGTGCTCGATGCGCAGCAGCAGTCGGCCGAAGAAGCGGTGGATCGTCGGATCCTCGGGGGCGAGCTCCACGGCGCGCCGGGCCGCTTCCACCGCCGCGGAGAGCTGCCCGGCGCGGTCCAGCACCGCAGCGGCGAGATAGGGCGCCTCGAAGCGCGACGGATCCGTGGTCGCCGCGGCCTCGAGATGGTGGAGCGCGTCCTCCGCCTCCTCGAGCTGGCCCAGCGCCTGTCCGAGCGCGAGCCGCCCATCCACGAAGTCCGGGGCGAGCGACACCGCGCCTTCGAGGTGCGGCAGGGCGCGCTCCGGCTCGCCCGCGACCAGCCACATGGATCCCACCTGGTGGAAGGCGCCCGCATCCCAGGGTCGCGCGGCGAGGAACTCGTTCAGAACCAGCGCGGCCTGTTCCTTTCGGCCGGCTTCGATCAGCTCGGCGGCTTCCAGGATCGCGGGCTCCGGCTCCGGCTGCCCACGGAAGGCCCCCGCGACGACGAGGAGCAGGATCCCGAGCGCCGGAGGCGCAAGGATCCGGGTCGCCATGGGGCAGAATCGCCCGCGACCCGATGCTCCGGATCTCCTGGCTTCGCTGCCCACGTCTCACGCATTATGCCGGGCTCGCCCTCGCGCTCGGCGGCCTCGGGTGCGGATCTCCGGCCGGGGAACGGGACGCGGGCCCCGGAGCGAGCGGACCGCCAGCGGACACGGCCCCCCGGGAGAGCAGACCTGCTGGCGACACGGCCCCCCGGGAGAGCAGACCTGCTGGGGACGCGGCCCCCCGGGAGAGCAGACCTGGTGGGGACGCGGTGCTCCCGGTCGGCGGAGACATCCGGCGGCCGGAGCGGATCCGGTTCGAGCCCCCGGAGTTCCCCGAGAGCGCGCGGACCCGCGGCGAGGAGGGCCTGGTCATCCTGGAGCTGACCGTGGACGAGGGCGGCGCGGTGCGTGACGCCCGCGCGCTGCGAGGGGCAGCCGATCTCTCGGAGGCGGCGATGGCGGCGGCCCGGCAGTGGACCTACGAGCCGACGCTCGTCGAAGGCGAGCCGGTCGCGGTGCGGTTCGCGGACACCGTGCGCTTCGTGCTCCGCCCCGCCGGAGGCCAGGGCATGCGGCTGCCGCCGGAAGCGGTCGCGGCGGCGCGGGCCGCGGCTTCCTTTCCCGATTGGGAGATCTCCGGGCACGCTTTCACCGCCTGCCCCTGCGACACCCCCTGCCCCTGCCGCTCGAACGGACCGCCGTCCCATCCCCCCTGCCACGCGACGACCGCGACGCGCATCGAATCCGGCCGCTATGGCGACACCGACCTCGCCGGAAGCGAGTTCGTGACGCTGGGGCCGGAGACCTGGGTGGCGCTCTACTTCGACGAGATCCTCTCCGAGGCCCGCCGGGACGCGATCCTGGGGATCTTCGCCAGTCTCGCCCCCGGCGCTCCCCAGCGCTACCGGGCGGTGCGACAGGTTCCGCTCGAGATCACCACCCAGGCGGCGCGCGGCGGCCGGCTGCGGCGAGCCGTCATCCCCGGAATCCTCGAGATGGAGTCGCTGTTCCCCGCCGACGCCGCCGGGAACCTGCTCGGCCTGATCCCCGGGATGGATGTCTGGTCGAACCGCCTGACCTACGGCCGCACCGGAACCTACCGGTATCGCGACGCCTCGGTTCCGGCGGC
Organism: Acidobacteriota bacterium; assembly: GCA_022822745.1. Classification (GTDB taxonomy): domain Bacteria; phylum Acidobacteriota; class Vicinamibacteria; order Marinacidobacterales; family Marinacidobacteraceae; genus JAJEAO01. The sequence continues at coordinate 8,379 of JAJEAO010000106.1, forward strand.
GTGGAACCACACCGGACGACAGTCGAACGCCAAGGAGTTCACCCTGACGCTCGACGACTACCGGAACGGTCGGATGCTGATCCAGCACGCCGACGGCTCCGGCGACTGGACCGCGGCGCAGCGGGCGATCTTCGCCTGCCCCCACGGAGGCGCCGCGCCCCGCGGCGATCCGTGACTCCCCCGCGAGCCACCCCCTCGCCCCGGCGGTTCGCGCCGGGCGGCGGCCCGACGCGCCGGCGTTTGACTTCGGCGCGCCGGCTCCGCAGTATCCGATCCTGAGTTCGTGTCCGTCCGCGAGGGGTCGGCCAAGCGGCATCGCGGCCTCAGCCCACCGAAGGAGGTACCCATGAAGAACCGATCCCTGCGAGGACTTCTCCTCGCGCTTCTCGCCGTGGCGCTCGCGGCGCCGGCGGCCGCCCAGACCCAGACGGGCACGGTCGAGGGGAACGTCGTGGACGGGACCGGCCAGGTCCTGCCGGGCGTTGCCGTCACCCTGGACGGCGAGGGTGGCAGCGATGTGGCGGTCACCTCCGGCACCGGCACCTACCGCTTCTTCGCGGTCTCGCCGGGCATCTACACCGTCCGTTTCGAGCTCGGCGGGTTCCAGACCCGGGTCTATGAGGAGGTCCGGGTGGACATCGCCCGCACGACCGCCATTGACGTGACCCTCGACCTCTCCACGGTCGAGGAGACGGTGACGGTGGTCGGCGAGGCGCCGCTGCTCGACACGAAGAGCACGGTCATCGGCGCGACCTTCGATGAGAGCCTCCTCGAGGAGGTTCCGAGCGCGCGCGATGTCTGGTCGCTCCTCGAGCACCAGGCGCCCGGCGTGACCACGAACCGCCTCGACGTCGGCGGCAGCGAGACCGGCCTCCAGGCCGTCTTCTCGGCCCGCGGCACTTCCTGGGGCCAGAACAGCTACTACCTGAACGGAGTGAACGTGACCTGCCCGGCAGCTCTCGGCGCGAGCGGCTACTACTACGACTACGACAGCTTCGAGGAGATCCAGGTCGAGGTCGGATCCCACCCCGCCTCGGTGAACGCCCCCGGCGTGTACCTGAACATGGTGACCAAGACCGGCGGCAACGAGTTCGCCGGATCCGTGGGCGCGTTCTACCAGAACGACGCGACCCAGTTCGACAACTTCAGCAGCGAGCTGGAGTCGCAGGGCGGCACCGCTTCCGAGTTCGACTACCTGAGCGACTTCAACGGACAGATCGGCGGCCCGGTGGTCCGGGACCGCTCCACGTTCTACTTCTCGTTCCGCGACGAGAGGGTCCACCGCTACGTCTCCGGTGTGCAGTCCGTGACCGAGGACACCGACATGCGGCAGTTCGTGCTCAAGAGCGATACCGATCTGAACGCCTCGAACAAGGTGAGCGCGGAATGGCACGAGATGACGTACTGGAAGCCGCGCCGCGGACTCGCCGAGAACCGGCCACCGGAAGCGACCTGGATCGAGGACGACACCTTCCGGATCCTCCAGGCCACCTGGACTTCGACGCTCAGCGACAGCGCGCTGCTCGAGACCCGCTTCTCCCACCTGAACGTCTGGTTCCCGACCTACCATTCGGAGGAGGCGCAGGCGGCTGGACTCCAGGCGGGACAGGACACTGGTCTCGGCGTCTTCGTGAACGCCCGCGACTTCAACGTGGAGCGGCGCCGGAAGCGCTACTCCTACAAGAGCGATCTCACCTACTTCGCAGAGGAGTTCATGAACGCCGACCACGAGTTCAAGGTCGGTCTGGAGTACTCCCACAACCCGATCCGGAACGAGACGACGGCGATCGACGACGTCTTCCTGCGGTTCAACAACGGCGTGGCCGATGAAGTCTGGTTCCGCAACACGCCGCGCCACGACGGACAGACGCTCGACCAGACCTCTGCCTACATTGACGACATCATCACGAGCGGACGACTGACTCTGAAGCTGGGACTGCGGTGGGACCGCTACCACGGCTGGCTCCCGGAGCAGAACAGCCCCGACGGCCGGTGGTGTACGACCGTCAACGGTTGCCCGCGCGAGTTTGCCGAGCGCTCCGGGATCCTCGATCTCGCCAGCTTCGCGCCCCGCCTCGGTCTTGTCGTGGGTCTCGAGGAGGGCGGCCAGAGCGCCTTCAAGGCGAGTTGGGGTCGCTACTACCACCAGTTCTCGACCGGCTTCGCCAACTTCGTGAACCAGAATGGCGCCCTCACGAACCGGTACCGCTGGACCGATCTGAATGGCGACAGTCAGTTCCAGGATGGGGAGCAGGGAGACCTTCTCGCCGATGCGTTCGGGGCGACCGCAGCGATGAACACGATCTCGCCGGATCTGAAGCACGAGTTCACTGATGAGTTGACGATGAGCCTCGAGCGCGAGTTCGAGGGCGACATCTGGGTGCAGGCGACGTTCTCCATGCGACGCACCGACGACCGCTCGGACCAGATCAATCTCGCCGCTCCCGACTCGGCGTATGATTCGATGCCGGTGACCGACCCCGGCCCCGACGGCATGGTGGGCACCGGAGATGACGGCGGCCAGATCACGGTCTTCAACCTCCGTCCCGAGTTCGTCGGCCTCAGCGAGCGGCAGATCGCCACGATCCCCGCGTTCGAAGACAGCTATCGGGGCGTGGAGCTGACGACGCAGAAGCGGTTCTCCAACAACTGGCAGGCTCTCGTCTCCTACACCTGGAACGACACGGATCACTGGTCCCGAGGCAACCAGTGGGAGAACACGAACCCGGGCATCTTCACGAATCCGAACCAGCAGATCAACGCCAAGGGCAAGTCCTTCTACGACCGAACCCACCAGTTCAAGGTCATCGGGACGTGGCACGCTCCTTTCGGCTTCCGGACCTCCGGCGTCATGCGCTATCAGACCGGGCAGCCGGTTGCGCGCACCTTCTTCGTCGGCGGCCTGAACCAGGGGGGCGCGACGGTTCTTGCCGCTCCTGTCGGCAGCGACCGTCTGGACAACGTGACCACCTTCGACATCGCCATCTTCCGTGACTTCATGGTCGGCAACGTTCGCGTGGCTCCCGAGATCAACCTGTTCAACATCACGAACCAGAACACGGTGACCGCGATCAACACCTCGAGCGGCGCGAACTACGGGAGGATCTCGAACTACCTCTCGCCGCGAATCGCTCGATTCGCGATCCGCGTCCACTTCTAGACCATCTTCGGATCGCAGGGAGCGCCGCTCTGGCGAGCGGCGCTCCCGACGCAGGAACGCGGCCGCCCCCCGTGCCGGACAGAGCACTGCGGAGCGACCGGGTGATTGTTCGTCGAAGCCGTCCCGGCTGAGCGTTCCGCCGCGTGGCCGAGTGCGGCGCCCTGGTTCCTCCGCCAACCGCCGCGTCGCGAGCATGACCCGACGTCGCGTCATCGCCAGCCTCGCGAGCGCGGCTCTGGCGCCGCCGCTCCCCGGCCTCGCGAGGACGAGTTCCCAGGCAGTCGCGCTGCCATGGGATGACGTCGAACCGCTCCCGGAAGGGATCCGGGCCCGCTTCACCGACCTCGCCCGCGTCACCGGCGAGACCGTCCCGAACGACGACTTCTTCGTCCTGCATCACGGTGTCCTCCCGCCCGACCGGGGCGCCCGTTTCCGGCTGCGGATCGGCCTCCGCGGCGCGCCTCCCGCCCGCGAGCTGTCCTCGGCCGACCTCACCCGCCTGCCCCGCGCCCAGCCGACCGTCGCCTTCGAGTGCTGCGGCAACGGGGGCGTCGGCATGCACGGACTTCTCGGCGCCGCCCGCTGGGCCGGCGTCCCGCTCGCCCCGCTCCTCGACGGCCTGATCGTGCCCGACGCCCGGGAGGTCGTCTTCTTCGGCGCCGACCGCGCCGAGGAACGGCTCCGCGGGAACCGCTACCCGACCCGCTTCGCCCGCAGCCTCCCCCTCGCCGACGCCCTCGCGCCGGGCGTGCTGCTCGCCGACACGATGAACGGGGAACCCCTGCCCCGGGAACACGGCGGCCCGCTGCGGCTGATCGTCCCCGGCTTCTACGGCGTCTCCCAGGTGAAGTGGCTGGAACGCATCGAGGTCTGGCCCGAGCGCTTCGCCGGCTGGTTCCAGGCGAAGGACTACGTCACGGTGCGGGGCGTGGGAACCCCATCCGGCGTGATCCACGAGGCGAGCGCGATCGGCCGGATGCGGCTCAAGTCTCTGGTGACGCGGGTGGAGCCATCCGCGAACGGCGGTCTGTTCATTCGCGGTCTCGCGTGGAACGACGGGCGCGGACCCGTCGAAGCCGTCGAGGTCCGGGTGGACGAGGGCCCCTGGCGCCCGACCGACCTCGAGACGTCAGCCCACCGCTACGGCCTGCGGCGCTTCTCCCTGCCCTGGCCCGCTCCCGCGCCCGGCCTCCACTCCCTCGTCTCCCGCGCCCGCGACGCGAGCGGCCTCCAGCCCACCGAGGCCGAGGCCTCCCACCGCAAGGCCACGCCGTGGGAGAACAACGGCCAGGTCCTCCGCCGCATCCGACTCTGATCAGACCCGCCCGAGCACGATGTCGAGCCCCTGAAGCAGGCGTTCCACCAGACCTGGAGCCAGTGCGCCCACCGGTGCGTCCAGCAGCACCCGGTCGATCGCAGTCACGAGCGAGACATTCGCCACCGAATCACGGTCGAGACCCGTCCAGCGAGCGGACAACAGCAAGTTGCCGGGGGCTGCAGAGAAGCGGAGAGTGCTGGTCAGCGGGACGACGACGACCGTCGCGATGCGACTCCGGTTCAGGGAGTTGCCTTGCACAACGACGACGGGACGACGAAACCCCGCCGCGGAGCCCACCCGCGAGGGCATGTTTGCCCAGCACACATCGCCCCTCGCGATCACCACTCGGTCCGCTCCAGAACCCGCCGAGCGGCGACGCCGACGAACTCGCGATTCGGGTCGTCACCCTGCTCCACGACGCGATTCATCGCCCGGGTCACCGCGTCCGGCTCATGCCGCGCCAGGTATTCCTCGAGCGCAGCGGCATAGACGGCGCTCCGACTTCGACCCGCCATGCGAGCGAACTGGTCCGCCCGCCGAAAGACAGAGTCGGGTATGGATACGGCGGTCTTCATACTCCTAGTATAACTCCCGACGTAGAGGCGATCGCCACGACTTCGAGTCCGGGCCGGCGGGGCCTGCTCCAGGCCGTCCGAACTCGGTCAGCGCCTGATCGCTCCGGCCCGGTGCGAAGCATCAGCGCGTCGTGGGCGCCTCGATGCCGAACTCGTGAAGCGTGGCTTCGAGCGTCGGCTTCTCGAGGCGGATGCGCTCGTCGTTCAGCAGGTAGGAGAACAGATAGCCGCCCCCGAGCATGAGGATGCCGATCAGGAAGCAGTACATGACCGCCCGGTCGGGATACACGTCCTTCAGGTAGCCGACGTAGAGCGGACCGGCGATCCCCGCCGCCGCCCAGGCGGTGAGCACGGCGCCGTAGATCGCCGACATCCGGCGCGCCCCGAACATGTCGATGATGAAGGGGGGCATGGTTGCGAAGCCTCCGCCGAAACAGAGCAGGACGTAGCAGACGAGGACCGAGAAGATCCAGGGGTTCGTCTCGGTCATCAGTACGCCGAAGACGACCATCTGCGTGGCGAGCAGGATGCGGAACACGTTGACCCGGCCGATCCGGTCCGACAGCAGGCCCCAGAAGAGACGCCCGAGGCCATTGAACACGGAGCTCACCGCGATCAGGGTCGCGCCGTATTCGGCAAGCACCGCCGGCTCGAGCGCAGGGTCGGCGAGGCCCCAGACTTCCTGCAGCAGCTCGGACTGGAAACTGATGATCGAGATGCCGGCGGCGATGTTGAAGAAGAACACGGTCCACAACAGCGCGAACTGTCCGGTCCGGAGATACGCCCCGACGGACGGCGCGGCTTCGGGGTCCTCCCGAGCCGGTCCAGCCTCCGGGTGGGCGAGGGCGGGCGAAGCGCGCGGCGGGTTGCTCATCAGCAGGCTCGCGGGGAACAGGATGGCCGCGAACACCGCCCCGAGTCCGAAGAAGACGAGCGGCAAGTCGCCGGCGGTTCGCACGAGAAGGACGGGGGCGAGCACCTTGCTGAGCAGCAGCGCGCCCACGCCGAACCCCATCACGACGACGCCGGTGGCGAGACCCTTGCGGTCGGGGAACCACTTCGCCACCGTGGCGACCGGCGTCACGTAGCCCATCCCGATCCCGATCCCGCCGAAGACGCCGTACCCGAGGCAGAAGAAGGGGACGTTGTCCAGTCGCAGCGCGATGCCCGCCACCAGGTACCCGCAACAGAACAGCGCGCTGCCGGCAAGGGCCAGCCTCCGGGGGCCGATCCGCGGCAGCGCCTGACCGGCCCAGGCGGCCGAGACCCCCAGCGAGAAGATCGCCAGGCTGAACGCCCACGCGGTCTCGGTGAAGCTCCAGCCGGACTGGCGGACGAGGAGCGTCTGGAAGTAGCTCCAGGCGTACACGGTCCCGAAGCAGAGCTGGAGCACGGTACAGACGATCACCGCCACCAGGCGCGACGACCGCCCGGATCCCGTCATCACGTTTCGGCGCCGGCGCCGGGCGGAACCCGCCGCGTCACGCGACCGAACGGCTCTCCCGGACCGCGGGCGGCGCGTCGGGGTCCCCGGGAGACCGGGTGCGGGACAGGTAGAGGATGAGCCGCGCAATCTGCCCGACTTCGTCGTCGCGTTCGAGCAGCTTTCGGCGCCCTGCCGCCGGCGCCTCTCCCTCCGGGGCCTGTCGGGCGGATTCCACGGCGTAGGCGAGGAGTTCCGCCAGCGGCCGCGCGACGAGGTTGACGAGCCAGTTGGACGCCAGGATGCCCCCGACGAGAAGGATGGAGATGAGATACATCTGCTGGCCGATCGCCCGCTGGATCTTCAGCGCGACCAGATCCAGGTCCATTCCCAGGTGAACGGTCCCCGCGACTCCCGCCAGGATCGGGCTGCCCACTTCGAGGAAGTCCCCCATGCCGGGAATGCTGCGTTCCACCGGCTCGGTGGCGAAGGGGTCGCCCTCCAGGATCCCGGTCGGAATCCCGGGCACGAACGTGTGCGCGAGGAACGCCCCGGTTTCGTCCGTGATGTAGATGTAGCGGATCCCCTGCACTTCCACGAACTGATCGATCAGGGACTGGAGCGTCGCGAGGTTGCGGTTCAGCAGGATGTCCACGCTCGAGTCGGCGATCGTCTTGGCGATGCTCTGGCTGTTGGCCGCGTACTCGGCGGAGAGTTCCGTGTCCACGGTGTGGATGCACAGGAGCGAAGTCGAGAGGACGATCAGACCGAACAGCGCGAAGATGCCGAAACGCATCCGCTGGAACAGCCGGTGGACCTTCACGTCGGCAGGCATGTCCCGGCGCGCTCGACGTCAGGCGGCGAAATTGTTCCAGTCGGCGAGCGGCGCGAAGCGTCCGTCCTCGACCACCGTGTAGTACACGCGGTCGAGTCCCTGGCGCCGGTCCGGGCCGAAGGAGACCCGCTCCCCGATGCCGAGATCGAAGTCCCGGATGGAAAAGACGGCCTCCTCGAGCCCGGCGCGGCTCGGCGCCTCGTGAAAGCGTCGCAGGATCTCGCACATCAGCTTCGCGTTCAGGAACCCCTCCAGACTGACGAAGCTCCGGGGCAGCGGCCGGTAATCGTCGGAGGCGAACTGCTCGGGGATCTGCGGGTCGTGCCGCTCCATGAGATCCCGGTACTCCCGGACGGCCGGCACCGCGGTGTCCTCGTAGCTCGGCACGACCTGGGAATTGACGAGCCATCGCGTCGTGATCTCGGGGTCGTCGCGGCCCTCGCTCAGCAGGTTCACGAGGTTTTCGCTGCCGACGAAGGAAAGGTTGGCGATGGGTACCTCGAGCCCGAGGTCCACGGCGTCGCGCGCGAGGGCGGCGCAGGCGGCGTAGGCGCCCACGCAGATCACCGCGTCGGGCGCCGACCGCATGAGAATTTCGACCTGCGCCCGCATGCTGCCGGTAAAGCGGGCGCCGCGCCGGTAGGTCGCTTCGGCGGCGATCGTCTCGCCATGCCGCTCGAGGGCCGCCCGCACTCCCGCCCAGCCGCTGCGGCCGTAGGCGTCGGCCTGATAGAAGACCGCGATCCGGCGGCGGCCGACCGAGAGCAGGTTCTCGACGAGCCCGGCCGTCTCCTGGCGGTACGAGGCGCGCAGGTTGAAGGCGAAGTCCCCGTAGGGGGGCTCCCGTTGCGGCTGCGCTCCCGTGAACGGAAAGAACATGTAGATCTGCTCTTCCTGGAACTTCTTGAGCATCGGCAGCACGCGGGTCACGGTCGGCGTCCCCACGTAGCCGAACAACAGGAACACCCGGTCCTCCAGCATCAGCTTCAGGGTGTTCTCGACACAGGGATCCGGCTGGTAGCCGTCGTCGTAGAGCTGCAACTCGATCCGGCGGCCCGCGATGCCACCGCTCGCGTTGACGTGGCTGAAGTACGCCATCGCGCCGCGGTAGAGCTCGATTCCGAGCCCGCCGGAAGGACCGGTGAACGCGGCCGAAGTGCCGAGCAGGATGGCGTCACCGGAGGGGCCCGCCGAGCGATTCCGGCCTCCCGGCGCGAGCAGGGCGGGGAGGGCGCCGTCCGCGAGCCTCGTCCACGGAGCGAGGAGCGCCGCCGCCAGGCCGGAGCGCACGAGCAGCCGGCGGCTCACAGCGGCCCCGAAGCCCGCCGCGCGGCTTCGGCGCGGATTCGTCACGTCGCCGGATCTCCCTTCGGCGCCGCCACGGAACACTCGGCTCTCTCCCGTGAAATGGTCGCCGGATTTCGATGATACGCCTTCGGCGCGCCCAGGCGGCGGGGCGGAGGGCCGGTTGAAGTGGTCCCGGCCGGTCGGTAGGCTCCGACGAAAGCGAACGTCGAACCCCCTGCCGTGAAATCCCCCGTCGAGACGCCACTGGTCGCGCGTCGTCGGCTGCTGCGGTATCTCGCCGGGAGTCCGCTACTGCTCACGGCCGGGTGCTGGGAGCGGCGCTCCGACGAACCCGTCCCGCCGCCGCCCGCGAACGACGACGAGCGGGAGCGTTTCGGCTGGACCGGCTTCCCCCGCGAACTGATCTCCGCGCCCGAGGAGGCCGCCGACATCTTCGACTTCCGGGCCGTCGCGGAAGCGAACCTGCCCCCGGCGCACTACGGCTACATCGCCACCGGCGTGGACGGCGAAGGCACCCTCGCCGCAAATCGCCACGCCTTCGAACGGGTGGGGATCCGCGCCCGGCGGCTCGTGGACGTCTCGGACCCCGACATGTCGGTGTCCGTGTTCGGCCGCGACTGGACCTCTCCCATCGCCATCGCCCCCTGCGGCAGCCAGAAGGCGTTCCACCCCGAAGGCGAGGTCGCCGTCGCCCGAGCCGCCCGCGAAGCGGATCACGTCCAGCTCCTCTCCACCGTGACCACCTCGGGGGTCGAGGAGGTGAACGAAGCCCGCGGCGAGCCGGTCTGGTACCAGCTCTACCCCACGACCTCCTTCGAGGTGACGAAGCAGCTCGTGAGCCGCGCCGAAGCCGCGGGATGCCCTGCTCTCGTGCTCACGGTGGATCTCCCCGCCGGGAGCAACCGGATCACGACCCCGCTCTCGGCGCGGCTGGACTCGCGCAACTGCGAGACCTGCCATCGCCCCGGTTTCGCCAACTATGTCTCCCGGAAGCGCATGTTCGACGGGATCGAAGTCGAGGACGCCACCGGGAGAAGCCGCTTCGAAGGACTCAACCAGCCGGCGCTCACCTGGGATGTCGTGAAGCGCCTCCGCGACATCACTTCGATGCGGATCCTGCTGAAGGGCATCGTGACCGCCGAGGACGCGGCGCTCTGCCTCGAGCACGGCGTGGACGGGCTCGTGGTCTCGAACCACGGCGGCCGCGCCGAAGAGAGCGGGGTCGGGACGCTCGACAGCCTCCCCGAGGTGGTCGAGACGATCGGCGGGCGGATCCCGGTCATCATGGACAGCGGCATCCGCCGCGGCGTGGACATCTTCAAGGCGCTCGCGCTCGGCGCCGACGCCGTGCTGATCGGCCGGGCCTACCTGTGGGGACTCGCGGCCTTCGGACAGGCGGGGGTGGAAGCGGTCCTGCAGATGCTCCGCGCCGAACTGCGACTCGCCATGCAGCTCGCCGGAACCCCGTCTCTCGCCGACATCGGACCCCGGTCGGTGCTCCGCCGCTGACCCCTCGCCTGGCCGGGCGACCGGGCCTCCTGGCGCTCGTCGGATTCCCCGTCGCGTTCGGCGCCGCCCAGCCCCGACTCACCGACGCCACCGCCGAGTCCGGGATCCGGTTCCTCCATCGCGCCGGACGGGGAGCGGACGGCGCTCCCGGCTGGTTCATGCCCCGGATCATGGGCTCCGGAGTGGCCGTCTTCGACGCCGACGGGGACGGGGATCTCGACCTCTACTTCATCCAGGGCCGGGGCGCGGACGAGCTGTGGGCGGGGCGCGGCGACGGACGGTTCGAGCGCGCGCCGCCCCTCCCCGAGGACCCGGCCTACGGGATGGGGGTCGCGGTCGGCGATTTCGACGGCGACGGCGACTCCGACCTCCTTCGCACCGGGTTCGGAGCCGCGACGCTGCTCCGGAACGAGGGGGACCTCGCGTTCCGCCCCGCCGGGGGCCTTCCGGAAACCCCCGGCTGGTCGGCGTCCGCCGCCGCCTGCGATTACGACGGCGATGGCTGGCTCGATCTGTTCGTGACCCGATACATGGACTACGACCCCGAGTTCACCTGCCACGCCGCCACCGGCGCGGAGGACTACTGCGGTCCCACCGAGATCCGCGGGCTCTCCGATCGGCTCTACCGCAACCGCGGCGAGGGGGTCTTCGAGGACGTGAGCCGCGAAGCGGGGATCGCCGCCTTCGCCGCCCGTGGTCTCGGGGTCGTCTGTCACGACTTCACCGGGGACGGCCGCCCCGACTTCTACGTGGCGAACGACACCGAGGCGAATCACCTGTGGGTGAACCGGGGGGACGGCGCGTTCGGGGAAGAAGCCATGCTCCGCGGCGCCGCGCTCTCCGGATTCGGCCGCCCGGAGGCGGGGATGGGAATCGGACTGGGCGACTTCGACGGGGACGCGGATCTGGACCTGTTTCTGACGCACTTCGCGAACGAGACGAACACGCTCTACCTGGCCGAGCCGGAGATCGGCTTCGTGGACGCGAGCATCCGATTCGGGCTCGGCCGGCTCGGGCTGAACACGACCGGCTTCGGCATTGCCGCCGGAGACTTCGATCTCGATGGCCATCTCGACGCCGTGGTCGCGAACGGGCGGGTGGCCCGTCCGCCGGGAGAGCCCCCGACCGAGCCGCACTTCGACGCGTACCGGGAGCCGCTGCTGCTCCTGGCCGGATCCGAAGGCGGCTTCCGGGATGCGGGGCCCGACTCCCCCGACGTCTCGGCGGCGCGCGCCGTCGGGCGCGGGCTGGCGGCGGGCGATCTCGATGGGGACGGCGACCTCGACCTGGTGGCCACCGCCGCCGACGGCCCGGCGCGCCTCCTTCGGAACGACTCCGGGCGGAGGGGAGACTGGCTCGCGGTGCTCCCTCTCATCGGGGATCCGCCCCGGCCCGACCACGGCGCGACCGTCCTGCTCCGGACCGCGGGCGGCGTCCGGTCAGCGCCCGCGAACCCGGGGGTCTCCTACCTGAGCTCCTCGGACTCCTCCGCCCACTTCGGGCTGGGTTCGGGGAACCGCCCCGAAGGCGTCACGGTGATCTGGTCCGACGGAGCGATCGAAGCGTTTCCGGCGCCGGAACCGAACCGGCGGATCCGGCTGCTCCGCGGCGCCGGCTCGACCCTCCCGTCGTCGGCTTCAGGCCGCTTCGATGTCCGTTCGGGCGAAGTCGTCGCCCTTGAAGAGAAGCGGCTCCCCTCGGACATCGGCCAGGGCATAGGCGAAGCAGTCCCCGAAGTTGAGCGCCGCCGGGTGGTTGCCCTTGCCGAACCGCCTCCACGCGAGTCGGGCGCGAGCAAGTTGCCGCAGCGTCACCGGGACCAGTTCGATCGCGGCCCGGCTCATCAAGCGATCGAACTCCCGAGCCGCGGCGGCCCCGCCGCGGCTCTCCGCCACGATCGTGACTTCCAGCGCGTTCGCGACGGACATGCGCCGGACGCTCGCATCCGCGAGGGCGTTCTTGATGGGCGAGGCATCAGGCTCGTCATTCAGGATCGCCAGGATCGCCGAGCTGTCCACGATCACTTGGGCAGCCCTCGCTCGTCGTAGAGCCAGTCACCGTGATCCAGCGAACCGGGTCCGGGCCCCATGAGCTGGGCGCACCGCACCGCGATCTCGTCCAGATCGCGAATGAGCTTCTCCCGCTTTCGGCGTTCCCGCTCGAGGCGCTCGCGGAGCGCGACCGTGATCGCTTCCGTCCGGTTCTCGCCGGTCAGTGCGGCGAGGTCTCCCGCCAGCCGGCAGGTGTCCTCGCGCTCGATGGTCAAAGCCATGCCTTGATCTCCGGTGTCTGCCGGGAGCATAGCGCGCTGAGCGCGGCCGCCGGCAGCCCCGGAGCGAAGCCGCGCAGCCGGGAGTTTCCGACGGTGACAACGAGCGAGCGAGGCGGGATGGGAGCGCTCGTTGCGGCTCTGGTGGCGGCCTCGACCCTCGCCTGCGGCGCGGCGGAGATCCCGCGAGTTTCCGCGGCCGACATGGAGCCGGCGGTGGCGCGCGCCATCGCCGCCGCGACGACGACCGTGGAGCGGGAGCCGGGCGACGCCGCGGCCTGGGGACGGCTCGGCATGGTCCTCCACGCCCACTCGCTCCCGAAGGAAGCCGCCGACGCGTACGTCGAGGCGGCGCGGCTCGACGACTCCGACCATCGCTGGACGCACCTCCACGCCCGTCTCCTCGAAACCGAAGCCCCCGAGGCGGCGCTGGTCCTCGCCGAGGAGACCCTCCATCGCCGGGCGCACTTTCCCCCGGCCCTCGCGCTGCGCGCCCGTCTGCTGGAGGCGCTGGGGGAGGACGAAGCCGCCGGGGCCGCGTGGGTGGCGCTCGCGGCTGCCGCCCCGAACTCGGGCGAGGCGGCGCTGGCCCTCGCCCGCCGCCTCCTCGAACGAGGGGATATCGAAGGCGCCCGGGAACGGCTGGAGCGGCTGACCGGCCGGATCCCGGATTCCGCGGCCGGCTGGTCGTTCCTCGCCCAGATCCACCGGCGCCTCGATCAGCCGGAGCGCGCGCAGGAGGCCGCGCGCCGGGCTCGGCTCGGCGCATCGTCCCCTTCGCGCGGAGCGACGGGGGATCCGGATCCCCTGCTCGAGGCGGTGGCCGAGCGGCGCGCCGACGCGGTGGGTCGCGAGGCGCGCGCCCGCCGCGCCGCCGAGAGCGGCGATGTGGAGGCCGCCGCCGCACTCTACCGGGATCTGTCGCGCGAACGGCCCGACGACGCCGAGCTTCGGTACAACCTCGGAAACGCCCTGTCGCGACTCGGACGCAGCGCCGAAGCGGAAGCCGCCTACCGGGAAGCGCTGGCCCGGGATCCGGACTCGAGCCCGGCGATGGCGAACCTCGCCAACCTGCTGGCCCGTTCCGGCCGGGAAGAGGAGGCCGGACATCTCTATCGGCGCTCGGCCGAGAGCGACCCCTCGCACCTCCCCACCCTCCTCGGCGCGTCCAGCCTCGCCTTCCAGCGGGGCGACCTGCGCGACGCCGAACGGCTGCTCCGCCGCGCCCTCGCCGAGGATCCGACGCATCCAGCCGCGCTCCAGGGGCTGGGCCAGCTCCTCGCCACCGGCGGACGCCTCGACGAAGCCTCGGCAGTCCTCGCCCGCGCCCTCGACGCCGCCGCCGGAGAGAGCCGGGGACAGCGCGCCGGGATCCACTTCCTGCTCGCCGATGTGGAGCGCCAGCGGGGCCGGCTCGGCGAGGCGAGAAGCCACCTCGATCGGGCCGAATCACTCGGAATGGACATCCCCGAGGCGTTCCGCGCCCTGCTGAACCCCGACTGACCGGCACAGGCAACACGGCAGGGCCACGCCCGCCCGTATGAAACTCACTCCGATGGCGATTCAACGCGGTGACAAGAACCCGGATCCGGCTGCCGGATGCTCTCCATCGCGATCTCAAGCAGTTCGCCGCATCGCGCGAGTGGTCGCTGGCGGAGACGTTGCGCCGCGCCGCCGAGCAGTTCCTCGCCCGTCACCCGGTCCGGCCGGAACCCTCCGGCGAATGGCGCGTTCCGGTCTCGGATGCCGTGGGGTGGGGCGGGCTCGCTGATGAGGCGATTCGCGCAGCCTCGCTCGAGGACTGTGCACGGCGGCCGACGGAGCTCGCCCTCCGAGATGGCGCCTCCCGGGATGCAGTCCAGAAGGTCGTCCAGGAGGTCGCCCAGAAGGTCGCCGGAATGTCGAATGACCTCGGTTGACGCGAACATCCTGCTCCACGCCTTCTGCTCCACGCCTTCAGCCGGGCGACTCCGTTCCATGTCCCCGTCCGGCGCTTCCTCGAGGGAGCATCCCGGAGCGAGGACTTCGCGATCCCGGAATTCGTACTGGTCGAGCTCTACACGCTGCTGCGCAACCCGGCGGTCCTCGAACGGCCACTCGACGCCGACGCCGCCGTTTCCGTCATCGCGGCGTACCGAAGGCATCCCCGCTGGCGCCTGCCGGGGTTCGCCGAGGCCAGCGTCCCGATCCACCGGCGTCTCCGGGCCCTGGCCGCCGCGCCGCAGTTCGGACGCCGCCGCATCCACGACGCGCGCCTGGCTCTCGACCTGCGAGCCCACGGGGTCACGATGTTCGCGACGGCGAACGTGAAGAATTTCCGGGGCTTCGGGTTTCGCCGGGTCTGGAACCCGCTCGGCTGAGCGACCGGGCCTCGGGGTCTGCCTCAGATCACGGGCTGCCTCAGGGTCTGTCTGCCGCGAGGTGAGTCCCGAAGAAGCGGTGGACCCGGCGCCACGCGTCCCGCAGGACGTGGTCGCGATGGAAGTAGTGGAACTCCCCCGGGTAGGTCACGAACTCGAAGTCCTTCCCCGCGCGCAACAGGCCATCCGCGAGGTTCACCGACTCGAAGTACGACACGTTCACATCGGACGTGCCATGGAGCATGAGCAGCGGACGGACGATCCGGTCCACTCGGTCGGCGGGGGCGCCGAGCTCGAAGACCTCCGGGTTCTCGGTCGGCGTACCCATCCGGCCCACGACCCACGGCCCGCCCGGATCCTCGAACCAGAGCCGGAAGTCCCCGACTCCGGCGACGTTCACGCCCGCCGCGAACAGGGTCGGGTCGAGCGTGAGCGCCTGCATCGTCATGAACCCGCCGTAGCTCAACCCCCAGATGCCGATCCGGTCCGGGTCCACGAACGGCAGGCTCTTCAGATACTCCCCGGCAGCGGCCACATCCTGGTAGTCCCCTCCCCCGACATCCCGATGGACCTCCTGCCGGAAATCCCGGCCGTAGCCGATGCTGCCGCGGTAGTCGGGCATGAGGACCACATAGCCCTCGGCGACGAGGACCTGGTGGAAGGAGTGATACACCCCGTAGTCCCGGCGGATGTGCCAGCCGTCGTAGTTCTGGGCGATCCCGTCGCCGTGGACCCAGACCACGGCCGGACGCGGAATTCCCTCGTCGGCCCCTTCGGGGACGAACAGATACCCGGGCGCATCGCCGCCATCGCGGGCCGGGTAGCGCACGAGCTCGCCCTCGGTGAACCACGCCGGGTCGAGAGTTTCCGGAACCGAATCGGTCAGCCGCTCCGCCTCGCCTCCCGACCCGGCGTCCACGACAAAGAGGTCCGGCGGCGAGCGCGGCCCGGTCCGCTGGAACACGATGCGGTCGCCGTCGGGGGAGAACCCGCCGTGTTCGGCGGTGAGCCGGAACCCGGTGGCGAGCGCCGGCTGCGTGTTCGCGCCCCGGAAGTCGGTCAGGCGGCGCGGCGTCGCGTCGGGAAGGTCCGCGGTCTCCACCACGAAGAGCTGACGCTGTCCGGGATGATCGGGATTCGCGTCCCACGCCAGCCGGCTCCCGTCGGGGGACCACGCGAACCGGCGCGCCTCCTCTCCGTCGGGCGTCAGGGATGTCGCCGTCGCTGCTCCATCAGGAGCCAGGGCGGTCGCCGCTCCGTCGTCCGTCGAGATCACGATCAGGCGATCCCAGCCGCTCGCGTCGTCCACGAGCGCCACCCACGCCCCGTCCGGCGAGGGCTTCGGTTCGGCGCCGAGGTAGTTCAGGCTCCACCACTTCTCGTCGGCGGTCTCGTGGATCGTCTCTCGGGAGCCGTCCCGCAGGTCGCTCACGACGACGGACCGGGTGCGGTAGTCGGGCGAGACCTCCTGGAACACGAGCCGGTCCGCGTCGAGCCACCGCGGGTTCGAGGCGGCTTCGGGACCCGAAGCGATCCGACGGGGCACGCCTCCGGCGATGACCGGGACGATCCAGAGATCCGGCGGCGAGGCGGAAACGCGGCGGAAGACGACGGAGGCGCCGGAGAGCGCCGGCGCTTCCTCCCGCGTGCGGACCCGGGAGGCGGTCACGGCGAGGAAGCGGGCGTCGGGCGACCAGACCGGCCCGCTCTCGGTCCGGTCGTCGGTGGCGGTGAGACGGACCTCGTTCCCGCTGCCGAGATCCCGGACGTGGAGGTCGCCTCCGCGGACGAAGGCCAGGCCCCGCCGGTCGGGTGAAGGCGCGAAGTCCGACTCGCCTCCGGGTTCGGCGGGGAAGACCCGCTCCAGGGTGCCGGCGAGATCCGGATTCATCCGGTAGAGCGCGCCGTTCCGGGTGAAGTGCAGCGTTTCGTCGTCCGCGCCCCAGAAGAGATCCGCGATCGTCTCGTAGGCGTCGCCCCACCGGGTGAGCTGTCTCGGCGGCTCGCCGGACCCCGGAGTCGCCTCGTAGAGATCCATCTGGTGGTTGCGATCCCAGACGAACACGACCGAAGAGCCGTCGGGGCGCCACGTCGGCGCGGTGGGATGCCGGATCCCGAGGATGTCGTCGAGAGCCAGCCGGGGCGGCTCCACCCGCTCGCCGCACCCGGCGACGAAAACGATCGCGGCGAGGGCCGAAGCCAGTCGCCCCCGGCGCCTGCCCGGAGAGTGTCCCGCCATCGCTCGCCCGCCTCCCGGTCGCCGCATCAAGGGGGGCGCCCGAAGTCAGGATGGTACCCGGGAACCGGCGCTCCGGGTCCGGCCCTCGACGAGGCCCGGGAGACGGGCCGCTCCGGACTCGGCCGCATGGCCACGGATGGGAGCTGGGGATCGGAGCCCGCGCTCCCGGAGGGTTGTCCCGTTCTGGCTCCGTGAGGAAGGAAGGAGACGGATGGAGGTTGGACCCGGAAGAACCGGACCCGGGAGCCGCGCACGGGACGAGCGCACCCCTTGAGCCGGCTACGGAGACCGGCGGGGCGCCGGGACATTAGCGCGCCCACCGCCGATGTCAAGAGGCGCCCGCGGCGGAGGCGGCTTCGGGCCCCGGTGCGGGCAGAATTCCCCGGCGTCCCGTGCCCGCGCCTTCCTCCCGAACGATCGCCGACTACCGGGCGAAGCGTGACTTCCGGCGAACGCCGGAACCGCCGGCCGAAGCGGCGGCAGAGGCAGCGGGACTCCCGAAGCGGCGGTTCGTGGTGCACCGGCACGAGGCGCGACGCCTCCACTACGACCTGCGGCTGGAAATGAAGGGCGTGCTGCGGTCGTGGGCCGTGCCGAAGGGATTCACCTGTGACCCGGAGGTGAAGAAACTGGCGGTCCGGACCGAGGATCACCCCCTCGCCTACACCGAGTTCGAGGGTGTCATTCCAGAAGGGGAGTACGGCGGCGGCACGATGACGCGATGGGACCGGGGACGCTACGAAATCACCGAGGGAGGCGGGGACGACGGCGCGGCGGGCGTGGCCGCGGGGAAACTGGTGATCCGGCTGCGGGGCCGGAAACTCCGCGGCGCCTGGCATCTCGTGCGGACGAAACGCGGCGAACACGAGTGGCTCCTGTTCAAGGGGCGGGACCGCTACGCCCGCTCCGACAGCGATCGCCAGCCCTTCTTCGACCTCGACGGATCCCGCCGGTGGACGGGTGACGCGACCCCGGCGCCGCTGCCCCCGATGCGGGAGGCAGCCCCGTTTTCCGACGGGGACTTCCTGTTCGAGCCGGATCTGCTCGGCGTCCCGATGTTCCTGGAACGGCGCGGCGGGCGGGTCCGGCTCGCTCCGGCGGGGGGCGACGAGGCCCCGGCGTGGCGCAACCGCCTGCCCGAGCTGCTGGAGGCGGGGGACGGCTTGCGGGCCGAGGCCTTCCTCGCCCACGGCGTCCTGGTGGCGACCGACGCGGCCGACCGTCCCTCCCCGAAGCGGCTCGCCGCCCGGGTCGCCGGAGACGACCGGATCCCGGTGGTCCTCTACCTGAACGATCTGCTGCGCTACGAGGAGTGGGATCTCCGTCCGGTTCCCCTGCGCGAACGAAAGGCCCTCCTCTCCACCCTGCTTCCCGCGAATCCCGTCCTCGTCTTCTGCGACCACGTCGCGGTCCGGGGAACGGAATTCCACGCCGCCTGCGAGGCGGCCGGCCTCCCCGGCTCGATCGCCCGCCGCGCCGACGCCCCCTGGCCCGGAGAGGGTTCCGACTGCCTGCGGATCCCGGCGGCCGGCGTTCCGCGCGAGGAGCACCTCCTGGTCGGGCTGTCGCGGCAGCGGGCGGCGCGGGCGGCGGCCCGCCCGGTCCGGTTCACGAATCTGGACAAGGTCTTCTGGCCCGACCCGGGCTACACCAAGGGCGACCTGATCCGCTACTACGACCGCGTCGCCGAACACCTCCTCCCCTACCTGCGAGAGCGCCCGGCCCACCTGCTCCGCGCGCCGGACGGCGTCGGCGGCAAGGCCTTCTACCAGAAGGATCTGCCGGATCACACGCCCGACTGGGTCGAAACCGAGGCGATCCCCTCCGGCAGCCGGGGCGAGACGATCCGGTACCTCATCTGCAACGACGCCTCGGCGCTCCTCTACGCCGCGAACCTGGGGAGCATCGACATCCATCCCTGGCTCTCCCGCCGCTCCCGTCCGGACTACCCCGACTGGGTCGTCTTCGATCTCGATCCGGGCGGCGCGCCGTTCTCCGACGTGGTCCGGCTGGCGCGCGCCTTCGGGAAGGTTCTCCGCGGCATCGGGCTTCGCCCGTCGCTCAAGACCTCCGGCGCCACCGGGCTCCACATCCACGTGCCGCTCGAGCCGATCTATCCCTACGAGGTCGCCCGGCAGTTCGCGGAGGCGGTCTCCACCCATGTCGCCGACGAGCACCGGGACATCGCCACGGTCGAGCGGCAGGTGGCGCGCCGCGGAGGCCGCGTGTACCTCGATTTCCTGCAGAACCGTCGCGGGCAGACCGTCGTGCCCCCGTACGCCGCGCGGCCAGTGCCCGCCGCTTCGGTCTCGACCCCGCTCGACTGGGACGAGCTCGATGGTGGCCTCGACCCGTCGCGGTTCACCCTGAAGACGCTCCCGGAACGGCTCGACCGCCTGGGCGACCTGTTCGCCGGGACGCTCCACGACCGCCAGCACCTCCTGCCGGCGATCCGCCGGTTCGAGGCGACCTACCTCGTCCGGCGCTGAGCGACGGGGACTTGTCGCAGCGGCTTCCGGTCCGCCGCGAGTGGCGGAACGGCGCGGGGTGCCCGGTGCGCGTTTCTTCCCCCGAACCCGACACGACGGACCAGGCCGGTTCGAACGCACTCCGACGCCGGGCAGCGCGCACCCGACCCCACCTCCCGACGGCCCTTCCTTCCCAAGACGACCGACGGGCAACGGCGCGGCTCCCTTCCGCCCCCAGCCGTCGGCTTCCCATTGGAACTCCACAGCGCCGTCCGCGTCAAACGCGATTTCCCGGACCGCCCGCATCGTCCGCGGGATCGCGCCATCCGGAGCGAACGGCGGGGGATCCGCGGCCGGGCGTCAGGGCTGGGCCTCGACCGTCACGGTCGCGCCGAGACCGGAAAGCCGATGGGCGAGGGCGGCGTAGCCGCGCTCCACGACCTCGAGGGGCGCGACGGTGCTCTCCCCTTCGGCGGCGAGGGCGGCGGCGATGAGCGCCATGCCCGAGCGGATGTCCCGCGCGTCGAGATCGCCCGCCCGCAGCGGCGCCGGTCCGTTGACCAGGATCCGGTGCGGATCGCACAGGAAGAGCTCGGCGCCCATGCCCCGCAACTGCTCCAGCGCGAACAGGCGCAGCTCGTACATCCAGTCGTGGATGAGGGTCGCGCCCTCGGCGGCGGCGGCGAGCACGGTCACCAGGCTGACGAGGTCGCTCGGAAAACCGGGCCACGGCGCGGTGGTGATGCGGGAGGTCGCGCGGAGCCGCGCGGGCTCGACGAGGAGGTTGCCGTCGGCGGGGACGGCTCGCACCCCGAGTCGTGACAGCACGGCGACGACGGGCTCGAGATCCCGCTCGGCCGCGCCCCGGATCTCGAGCGTCCCGCCCGTGATCGCCGCGATCACCGCCCAGCTCCCCGCCTCCACGAAGTCGCCCCCGAGACGCCACCGCGCGCCGGCGCGGCGACGGACCCCGGTGACCCGCAGCGTGGGGGTGCCCGCTCCTTCGATTCCGACCCCCATGCGTTCGAGGAACCGGCACAGATCCACCACGTGCGGCTCGCAGGCGGCATGGCGGATCTCGGAGACTCCCGGAGCCGCTGCCGCTGCGAGCAGCGCCGTCTCGGTCCCGGTCACCGAAGCTTCGAGGAGGTAGAGGGAGGCCGGCCGGAACCCGTCCGGAGCCTCCAGCACGGTTCCCCGGCCCGGGAGCTCGCGGGCCCCCAGCCCGCGGAGCGCGGCGAGATGGACGGAGACCGACCGCCGACCCGGGAAGTCTCCGCCGGTGGCCGGAAGCTCGACCCGGCCGCGTCGGGCCAGCACCGGGGCGGTCAGGAGGACCGAGCCGCGAAGCGCCCCCACCGGACCGGGGTCCGGGCGGTCCGCCGTCAAGCGGCCGGCGCGCACCGTGATCCCGGTCGTTCCCACCCCCTCGACTTCGGCGCCGAGACTTTCGAGCGCCGCCGCCATGGCCGCAACATCCCGGATCCGGGGCATGTTCTCCAGACGGCAGGGCTCCTCGGTGAGAAGACACGCCGCGAGCAGGGGCAGCGCGGCGTTCTTGTTGCCCTCGACCGTGACGACGCCCTCGATCGGGTGGCCGCCTTCGATCCGGAGCCGGGTCGGATCGCTCCGCTGCATCACCGGCCGAACTCTCCCACGAATCCGATCTCGGGCTCGAGCCGCACTCCGAACCGGCGCCGGACTGTCACCTGGCACCGCTCGAGCAGCGACCGGAGGTCGGCGGCGGAGGTTCCCGGCCGGGCCAGCAGGAAGTTCGCGTGGATCCGGGAGACGCGCGCCCCTCCCACCGATGTCCCCTTGAGGCCGGCGCGGTCGAGCAGCGCCCCGGCGGCGGCGGGCATCCCGGGCGGGAGCGCGGTGGGCCTCCGATCCGGATTGCGGAAAGCGCACCCGGCGGAGCGCGCGCGGAGCGGCTGGGTGCGTCGCCGAAAGGCGATGGAGGAGCGCGCCCGGCTCCGGAGCGCCTCCGGATCCCGTCCCGGTTGCACGCGGAAGTCGGCGGAAAGCACGACCCTTCCCCCGAGGCCCCCGCCGCCGGGCGCGAGACGCAGATCGTCGCGCGGCGCCGTGGTCACCGACCCGTCGGACTCGAGGAGACGCAGCGCTCCGATGCGATCCCCGATCTCCGCTCCGCCGAAGTGCGCGTTGCCATGCACCGCGCCCCCGACGGTCCCCGGCGTGCCCGCCCACGCTTCGACGCCTTCGAGCCCGCGGGCCGCCGTCCAGCGCACGAGAGCGTTCAGGCTCATCCCCGCCTCGGCCCGCACGGTCCCCGAATCGAGTCGGCGGGCGGAGCCGCCGCGCAGCCGCACCACGAGGCCGCGCACTCCCCGATCCGCGATCAGGAGGTTCGACCCCCCGCCGAGGAGGGTCACCGGGAGGCCGACGCCCCGGGCCCAGCCGAGCGCCCGCCGCAGCTCGACCTCCCCGCGCGCCTCGAGGAACCACTCCGCCGGACCGCCGATCCCGATGCTGGTGAGGGGCGCGAGCGGCCGGTTTCGCGCAACCCCCGGGAGCCCGCGAGGCTCCGCGACAGGCTCCATGGCGGCAGGCGACGCGAGAGGGGCGTCCCGCGCTCAGCGCGGGTCGCCGAGCTCGGCGAGACGCGCCCGCACCCCTTCCTGGGTCGGGTTCATCTCCAGGGAGCGACGGAACAGATCCCGGGCGCGGTCGCCGTCCCCCGTCTGCTGATGGCAATCGCCGAGCGCGTTCAGAAGCGAGGGATCGGGGGCCCGCAGGGTCATGGCGTGCTCGAGGCGGGGCAGCGCCTCCCCGCACTCCTGCCGGATGTAGTAGGCGAAGCCCACTCCCTCGGCCACCTCGATCTCGTTCGGATGGTCCGCCTCGATGGGAAGCAGCAGCTCGAGCGCCTCGTCGGCGTTCCGGGAGAAGAGCAGCGCGCTCGCGAGCTTCCATCGCGCCATCGGAAGATCCGGATTCGCGGTGGCTTCGCGGAAGGCGATGACCGCATCGTCCACGCGGCCGTGGGCGAGGAACTGCTCGCCGAGGGCGAGCGCGAGGAGGCCGGGGACATGCGTCGCGAACGAGCGCCGGATGATGAATCCGGGACGCGCCATGTCGGATCGCGGGGAGACCGTGAGCGGCGCCTCCCGAGTCGCGACGATCTCTCCCGCGCCGTCGAGCAGGTCGGCGACGACGCGGTAGCGACCGGCGCCGACTTCACGCAGCAGGAACTCCTCCACCGGAGGCGCCATGAGCCGTCCCGCCTCGGCCGACCGCTCCTCGATCCGCCGCGGCGCCGCCTCGTCCAGCTCGTCGGAGAGGATGCGGATCCGGGTCGTGAACCCGGGATCGGCGTTCACGGCCTGGGCCACGACGGACAGCGTGTCGGAAGCCGCGAACGAACCGCCCAGCGCAGGCTCGAAGACAGTGGCGCCGAACTGGTAGGTTCCGAACTGCGGCCCGTCCCGGAACTCGGAGCCCGGCTCGCTCCGGTAGGCCAGCATCAGGTCGGCGAGCGCCGGACGGCCGCCGCCGCTGGCCGGAACCCGGAGCGGTTGGCTGACCACGGTGTACTGCGATGTGGCGCGGTTTCGGACGACCACGCTCACCTCGTAGTCGCCGGGCAGGACCGGCAGGTTGTCCCGGTAGGCGAACGGCTGTCCCGACGCTGCCTGCTGCTCGCTCTCGGTGAGCCGGATCATCGGCGAGTTGCGGTGCATCGCGAGGAGCGCGCCTTCGGGATGGCGCAGCTCCAGCTCGATGTCCAGGGTGGTCACGTATTCGCCGGCGTCCTCGTCCCGCTCCAGCGAGAAGTTCTCCGGGGCGAGCTTCACGGTGTAGTTCAGGAAGGGGGTGTTCCGGGGACCGAAGAACACGGAGAAGTCCGCCTCGCTCCGCACGAACCGGAACGAGTACTCGGCGGTCACCCGGTCGCCGTAGCGGAGGAAGCCCTCGATCTCGTCGAGGTCCACCCGCTTCTGCGGGGACTCGGTGATGTCCACGAAGTTGCGGTCCACGCTCATCGAAGGGCGAACCGTGTCCAGCACCGGCGCGATGGTGTTCGTGGCCCGCAGGAAGTCGGCGCTGGGATCGGTCAGGTCCACGACGAGGCTGGCGCGGGCGAGGTCCATCGAGACCGTCTCGAGGATGTCCACCGCGTGGTGCTGCCGGTTCCGCAGCAGCTCGCCGCGACGCACGAGCGCATCCGGGCCATCGGCCCACGGGTGGTAGAGCTCGTACTCCCCGATGTCCTCCTTCTTGAAGAACAGCAGGTTGAACCGGGGCGGCAGGCCGAGGCGGGTGTCCCCCTGGTAGATCCACAGCTCGGCGCTGACCACCTCGTTCAGGCCGTCGAAGGACTCGCGCGTCCGCGGCTCGCCGAGGATGATCCAGTACTTGCCGCGGTCGGTCCGCCAGCCGGGCCGGGGGGCGTCGCGGCCGAGATAGCGGTTCGCATAGTCGAGCCGCTCGTAGTGCTCGACCCGGAACTCGTTCTCCTTCGTGGCCGGAACCGGATCGCGGCGCTGCCAGAACGCCTCGATGAAGAACTCGCGCTCCTCGAACGAGGCGAGTCCCAGAAACACCTCCCGCTCGGTCTCGGTGATGATCCAGACGACTTCCTCCTCGAGCCAGACGCGGTGTTCCTCGGCGAGCGGGGCGCCCGCGTCCTCCTGCGCCGAGGCGGGGGCGGTGAGGAAACCGGCGAGAGCGAGGAAGACGGAAAGGGTGAGGCGGATCGGGAAATCGGGAGCAGATCGGCGCATGGCGAGGGGGAGCCGGGGGACGAACGCGACTCCGGCCGGAGGCAGCCTAGCAGGAGTAGAATCCCCGACGGAGGTACTGCCCATGATGTCTGTCCGCTCCCGGCCGCTCGCGATTCTCGGCGCCTGCGCTCTCGTCGTTTCGGTGGCTGCAGCCACCGCCCACAACCCGCGGGGGAAGACGGAGGCCGACTTCGCGGGCAAGAAAGTCACCGTGGATTACGGGCGTCCCAGCCTGAACGGTCGCGACATGCTGTCCCAGGTGGCCCCGGGGATGGTCTGGCGCCTCGGATCCGAGGACGCCACCACGATCACGAGCGAGGGCAGTCTCATGTTCGGGGAGAACATGGTCCCGGCGGGCGCCTACTCCCTCTTCGCCAGGAAGACCGATGACGGCTGGGATCTGCTCGTGAACAGCGAGACCGGGCAGTCCGGGCTTGCCCATGATCCCGAAAAGGACCTCTTCGCCGCGCCCCTCCAGGTCGAGTCCGCCGACGAAGTCGCCGAGATGTTCACGATCTCGCTCATGGCGGACGGGATGAACGGAACGATGAAGATGCAGTGGGGCGCGATGGCGCTCGTCGCCGACCTGATGGTCCACTGACCTCGCCCCGAGCCGATCGAGGAGATTGACGCAACTGATAGTCTCTGTTATCGGAATGCTCCCCGAAACTCCGGCCTTCCCGGCAGGCGAACAGTCCGCCGGTTCCCGTCCCGGGCCTCGGGACGCAAGGAGAACGAACCGATGAAATCCACCCGCCGCGGTTTCCTGAGTCTGGCGGGCTCCGGCGGAGGCGCCGGCGCCGCGACTCTTCACGCGATCAGCGCCCGGGGCCGGGAGGCCTGGGAAGCCGAGAACGGCTTCCGCGGCGCGCCCGTGTTCCTGCCGCCGCCCGAGGCCGACGAGATCCGGATCAGCAGCAACGAGAACCCGCTCGGTCCGGGACCGGCTGCGGTCGAGGGGCTGCGGGCCGCCTATGGCTCGATCATGCGGTACCCGATGAACGCGGCGACGAGCGACACCGACCTGCGCCGGAAGATCGGCGGCATGTTCGGCGGTGGACCCGAGCACGTGGTGCTCGCGCCGGGATCGTCGGAGATCCTGCGCAACGCCGTGCGGGTTTACACCGGGCCGGGCCGGGCGCTGGTGACGGCCGAGTGCTCCTACGAGAACCCGATCCGCACCGCGAACTGGATGGGGGCGCCGGTCAAGGCGATCCCGATGACGGGCGGCCTCGGCCTCGACCTCGACAAGATGGCGGGCGCGGCGATCGGAGCGGGGCTCGTCTTCCTCTGCAACCCGAACAACCCCACCGGCACGGTCCACACCCTGGCCGATGTGACGGACTTCGTGAACTTCGTCAAGAAGGAGTCGCCCTACACCGCGATCCTGCTCGACGAGGCCTACTACGACTACGTCACGCACCCCGGCTTCGAGACGGGCGCCGAGCTCGCCATGAAGCACCGGGACGTGTTCGTGGGACGGACCTTCTCGAAGGCCTACGGGATGGCGGGGCTCCGGGTCGGCTACGCAGTCGGCCAGGCGGGCACGATCTCGAAGCTGGCGCCGCTCGCGCTCACGTTCGGAACCTCGGTCCTCTCGATCGGGGCGGCGATGGCCTCCCTGGAGGATCCCGACTACATCCGGAACGAGGTCAGGCGGAACGAGGAGGCGCGGAAGTTCACGCTCGACTTCTTCTCCAGCCACGGTCTGGATCCGGTCCCGAGCGAGACGAACTTCGTGTTCGTGGACATCGGCCGGTCGGCGAGGGAGTTCCGCGAGGCCTGCGCCGAACGCGGGGTCTTCGTGGGCCGGGATTTCCCGCCGTACGAGAACAGCCACGCCCGGATCTCGATCGGCACGCTCGACGAGATGCAGCGCGCCACCGCGGTCTTCGCGGAAGTCCTCGGACTGCAGGCGACGGACAACCAGCAGCAGTAGGGCCTGAAGCTCCGCTCCCCTTCCCCACGGGCCAACCACCGAGGAGGTAATCACTCCATGCTCTCCCGCCGCCGATTCCTCCGGCACGCTTCCGCCGGCGCCGCCGGCCTCTACGCCGCCACGATGGTGCGGTCCCGCCTCCGCGAGCAGTACGCGTTCGCCGCGGAGATGGGGATCCAGCCCGAGGAGGCGATCAACCTCGCGAACAACGAGAACTCGCTCGGCCCCGGGGACGAGGTGATGGACGCCATCGACTCGGTCCTCGGTCCCGAAGGCGTCATCGCCGGCCGCTACCCGTTCCGCTTCCTCGGTCCGGCCACGGAAGCCATCGCCGAGAAGTTCGGCGTCAGCACGGACAACGTGCTGGTCGGCGCCGGCTCCACCCAGATTCTCGTGGACGCCACCCACCAGTACGCCAGCGCCGACAAGGCGCTCGTCGGCTCGCTCCCCACCTACGAGGAGTGCTTCGGCTACGCCGCGCTGATGGGCTACCGGACGAAGGCGGTTCCGCTCACTCCCGACTTCCGCATGGACCTCGACCAGACGCTCCACGCGGTCAAGGGGAGCGGGATGCTGTTCTACTGCAACCCGAACAACCCGGTCGCCACGCTGGTGGATCCCTCCGACAGCAAGGACTTCCTGACTCGGGCGCTGGACACCGAGAAGGATCTCCGGATCCTCGTGGACGAGGCCTACATCGACTACGTCACGACCCCCGGACACGAGACGATGATTCCGCTGGCGCTCGAGAACCCGAGGGTCATCGTGGCCCGGACGTTCTCGAAGGCCTACGGGATGGCGGGCCTGCGCATCGGTTACGCGATCGCCCACGAGGACACGATCGCCGAGCTTTCCGACTTCCACATGGGCAACTCGGTCAGCATCCCGGCGCTGGTGGCGGCGAACGCCGCGCTGGAGCGCGACCGGAGCAACCCCGACTTCCTGCCCGACGAGAAGAAGCGCAACGCCGAAGCCCGCGACTTCATCCTGAAGTTCTTCCGCGACCGCGGCCTCAGCGCCACCGACGCCCAGACGAACTTCATCTTCACCGATGTCGGGATGCCGGTGGAACAGTTCCAGGCTGCGTGCGCGGCCGAGGGCCTGCGCGTCGGCCGTCCGTTCCCGCCGCTGTGGACCCGCTGCCGCATCTCCATCGGCACGATGGACGAGATGCAGCGCGCCGCGACGAAGATGGCCAGGGTGCTCGACTCGGCCATGAAGATGGCGGCCTGACTCCGCCGTCCTTCACCGGACCCCCGGGGCTCTCGGGCCCCGGGGGTTTCCTCGCGTACGGGGGGCATCCGACCGCGTCGTCCGCGGGTCTCGCGCGAAACCCGCGGATCCAGGCTGGAACTCGTACAGAAAGCCGGTAGCGTCTCCCGCATTGATGCGGGAGTTGCTACCGCATTCCTCCTACCGGACGCGCATGCTCGACGGCGTGATTCCCGCGCTTCTTCTCGAGCACCCCGCCGTGTTGCTCACCGGACCGCGAGCGGTGGGAAAGACGACGACGGTCACCCGTCACGCCCGGCACATCGTTCGCCTGGACCAGCCCACCCAGGCCGCTGCGTTCCAGGCCGACCCGGATGCGGCCCTGGCCCGGCTGCCGGAGCCGGTGTTGCTGGACGAGTGGCAGGCGGTTCCGGAGCTCCTCGGGGCGGTGAAGCGCGCCGTGGACGCCACCCGCCGTCCCGGACGGTTCCTGCTGGCGGGATCGGTCGCATCGGAGGGCGACCCGCGAACGTGGCCCGGCGTCGGCCGGATCCTCCAGATTCCGATCCATCCTCTCACGGCGGCCGAGCGATTCCGGGGGAGCGCTCCCTCGGTGCTCGACCGATTCACTGCCCGCGAGACGCTCTCTCCGCCGCGCGCGCCACCTGGCGTGGCTCCGGGACACCCTTCGGGACCGGTTCGTGGCCGGCGCCGTCCTCCACGCCGGCCAGACCCGCTTCGTTCTGGGGGACCGCCTCCAGGCGGCCCCCATCTCCACACTCTGGATCTGAGCCCGCGGAGGAGGCGGTCGGCCCCCTCCCCCGGCATCAGATCCGGTGGGGATCCGCTCCCCAGATAGATCCGGTCGGGATCAGCTCCCCAGATGGACCCGATCGGGATCAGCTCCCTGGATAGACCCGATCTCCCTCGTAGTCGCGGAGGCCGCAGAAACCGGCGACCTCGTATCCGTTCGCAGTGAGCAGCTCCGCGGCACGCGCGGCTCTTCCGCCACCCTGTCAAGCAGTGAGGATGGGAACTCCCGACGGAAGCTCTCCCATCCTCGCCTCCAGCTCGTCCACCGGGATGTGGACGAATCCCTCGAGGGTGCCGTGCTCGGCGAGCTCCTCGGCGGTCCGCACATCGAGAAGCAGCGCGCCGTCCTGCAGCACCATGTCGATGTCCATCGCCTCGACCCGGGGGGCCGCTTCGGCGGGGTCCTCGCTGCTCGACGACGCGTCCTGCCCGTCACCGCCGGCGCAGGCCGCGAAGGCCATCCCGGCGACCAGCGCTGTCGCTGCTCTCCACCCTGCTCTCATCACGTTCCTCCTCGCGAGACCTGATCTGCGGTGCGGTATTCGCGCGCGCCGACGTACTTCACCAGCCCGGAGTAGCCGGCGACCTCGAAACCGGCCTTCTCCAGGATCGCCGCGGCACGCGCGGCGCGGGGGCCCACCATTCAGGTGGTGAGAATCTTCCGGCCGCGGGGCAGTTCCTCCAGGCGCTCGGCGAGTTCCCCGAGGTGGATGTGCACCGCGCCGGGAATCGTCCCCGACTCGACCACTTCTCGCGCCGTGCGGACATCGAGGAGAACGACCTCGCTCCCGGCGAGAACATCGTCCAGCTCGTCCGCGGCGACGAACGGCGCCGATGTTCCGAGCGCCCGCCCGAGAAGAGTCACGGGATCAAGAATACCAGCACCTCGGGAGGACTCCCCCCCGAATCGAGGCGTTCAGATCGAGACGTTGCGGGCGTGGGCGCGTGGCGGGAGAACATCCTTCAGCCGCAGGCCCCTGGATCGGAGGTACGGCAGCAGACCCTTCTTGTCGATCGTGCGCAGCGCGCGGGTGCTCAGACGGAGCCGAACCGAGCGGTCGAGCTCGGGAACCCAGACCGACTTCCATTGCAGGTTCGGCAACTGGCGCCGGCGGTTCTTGTTGTGGGCGTGGCTGATGGAGTTCCCGGCGAGGGGACGCTTCCCGGTCAGGGGGCAGGTGCGAGACATGGGAGACCGAATTCTAGTCCACTCGCCTCATCGCCCGAAGTCTTCGATCGTGGCGCCGTTCAGGGCGTTCAGGAACAGCTTGTAGGTTCCCCGCGGCTGCCCCCGGAATTGGGGCCGGAATCCGAACAGGATGACTTCACCGGCGCCGTAGGGCGCGCGCGCCATCGCGATCCGGCCCGCGATCGCCGACTCCTCCCCGAGCGCCCAGCCGCTCATGAGGAGATCCTCGTCGGCGTAGCGGGCGATCACGTCCACGTTCGGCGGCGGAGATTCGAGCGTCGTCTCCCGCCCGCCCTCGCGCTCCCGCGGCAGCGTGACCACGTCGAACGCGCGACTCCGGACGAACTGGGTCGCCACTTCGGCCTGGACCCCGAATCCGAGCGGGTGGGCCTCGTCCACGACGGCCCGGATCAGCGAGCCCGGAATGAAGAAGCGGTCCGGCGGAAGCGAGGCTGTGGTGTTCCGCAGCGGCAGGCCGAACTGTTCGATCACGAAATCGCTGGCCTGGTCGAGCGCCACCAGGGTGCCGCCCGCCTCGACGAACCGCTGGAGCGCGAGAGAGCCCTCGAGACCGAGGCCGCCGGTGTACTCCTCGGGCATCGTGCCGGGACGGTGCCCGAGCAGGATGTCCGAAGGAGACTGGTGCGGCAGGATGATCGCATCGAACCGACCGAGGTCCCCGCTGCGCACATCGTCGTCGGTGAGGCTGGTCAGGTCGTACTCGTAGTTCTCGAGAAGCCAGCGCGTCCAGCCCTCGTCCATGCTGGCGACCCAGGACTTGTAGAGCCCCACCCGGGTCGGCCACAGCGTGAACAGCTCGACGCCGGGGGCTTCGTCGAGTCCGGCGATCTCGAGCCCGAGCTCCGAAGCAAGGCCCTCCACCGCGGCATCGGCAGGATCCGATCGGCGCGCGACCAGGGTTCCGGCGGGGAAACTGCGACCTCCCGATGCGAACGACTCCGCCGCCCACGCCACCTCGGCTCCGGCGGCGAGGAGGCGGTTCTGGGCGATCACGGCGGCGTTCGGTCGGTGCGAGATCGCGTATCCGAAGCGCCCGCCGCCGACCTCCCCCGCGGGCGGCCGAACCGGACCGGTCACGGGCTCGGACCGGACCTCGACGCTCGGGACCCGATCCACTCGAACCCCCATCTGCATCGGGAGCGTCCACCCGGCCAGGTCGTAGGGGGGATCCGGGGGCCCGTCCGGGCTGCGGCGGCGGTCGGGATAGGCCTGGGGCTCCAGCAGATCGTCGGCGTAGGCGGCGAACGCCTGCGCGCCCGGGACGATCCACGACTCCGCGCCATAGGCGACGCCGTCCACCTCGAAGTCCGCCAGCGCCCGCTCGACGGTGAGCCCTCCCTCGAGGAGCACGTTGACCAGGGCCGCGGACTCTCCCGGATCCCACTGCTCCGCGGGCAGGATCCAGCTCGCCTCGCTTCCCTCGATGGCGTCCCGGCCCATCCGCCAGATGTCGAGAAGCCACTTCTCCCGCAGATCCGCCGCGATGTCCAGAACGGCCATGGAGGCCGTCAGCGTGTAGCGGACCGGATCGGAGAACCGCGACTCCCCCCCGGGCCACGGATCCGGGTAGAAGACATCGGTGCCGTCCGTCGGGGCCGCCTGCCCCCGTCGGGGGTTCCCCACGAACCGGGGCCGGTCCTCCGGGTCGTAGATCCGCGGGCTCGCCGAAGCGTGCGAGGTCTCGGTGAGCAGGCCGATCATGTTGTGGAAGTAGGGCACGGTCCGCATCCCGCCGTTCCACCACATCGAATAGATCATGTCGGAGACGACCCCCGGCATGTTCTTCATCGCGAACCGGTTCGCCATCGCGGCGCCGATCAGATTCACCGAGGTCGTCACCCCGGGGTGGATCTTCGGGTTCACCGGATCGGCGAACGGCGGCAGGAAGATGCGCGACCAGGCCGGGCCGGTCTGGTGGTGGTTGTAAACGATCTGCGGAAACCACTCGTGGTAGAGCATCCGGCTGACCGCAGCGGTCTCCGGCATGTTGTTCATGAACCAGTCGCGGTTGTTGTCGTGGCCCACGTAGTGGTGGTAGAGCTCGGGAGGGCGGGTCGTCTCGAACGGTGTGCCGAGGTTCCGCCGGTACCAGGACGCCACGATGTCGAGCCCGTCCGGATTCATGCAGGGCATGAGGATCGCGATGACGCCGTCGCGGATCCTGTCCATCTCCTCCGACTCTTCGGTCGCCATCCGGTGCGCGAGGAGCGGCATCATCTGCGCGGGCGCCACTTCGGTGGCGTGAAGGCCGGCGTCGATCCAGACGACCGCCTTTCCTTCCCGGGCGAGGCGGGTCGCTTCGTCCTCCGGGATGCGGGCGTGGGCGAGCGCTTCCGCATTCGCCCGATGTTCGTCCAGGCGCGCCAGGTTCTCCGGCGACGAGACGAACAGGACGATCAGCGGCTTTCCGAGCACGCTCTCGCCGATCTGGCGCAACTCCACGCGCTCGCTCGCCTCCGCGAGCTGCCGGTAGTAGGCGAGGAGCTCGTCCCACATCGCGAGGCGGTGGTCGTCGCCCGGTTCGAAGCCCAGGGCCTCGGCCGGGGCGGGCTGCGCTCCCGCAGCCGCCGGGAACGCAAGCCACGCGGCCAGCAGGGTGGACGCGACCGATCGGACCATGGCGGACCTCCTCCTCCGAAGCAGGCCAATGGTACGGCGGTCGGGGCGGAGGCGGAATCCGCCGCCGGCTCAGACCCGTTCCTTCAGCGTGACCGCGTCGAGGAACGGCATCATCCGCCGCAGCTCGGCGCCCACCGTCTCGATCCGATGGGACTGCTCCTCCCGCCGCCGTTCCATGAACCGGGGCCGTCCGGCGCGGTCTTCCTCGATCCACTCCCGGGCGTAGGCGCCGCTTCGCACATCCTCCAGGATCCGCGCCATCGCCCGGCGCGTCTCCGGGGTCACGATGCGACGCCCCCCGTGGTAGTCGCCGTGCTCGGCCGTGTCGCTGACCGAGTAGCGCATGTAGTTCAGCCCGCCCCGGTACATCAGGTCCACGATCAGCTTCAGCTCGTGGAGGCACTCGAAGTAGGCGATCTCCGGCTGGTATCCCGCCTCCACGAGCGTCTCGAATCCGGCCTTCACCAGCTCGCTCACTCCGCCGCAGAGCACGCTCTGCTCCCCGAAGAGGTCGGTCTCGGTCTCTTCGGCGAACGTGGTCTCGATGACGCCGGCGCGGGTCAGGCCCACCGCCCGGGCGTAGGACAGCGCGAACGCGAGGGCGTTGCCGGAGGCGTCCTGCTCCACCGCCACCAGCGCCGGGGTGCCGCCGCCCTCGAGGAACAGCTCCCGCACGCGGTGCCCGGGCGCCTTGGGGGCGATCAGCGAGACATCCACATCCTCGGGAGGGCGGATCGTGCCGAACCGGATGTTGAAGCCGTGAGCGAACATGAGGGTGTTGCCGGCGGCGAGGCGCGGCGCCACCTGCTCCTCGTAGATGCCCGCCTGGGTCGTGTCCGGAGTCAGGAGCATGACCACATCGGCCCACGCGGCGGCCTCGGCCCCTGGCAGCACGCTCAGGCCGTCGGCTTCCGCCCGCGCTTTCGACCGACTCCCCGGGTGGAGCGCCACCCGCACCTCGACTCCGCTGTCCCGCAGGTTCAGCGCGTGGGCGTGGCCCTGAGATCCGTAACCGAAGACTGCGACCCGCCGGGCCGTGACGAGACCGGGATCGGCGTCGTCGTCGTAGTAGATGTTGGCCATGGAAGGAACTCCTTGAAGTCTCAGACCGAGCCGGTGCCGTCGTCGGGTTCGGCCGCGGAAGTGACCCGTCGGGGGAGCTGGCGGGGCGCCGGTTCGGTCATGACGCTCGCCGCGCTGCGGGCCATGCTCACGAGTCCGGTGCGCACCTGCTCGAGGATTCCGTAGGGCCGAAGCACCTCCGCGAGCCCGTCGATCCGGCCAGGCGAAGCGGTGGCCTCGACCACGACCGATTCGAGCGCGACATCCACGATCCGGGCGCCGGTGGCGGTCGCGAGCTGTATGACCTGGGTGCGCTCCTCCGGCGCCGCGGACACCTTGAACATCGCCAGCTCGTGCCGGATGGACGGAGTGCCGGTGAGCTCGTCGCAGCGCAGCACGTTCACGAGGCGGGAGAGCTGCTCGACGAGCCGCCGCGATGTGTTCGCGTCGCAGAGCACGACGATCGTCATCCGGGAGACGCCCGGCGCGCGGGCGCGTCCCACCGACAGGGACTCGATGTTGAAGCCGCGGCGGCGAAACAGCGAAGTGACCCGGTTCAGGACGCCGGGACGATCCTCGACCCACACGGCATAGGCGCGCGCCGCGATGGTCGCGGACGCGCCGCCGGTCGAGCCGTCGTTCACTTCGCCCCGACCGGCGCCGCTTCGGGCTTCGGACGACGGATCATGTCCTGCAGGCGGGCGCCGGTGGGAACCATCGGGTACACCGTGTCCTCCTGCTCGACCTGGAACTCCAGAACCACGGTGCGTTCGTCGGCGCGGGCGCGCTGAACCGCGTCGTCCACCTGGTCGCGACGGGTGACGACCTCCCCGCCGAGACCGAAGGCGCGCGCGAGGGCGGCGAAGTCGGGACTCAGGAGCGGCGTGCCCGCGTAGCGGCGGTCGTAGAAGAACTCCTGCCACTGCCGGACCATGCCGAGATAGCCGTTGTTGATGATCGCGATGTTCAGCTTCAGCCGTTCCTGCGCGATCGTCGCCAGCTCGCACATCGTCATCTGGAAGCCGCCGTCCCCGGCGATGACCCACACCTCGTCGTCGGGCCGGGCCACCTTGGCCCCGATCCCCGCCGGAAGCGCGAACCCCATGGTCCCGAGACCGCCCGACGTGATGAGCGAGCGCGGGGCGTTGTGGCGGTAGTACTGCGCCTCCCACATCTGGTGCTGCCCCACATCCGTCGTCACGATGGCCCGCCCCTCGGTGATCCGCCAGATGTCGTGGATCACGTGGGCCGCGTAGAGCCGACCGCTGTCGGGGAGGTGCTGGATGTCCCGCACCGCGTTTTCGCCCCGGAACCCCGCGATCCGCCCCAGCCACGGGGAGCGGTCCCGGGCGGCGACGAGGGGGCCGAGCCGGGCGAGCACGGCGTCGAGGTCTCCGGCCAGCGCCACATCCACCCGGACGTTCTTGTTGAACTCCGCCGGATCGATGTCGATGTGGACCTTCCTGGCCTTCGGCGCATAGGTCGCGAGGCGCCCGGTGACGCGATCATCGAAGCGCATCCCGAAGGCGAGGAGCAGGTCCGCTTCCTGGATCGCGCGATTCACCCACGACTCCCCGTGCATGCCCATCATGCCCATGTTCAGGGGGTGGTCGGCGGGGAGCGATCCGATGCCGAGCAGGGTCATCGCCACCGGGATCTGCCCGCGCTCGGCGAGGTCGCGCACCGCCGCCATGGCGCCGGAAATCAGGATCCCGTGGCCGGCGAGGATCACCGGACGCCTCGCCTCGTTCACCAGCCGGGCGGCGCGGCGCAGTTCGGCTGCGGGCGGATCCGGATGGGGGCGGTAGCCGGGTAGATCCACGTCCGCCCGGTCCCAGCGCCCGTCCGTGGAGGCCTGCTGCGCGTCCTTCGTGATGTCCACCAGGACGGGGCCGGGGCGGCCGGAGCGGGCGACGTACATCGCCTCGTGAAGCGCCGGGGCGATGTCCTCCACCTCGGTCACGAGGTAGTTGTGCTTCGTGATGGGGAGCGTGACCCCGGTGACATCGGTCTCCTGGAAGGCGTCGGTGCCGATGAGTCGGCTCCCGACCTGACCGGTGACGCACAGGATCGGGGAGGAATCCAGCATCGCGGTGGCGATCCCGGTGACCATGTTCGTCGCGCCCGGGCCGGAGGTCGCGACCGCGACCCCGACCTCTCCGGTGGCGCGGGCGAAGCCGTCCGCCATGTGGGTCGCCCCCTGTTCGTGGCGGACGAGGACATGCCGGATCGGGTAGTCGAGGAGTGCGTCGTAGGCGGGCAGGATGGCGCCCCCCGGGTAACCGAAGACCGTCCGGACTCCCTCCTCGAGGAGGCTCTCCCAGAGGATCTGGGCCCCGGTGCGGGTGGCGGCGGAGTTCACGACGCAGGTCTCGACGGGCGCGGGGCGAAGTCGCCTTCAGGCGCGGGCATCTCGCGAGTCGTCGGCGAGAGCGCCCCGAATGGCCGAAGCGATCTGCTCGGCATCCCCGGCGCCGAGCGATCCGGGACGCCAGTTCGTGGAGAGTCCGGAACCTCTCGCGCCGCGGGGCCCGACGCGGGGAATGACGTGGAAGTGGACATGGGGAACGCTCTGCCCCGCCGGAGCGCCGTTGTTCTGGAGGACATTGGAATGGGGGCTGCCGACGGCGCGGGCGACGGCGCGGCAGATGCGCGGGAGCGCCCGACCGATGGCTGCCGCCGAGTCGTCCGACAGTTCGCCGAGCGTGGCCCGACTCTCCCGGGGCACGACGAGGACATGGCCCCGGCTCACCGGCGCGATGTCGAGGAAGGCGACCACATGTTCGTCCTCGTAGATCCGGTGACTGGGGATCTCGCCGCGGATGATCCGGTCGAAGAGCGTGGCCCCGGACATGGATGGAAGCCGCGACTCTAGCACCCGGGAGGACCCGGGCGCGCCGGGGAGGGGGCCAGGGAATGACATTGCAGCACGATGGCCGTGGAGAACCGCCGGGGCCCCCTCCCCGGCGCGCTCGGCGCTTCGCGCCTCAGATGGCAACCTTCGCTCCGCTCCAGGTTGCCATCTGGATTGTCCTTTTCTCTCGGAGAGGGGGATCCCCCATAAGCGCTAACTTACAGCGCTACGGAAAGAAGTTGGCGATCTGGATCGGTCGGAGGCGATGTGGTTCAGCCAGCGCCCGGGAGATCGCGTTCCAGTCCGATACAACGCGAGACAGATCCAGCGGGGGATCGATGGC
>JAJEAO010000035.1 GCA_022822745.1 Acidobacteriota bacterium
GGCCTCCAGAACGCCTCGTGAGGCCTATTTCGGGTCCCGGAAGCGGTCCTGGGCCGTTGAACCGTGTACTGTAGGGGCCAAATAGGGATCCCGGCTCGGTTCACGCCGGATGTAGGCCACTCCTGTCGCGCATACTCCTAGTTCGCCGAAGGTCATTGTCAGTACTCCTGCCTGTTGGAAAGGGGGTTCCATGTGGTGCCGAGGCGGTCCAGCACCTCTAGCGAACCACGGCGCACAAGTATGTCGGGAAATCGGGGGGGTCATAAGATTGTCATAATATGTTAACCATAGAGTCAAGGATGGTTGTGCAATGGCGAGACGGAATCGGGTGCGTTTGGCGCGCCTGGTGGCGGGCGGGTACGGTCCGGCTCCTCGGAAGGTTCGTCGTCTTGGTGGTCACTCTCGTGCTCTCGGTAATCGCGGCCGGCGCCGTCGGGCAGGAGCCGGTGACGTTCACGCGGGATGTGGCGCCGATCCTGTTCCGCCACTGCGTCCCCTGTCACCGCGAAGGGGGCATCGGTCCGTTCGGCCTCGGAACCTATGCCGAAGCGAGCGAGCGCTCGGAGCGCATCGCGGAGGCGACCGACGCGCGGGCGATGCCTCCGTGGCTGCCGGCCCCGGGTTCCGAGCGCTTCACTGGCGAACGTCGGCTCTCCGCCGAGGAGATCGGGATCCTTCGCCGGTGGGCCGATGGCGGCGCCGAGGAAGGCAATCCGGCCGAGCTGCCTCCGCCCCCGGAGTTCGCTTCCGGCTGGCAGCTCGGCGAGCCCGATCTGGTGGTCGCCATGCCGGAGCCCTATGCGGTTCCCGCGTCGGGCGGCGACATCTTCCGCAGCTTCGTGGCGCCGGTCCCGACCCGTCGGGACCGATTCGTGCGGGCGCTGGAATTCCAGCCCGGGATCCGCTCCGTGGTGCACCACGCGGTCGTCCTGGTGGACCGGGCCCGCTCCACGAGAGCCCTCGACTCTCTCGATCCGGAACCGGGCTGGGCGGGCATGCAGTCGGGCCTCGCGGAGAGCCCCGCCGGCCACTTTCTCGGCTGGACCCCGGGACGGACGGCGCTGGAGACGCCTCCCGGTCTGGCGTGGCGGCTCCCGGCGGGGAGCGATCTGGTCCTGCAGCTCCACCTGCTGCCCCGTCGGGACGCAGCGCCGGTCCGGATGCGGGTCGGGTTCCACTTCACCGAGGAGGCGCCCACCCGGGCCTCGACCCGGATCCGGCTCGGCGCGAAGACGATGGACATCCCGGCCGGAGAGGCGGACTACCGCATCCGCGACGCCTACCGGTTCCCGGTGGATGTGGAACTGCTGGCGCTCTACCCGCACGCCCACTACATCGGCCGGGAGATGCGGGTGTGGGTCCAGTTCGAGAACGGCGGGCGGCGCACCCTGCTTCACATCCCGGCGTGGGACTTCGACTGGCAGGCCGAATACCGCTTCGAGCGGCCGGTGGCGCTGCCCGCAGGCGCCCGGCTCGCGATGGAGTTCCGCTACGACAACTCGGACGGCAACCCCCGAAACCCCCACGATCCCCCCCGCCGCGTCCTCTACGGTCCCGAGTCCTCGGACGAGATGGGGGATCTCTGGGTCCAGGTCGTTCCGCGCCGAAGCGAGGATCTCGCGGCCCTGAATCTCGACTTCGCCCGGAAGGAGACGGCGGCGCGGCTCGCCGGATACCGCTTCAAGCTGGACCGGAATCCCGCCGACGAGATCGCGCTCTACGGGCTGGCGGGCATGCTCGCCGAACTGGGCGAGCGAGCGGAAGCGATCCGCCGCCTGGAGACGCTCGTGGGTCTGCGGCCCGACTTCGCCCTGGCGCTCAGCGAGCTCGGCCGGCTCCACTCGCTGAACGGCAACCGCGACCGGGCCGCCGCGCTGTTCACGCGAGCCGTCGAGGCGAGCCCGGAACTCCCGCAGGCGCACCACAACCTCGGGGCGCTGCGGCTGGGCGAGGGGGATCCGGCAGGAGCGGAGGCGCATTTCCGTCGCGCGCTCGGCGGATGGCCCGAGTTCGCCGAGGCGCACTTCGGTCTCGGGGAAGCGCTCGCGCGCCGGGGGCAGACGGCTCAGGCGCTCGAACACTTCCGCCGGGCGGTGGCCGCGAAGCCGGATTTCGTCGCAGCCCGCTTCCGGCTCGGCAACCTGCTCGCGCGGCGCGGCAACGACGAAGCGGCGCTCGTCCACTTCCGGGCCGCGGCGGACGATCTTCCGGAGGCGCTCTTCAACCAGGCCGCAGTCCTGGCCCGGCTGGGACGATTCGACGAGGCGAAGGACTCGGTGCGGCGCCTCCTCGAGCGTCACCCCGATCACCGCCGCGCCGCGGAGCTGCTGGAGCGCCTCTCACGCCCGTAGCCACGGGCGACCTGCCGGCGCAACCTTTCCGGCGCGCCGGTCTCCGGGCCGGCATCCGGCGCGCCAGCCGTGAAACACTCCCGATGCGGAGGTGACGAACGATGCTGATGAACCGAACCTGGCGGATCCCGGGGGCTGTGGTCCTCCCGCTCGTACTGTCGTTCTGCGCTGCGCCGGGTGGTGAGGATGCGGCGGAGAGGCCCGAGCGGCCCACGGCGAACCTCGCCATCCCCGATGCGCAGGAGCGCGCCGCCACCCGGACCGAACTCATCGGCAAGCGGCTCGACTCCGTGCTGCTCCCGGCGATGCGGGCGCACGGGATCGATCTCTGGCTCGTGTTCAGCCGCGAGCACGACGTGGATCCGATCCTCTCGGAGATCGGCGGCGGCTGGGGCGGCGTCCGGAACGCCTACGTCTTCTTCGATGACGGCGGGGACGAGCCCGAGAAGATCTTCGTCGGCTCCCACGAACTGCGCGACACCACGATCTACGCCACCTACGACGAGCACATCCACTACGGCTACACCGAGGAGGGAGTCCGGCCGCACCTCCGCAAGGTGATCGAGGACCGCGACCCCCGGCGCATCGGGATCAACGTCTCCCCGACGCTGCCGATGGCCGACGGCCTGACCTGGACGCTTCGCAACTTCCTCGAGGAGACGCTCGGCCCGGAGTACGCCTCCCGCATGGTCTCGGCGGAACTCCTGATCCGCGACTTCCGGACGATGCACATCCCGGAGGAGATCCCGGTCTTCTCCGACCTCGCCGCCTGGACGGTGGCCTGGGAGGAGGAGGCGTTCTCCGATGCCGTGGTGACGGTGGGGGAGACGACTGCGAACGACATCCACTGGTGGATGCGGCAGCGGACGATGGAACTCGGCTTCATCAACGAGTTCCTGCCCGGGGTCCGGATCACCCGGAACGGCGAGACCCTGCCCATCAACTCGCCGGACCACGTCGTGATGCCCGGGGACGTGCTCTCGGTGGACGCGGGGCTCGGCTACCTCGACTACCGCACCGACATCAAGCGGACCGCGTACGTGCTGCGGCCGGGCGAGACCGAGGCGCCGGAGAGCATCCGCCATGCGTTCGAGAAGGCGCTCGAAGTCACCGACGTCCTCACCGGGAACATGAAGCCGGGCGCCATCGCGCACGAAGTGTGGGATCAGACGATGGAGGATGTCGGCCCCCTCGGCTACCAGTCGGGCCAGCCGAAGACCGGGGGCGTCGTGGAAACGGATCCCAGGCAGCCGGAGGTCGGCATCTACTGCCACTCGGTCGGGAATTCGACGCACGACATCGGCGCCCGGATCGCGGTGGACTGGCCGTTCGCCTACGGAGATCGGGTCCGCTATCCGCTGGCGGCGGAGGCCTGGTACTCGGTGGAACTCCACGTGAGCACGCCGATTCCGGAATGGGACGACATGGTCCTGCCGATCCGCATCGAGGAGAACGCCCGGCTCCTGCCCGACGGCGATGTCGAGTACTTCGCGCCGCGGCAGACGGAGCTGCTCCTGATCGGCAGGGGCCGCTGACTCGCCACGCCGCCGGAGACCAACCATGGAACTCCCCGATCCGCGCAACGCCGACATCCAGGTCTTCGTCGGTAATGCGCTGAAGCCCCGCTCGGAAGCGAAGGTATCCGTCTTCGACAGCTCGGTGCAGGGCGGTGACGCAGTCTGGGAGGGACTCCGCGTCTATCGCGGGCGGGTCGCCGACCTCGGGCGCCACCTCGACCGCCTCTTCGATTCGGCGCATGCGATGGCGTTCTCCGGGATCCCGTCCCGGGACGCAGTGCGGGAGGCGCTGTTCGAGACGCTCCACGCCAACGGAATGACCGACGGCGTCCATGTTCGCCTGACGCTTTCCCGCGGCGAGAAGGTGACCTCGGGAATGAGTCCCGAATGGAACCGGACCGGCTGCACGCTGATCGTCCTCCCGGAGTGGAAGCCGCTGGTGTACGACCCGGAGGGCATCCGGCTCATCACTTCCTCGATTCGTCGCAACAGCCCGCAGTGCCTCGACTCGAAGATCCACCACGCGAACCTCATCAACAACATCCTCGCCAAGATCGAAGCGAATCGGGCGGGCGTGGACGACGCGCTGATGCTCGACCTGAATGGCTTCGTCGCCGAGACGAACGCCACGAACGTGTTCCTCGTCCGACGCGGCGAGCTGCTCACTTCGACGACCGACAGTTGCCTGCCGGGAGTGACGCGGGCGAGCCTGATCGAAGCCGCTCGCGAGGACGGGATCCGGGTCGTGGAGAGGAATCTGTCCCTGACCGAGGTCTATACCGCCGACGAGATGTTCACGACCGGCACGATGGGCGGGCTCGCGCCGGTCCTGGAAGTGGACGGCCGCCGGATCGGCAGCGGCGCCCGCGGCGCGCTCACCCGCCGCCTCCAGCGACTCCATCTCGAACGCGCCTGGGCCGACGGCGAACCGATCCCGCCGTCCCGACGGACGCGACGCGGCATGGCGTAGCCTTCCCGGTGCGCGAGGGAACCACGACGAAGCGACTCACGATCACGTTCGAAGGCCGGGCGGTCGAAGGGCGGGGGATTCCTCTCGACTGCCTGACCGGAACGCTGACCGGCATACAGGAGACGCTCCGGCTTCTCGCGGAGCACTTCGGTGGGTCGGAGGGGTCCGCCACCGGCGCCAGATGTCGGATCCGCGCGCAGACCGCGCTCCGGATCGTGAGGGTCGAGCCGGGCTCCCTGGTCTTCGAGACGGAGGTGGGTCGCGGCGGCTGGCTGCCGCTCGAACCGAGCCCGATCCAGCGGGCGCTGGACTCCCTGCTCGGGCAGGAAACGGACTCGGGGTTGCCTCTCGGGGTGAAGGACCGGCTGCTGAGAGTCCGCCGCGGGCTCCCCTCCGACCTTCGCGTCTTCCTGGGAGACGCCGAGGGCGAGCTGCGTCGAGTGGAAATCAAACCCGCCTCGGCGCGCCGGCCGGCGCCCGGTCCCGCCGAGGAAGTGGTTCTGCATGGATGGCTGCGTGAAGTGAACTGGAAGCGGAAGACGGCCCAGCTTCACCGCGACCCGGGCCCCTTCGTGGAGCTTCGGTTCCGGGAGGTTCTCGACGAGAGGATGCGAGGACTGGCGAACCGGCACGTCGAAGTTACCGGCACGGGTCGCTTGCGGCGGGCCGCCCAGGGAGCGGAAGACGAGCGGTGGGGGCCCGTGCGCGTGACGGAGATCACCGCGACCCACGGCTTGGAGCCCTTCGACCTCGAAGGTTTCCTCGCCGATCCGGATCCGCCCCGGTTCGATCCGGACCGGCTGGTGACAGCCAGGTTGACGGAGGACGAGTGGATCTCCTTTCAGAGCGCCATTCGAGACGGCCGCAAGACCTGAGGACAGCCGGGCCGGAACTCCTGGTTCTGGACACGAGCGTCGTCTCACTGCTGTTTCGCGAAGGGGCAGCGGAGTCACGTCTGGCGCGAAGAATCCGGGGGCGGCGAGTCTGCATCTCCTTTCAGACTCTCGAGGAAGTGCTGTTCGGCGCCCGGAAGGCACGCTGGGGACGACGGAGGGTCAACGCTCTCCACCGGCACCTGAGGCAATACCGCGTGATCTGGTGCGGTGCCGAGCTCGTCGGCGTCTCCGCTCGACTGCGCGCCCGAGAGGAGCGCGCGGGCAGGCGGCTGGCGACTGCGGACGCCTGGATC
This sequence comes from Acidobacteriota bacterium, assembly GCA_022822745.1. GTDB lineage: Bacteria > Acidobacteriota > Vicinamibacteria > Marinacidobacterales > Marinacidobacteraceae > JAJEAO01. Next base: position 6,028 of record JAJEAO010000035.1, read on the forward strand.
GCTGCGACGGCGCTGCTGCTGGACTGTCCGCTCGTCACTGCCGACTCCGACCTTCGCCGCGTGGACGGACTTCAGATCCTGAGTGTCTGATACCCCGACTCCTGCGGTTCCCGACTTCGGTAGCGCACCCCCATGGATCCGGCCCGCCGAAGCCGATCAGCGGCCGTCGTCGCCGTAGAGCTCCTCGCGGCTCCAGGAACGGACGCTTCCGACCTCGACCTGCTGCAGACGGATGGGCGGGCAGCAGCCCGCTCTCGGCGGGGCCTCGCTGGCGGCGCGGGCGACGACCGGTGGAATGTCGTTCTCCCGGGAGCGGGTGCGCGCGGCGGTCCGACGCTTCACGGCGTCGAGTGTTCCCGGCGGGAGGTTTCCCGCGTGGATCCTGGGCATGGCGGGAGTATGGCGCCGGGAACGAGACGATGCTGCCGCGCGCCTGCCGGGCCCATCCGCATCCGACCGAACCCGGTGGGTGTTGTGGAGGCCGCTCCACCGGTCAGGCGGGCACATCCTCTCGGATGCGGAAGATCGAGACGGCGCGGATCCGGTCGCGCAGCGGATAGGTGTCCCGGCCCAGGTGGATCACATCGAGGCGTTCGAGGCCGAGATCCTCGATGGCCGTGTGCATGGATCTCGTGGTTCGCGGCGCGGTGGTGCGCCTGATCTCGAAGGCGAGCCGCTCCCGTCCCCGCACGACCAGGAGATCCACCTCCGCCCCGGTGTGGGCTCGCCAGAAAAAGCACTCCTCCGGCTGGGCTTCGAGGTGGGACATGAGTTCGTGGATCGCGAAGCCCTCGAACGAGGCCCCCACCTTCGGATGGCTCTCGAGGTCGTCCGGCGACCGGATATCGAGCAGAAAGTGCAGCAGCCCGCTGTCCCGCAGGTACGTCCGAGGGCTCTTCACCTGGCGCTTTCCGAGATTCTGGGACCACGGCGGCAGGATCCGCAGCATCAACGTCGCCTCGAGCAGATCCCGGTAGGTGCGGGCCGTCTTCGCGGAGCCGCCGAACGCCCGCGCCATCTCGGCGTGATTCCAGATCTGGCCGTGGAGATGCGCCGTCATGGTCCAGAAGCGACGGAGCGCGGGGGCAGGCTGGCGGACCCCGAGCTGGGGGAGATCGCGCTCGAGGAACGTGCGGGCGAAGTCGCGGCGCCACGCGAAGCTCTCCGCGTCGCTCGGGGCGAGGAACGACCGCGGGAATCCTCCACGCAGCCACCGCCGGGGGACCGCCTCGACCCCCGTGTCCTCGAGATCGAACCCGGAAAGCTCCTGAAAGGCGATCCGGCCCGCGAGAGTCTCGCTGGACTGGCGCAGCAGCGCCGGGCCGGCGGAGCCGAGGATGAGGAAGCGCGCCGGGTTCGCCGGGCGATCCAGCAGCACCCGCAGCACCGGGAACAGCTCCGGACGCCGCTGGATCTCGTCGAGCACGACGAGGCCCCGGAGGCCCTCGAGCGCCCCCATCGGATCTTCCAGACGCGAGAGATCGCGCGGGTTTTCGAGGTCGAATCGGGTCACGGCGTCCGACGAGCGGGATGCGAACTGGGCCGCGAGCGTGGTCTTGCCGACCTGTCGGGGCCCGAGGAGCGCGACCGCGGGCGACCGCGCGAAAGCAGCATCCAGCGCCCGAAGCGCCCTCAGCCGCGGCAACTCCATGTCGGCATTCTACTGTGAAAATCGAACCGAGTCGGGCTGATTTTCATGGTAAAGAGCCGACAGCCGGTGACCGACCGGGGCCGATCAGGGCCAGAGCGCGGCGCTGGCCACCCGCTCGGCGAAGCGTTCGGCAGGCCAGATCCGGATGCCGTCAGCCGAACGGAACGGCCGTTCCCCGGTGTACACGAGCACCCGGCGGACGACTCCCGGGAGTTCCTCGATGGCCCGGAGCCCGCGCAGGAGCCCGGTGTGGCACCGCTTCGCGGCCTTCACCTCGATGGCGAGGAGTTCTCCGTCGCGTTCGAGCAGGAAGTCCACTTCGGATTGACGCTGGTGAACGGCCCGGTAGCTGAGGGAGTGGAACAGTTCGTGTTCGGCCGCGTGGGCGCGGATCGTGGTGAGAACCCAGCTCTCGAGCAGCGGCCCCCGCTCTTCCGGCGCGAGCGGACCGAAACGGCGCTTCACCGCCCGGACGATGCCCGGGTCCACCCAGTAGAGCTTCGGCGCGCGGCGCTCCCGGACGCGCAGCCGCGAGTCGTAGGCGGGAAGCCGGTGCGCGAGCAGGGTGTCCTCGAGGATCTCGAGGTAGCCGCGAACTGTCGTGCGCGCCACGCCGGCATCCCGGGCGATCCCCGACACGTTCACGACCTGCCCGTTCATCAGCGCCGCCACGCGAAGGAACCGCGCGAAGCCGGCGAGGTTCCGGGCGGCCGCTTCGGCGCGGATCTCCTCCTGGAGATACAGCATCACCCAGGCGTCGAGGACTTCGCGGCGACGCGGACTGGTCCAGATCAGCGGGATCGAACCCCACCGGAGCACGGCGTCGAGGTCGAAGTCCCCGCCGAGTTCGGCGGCGGTCAGGGGGAACATCGTGCGCAGCAGGGCGCGGCCGGCGAGAAGGTTCACGCCCGCCCGGCGCAGCTTCCTCGCGCTGGAGCCGAGGAGGGCGAAGCGCAGTCGCCTCTTCTCGATCCAGCGATGGACCTCGTTCAGGAGTCCGGGGAGGCGCTGGATCTCGTCCACCACGACGCGGCTTCCGCGGGGCAGGCGCGCCATCGTCTGCCCGAACAGCGACGGGTCGGCGAGCAGGTCGTGGTAGAGGTGCTGGTCGAGCAGATCGAGGCGGGTCGCTTCGGGGAAGGCCGCCTCCGCCCAGGTGCTCTTCCCCACGCCGCGCAGCCCCAGGAGGAAGAAGCTCTGCTCCGGCGCCCGCAGGAATCGCGGGTAGGTGACCATGACGCCGCCGATAATACGTGAAAATCGGCGGCGACCTGTTCGGATTTCGCGCTTGCAGGTCCACCGGGTCGCGACCCGGCCCGCCCCCGGTCAGGCGGGGCGGGGGAGGCGCGGCACGGTGAACGGGCTCTCCTCGAGCACCTGTCGCCAGATCCGCTTCCCCACCGCGTCGGCCTCGCGCAGGATGGCGTCCTCGTCCATGGTGAGAACCCGGCGGTCGCGCATGACGAACTCGCCGTCCACCATGACGCTCTCGATGTCCCCCGGATGGCCGCTGTGGACCAGCGCCGAGAGGAAGCGCCCGGCAGGCACGAGATGCGCCCGCAGGGTGTTCACGACGAGGAGGTCGGCCTTCTTTCCCACCTCCAGCGTTCCGATCTCGTCGGACTGCTGGACCGCCATCGCGCCGCCCTGGGTGCAGTCGGCGAGGATGTCCTCCGGCTGGGGGGCGAGGCCGGGCACCTCGTCGCCGTCGCGGTTCCGCCGGATCCGCTCGGTCAGCATCGCGATCCGCATGACCTCGAACACGTCGTTCGTGTTGTTGTCGGTGCCCAGCGCGATGGGGCAGCCGGCGGTCCGCAGCTCCGGGATCGGGGGGGCGATCCCGCGGTTCGAGGCCATTCCCGCCTGGTGGGCGATGATCGTCCGGGATCGGCCGAGAAGCGCGACTTCCTCGTGGTTCACGTAGCGGGCGTGCGCCGCGAAGAGACGCGGGCCGAGGAAGTCGTGGCGGTCGAGGTATTCCGTGGGCCGGAGCCGGTGGTGCATGACCATGTACTCGTACTCGGCCCGGCTCTGGTTCAGGTGGATCGTGTAGCCGAGGTCGTGGGTCTCGGCGAACTCGCGGACGGCGCGGAGCAGTTCGGGCGAGGAGGTCTCGGCGAGCGACGCCGCCGGGAAGACCGAGATGCGGCCGTTCCGCTCGCCGTGCCAGGTCGTGAACAGGTCGCTGATCCGCTCCATGCCCTCGTCGCGGAGCCGGTCCGAGAAGCGCGGCGCGTCGCTCACGCCCCGGGCCATCGCCCGCGTGGACATCGGCCCGGGGACGTTCTCGGCATCCCGGATCCCCTCGGCGAACACGCACCGGAGCCCCGAGTCGGCGAGCACGGAGGCCTGCCGCTGGACGTTGCCGGTGTACTCCACGATCGTGGTCGTCCCGGTGCGGATCGCTTCGAGCGCGGCCACCGCGACCATGAGGTTCCCCTCCTCGCCCTCGAGCAGGCTGGCGGGCGACACCGAGAGGTTCGCGGTGTTCGGGAAGCCGAAGTCCTCGTTGAAGCCGCGGGCGATCACCGCCCGCATGTGGGCGTGACAGTTGATCAGGCCCGGGATCAGCGCCTTGTGCCGCCCGTCGTACGGCTCGGCGCCGGGGAAGCGCGAGAGAACCTCGTCGGTGGGGCCGATCGCGGCGATCCGCCCTCCCTCCACCGCGAGAGCGACGTCGTCCCGGGTTTCGTCCGGGTTCGCGACGGTCGTGTTCGTGAACACGACGGCCCCGTCCTGCGCCGCGGCGCCCGCCCGTCCGGGGATGGCGGAGAGGACCGCCGCGCCGCCCGCTCCCGCGAGCACCTCCCGCCGGGTGAGCCCGCGCCGGGAACTCGGCGCCGGATCCGGATGCCGTTCGGTGGATGTCGCCATGGTGTTGATCCTCCCTCGGGTCAAGACTACTGCCGCGTCCGGCGCGGCGTGGCGGACGCGAGCCCCGCGTAGAATTCCCGACTCGGTTTCCCTTGAGTTCTCCCATCGACACCTCCCGGCTGTCGGCGGCGGCGCGCGCCGCCTTCGAGCTGGCCGAGGCCTCCCGCGAGACCGGGTGGCGCTATCCGACCTTCGCCGGCGGACTCTTCCTCGGGCGGCTTCACACCGGTCTCGTCCGCCCCTATCCGGATGCCGGAGTGGAGCCGGAAGGCGAGAGGTTCCTGAAGCGGCTCGAGGCCTTCCTGCTCGAGTCGGTGGACGCGGACGAGATCGACCGCACCGGCGAGATCCCCGATGAAGTCCTCGCGGAGCTGGCCCGGATGGGGGCGTTCGGCATCAAGATCCCGAAGGAGTACGGGGGTCTCGGGCTCTCCCAGCGGACCTACACCCGGTCGGCGATCCTGCTCGGAAGCCACTGCGGCAGCCTCGCCTCGCTGATCTCGGCGCACCAGTCCATCGGGATCGCCCAGCCGATCCTGCTCTTCGGGACCGACGCCCAGAAGCGGGACTTCCTGCCGCAGGTGGCGGCGGGAGACATCTCGGCATTCGCGCTGACGGAGGTCTCGGTGGGCTCCGACGCCGCCCGGATGGAGGCGCGCGCCGAGCCGACTCCGGACGGGCGCCACTTCATCCTGAACGGCGAGAAGCTGTGGTGCACCAACGGCACGAAAGCGCGCTGGCTGGTCGTCATGGCCCGCACTCCGGCCCCGAAGCCGGGTGGCCGCGAGGGGATCACCACCTTCATCGTGGACACCCGCTGGCCCGGCGTCGAGGTCGTGCGCCGCTGCCGGTTCATGGGCCTGAAGGCGCTCTACAACGGCGTCATGCGGTTCACCGAAGTGCGGATTCCGCGGGAGAACGTGCTCGGGCCGGTGGGGAAGGGGCTGCGGGTCGCGCTGACCACGCTGAACACCGGACGCCTCACGCTTCCCGGCATCTGCATCGGCACCGCGAAGCGGTCGCTCTACATCGCGCGGACCTGGGGGCGGGAGCGGGTCCAGTGGGGCGCGCCGATCGGGAAGCACGCGGCGATCGCCGACAAGATCGGCCGCATGGCGGCGACCACGTTCGCCATGGACGCGATGTCCGACCTGACCTCGCTGCTCGTGGACATCGGCGGGGCCGATATCCGGATCGAAGCGGCGATCTCGAAGATGTACGCCAGCGAGGCGGCGTGGCGCATCGCCGACGAGACGGTCCAGGTGCTCGGCGGCCGCGGCTACGAGACCGCGGATTCCCTCGCCGCCCGCGGAGAGCGGCCGTTCCCGGCGGAGCGCACCCTGCGGGACAACCGGATCAACACGATCTTCGAGGGCTCGAGCGAGATCCTCCGTCTGTTCATCGCCCGCGAGGTTCTCGACCCCCACCTCACCCGAGCCGGAGCGGTCCTGAATCCGTCGGTCCCGCTCGGCCGCCGGATCCGGACGGCGCTTCGGGCCGGGCTGTTCTACGCGCCGTGGTACCTGCGGTTGTGGCTGCCCTTCGGCGCCCCCTCGGGCGGCGCGCGGTGGGCCCGGCGCCATCTCGGTTTCGTGGCCGCGAGCAGCCGGAAGCTGGCGCGGAGCCTGTTCCACGCCATGCTGCGCCACGGGCAGGGCCTCGAGAAGCGGCAGGTTCTGCTGGCCCGGTTCGTGGACTACGGCGCCGAGCTGTACGCGCAGGTCGCCACGGTCGTGCGCGCCGAAGCCCTCATCGCCCGGGGGGCCGAGGAGTGCGAAGTGCTGCCGCTGGTGGACGCTTTCTGCGCCGGGTCGAGAACCCGGATTGCCGGGATCCGCCGCGGGATCCGCCGGAACGACGACCGGCGGACCTACGACCTCGCCCAGGAGTTCCTGAAGGACGACTGTCCGTTCCCGACGCTGCTGGACGGCCGGGTCCCGAACCGCTACGACCCCCCGGCGTAGCGTCCTGTTCATGGCGCGCTGCCCGCACGGCCCGGTTTGCCGGCGCGCCGGGCCGGTTCTCGCGGTAGCGGCCCCGCCCGGCACGGGTACGCCGGCGCCACCCCTGCCGGCGCATTGCCGGCGCGCCGGGCCAGTTCTCCCGGTGGGGGCCCCGCCCGGCAGTGAGTACGCTGGCGACGCTGGGAAGGAGCGCGAATTGCCGCTCTGGAGAGCGGCGCTCCATAGGCGCCGGCGCGTTTGTGGCGCGGTGCCGCTCTGGAGAACCCCTACCGGGAGAACCGGGGCGCTCCATAGGATTGGCGCTCCATACCAAGTTGCGCCGGGGCAGTGGTATGGAGCGCCGGGCAGTTCTCCGGGTGACCGGCAGTCCAAATGCCCATGAACGACGCCCCATGAATGAACCCCTGACGCGAGCCGTTGGCCGTGGGCCGCGCGTTCGCAGCGCCGTTGCCATTGCGCTGGCGACGGCGATCCTGGCCGCGTGCGGTGGGGGATCGGCGCCGCCGCCAACGGAGCCGGACCGCACCAGCGAGTCGCCCCGCCGCGTGTGGCTGGACGTGGATCCCGCGGTCATGCCCGGCGGCCACGAGCCCGACGACGGGGTGGCCATGGTCACCGCCTTCCACTCGCCCGAAATCGAGGTCGTCGGCGTCAGCACTGTGTTCGGCAACGCTCCCGTCGAGATCGGCCACCCGATCGCCATCGAGATCGCCCGGCGGTTCGGGCCGCCGGGACTGCCGGTCCACCGGGGAGCGGCGGCGCCCGGCGGCGCCCTCACCGACGCGGCGCGGGCGCTCATCGAGGCGCTGGAGCGCGAGCCGCTCACGATTCTCGTGCTCGGCCCGGCGACGAACCTGGCCACCGCGCTCCGAATGCGGCCCGACCTTGCCGCTCGGATCGAGAATCTGGTGGCGGTGATCGGACGGCGGCCCGGGCAGCCGCTCCGGTTCCCGGGGAGCCCGATTCGCTACTCGGACTTCAACTTCGAGCTCGATCCGGAAGCGGCCGAGGTGGCGCTCGCGAGCGGAGCGCCAACCACCCTCGTCCCGTTCGCGTTCGCGGTGGAAGTCCCGATCGGCGCCGACCAGTGGCGCGCGCTCGCCGGGACGCCGTTCTGGGAGGTCTTCGAGACGCCCATCGAGGACTACCTCGACTGGTTCGAGGCCGAGACGGGTCGTCGGGCGACCTATCCGTTCGACTCCTACGCGGTGCTGAGCCTGCTCGTCCCCGATCTCTTCCGGTGCGGGCATCGGGTTGCCGCGGTCCGAGACGGTCCCGCTGATGCGGAGCGGGATGAGGGCGGCGAGAAGCCCTGGCTCTCGCCGGCGCAGTCCGGCGCCTCCGGGGAGGTGGCCGGCTTTCCGGTCAACTGGTGCGACGCGCCCCGGCCGGGTCTCGCCGAGGAGCTGCTCCGCCGCCTGGCAGCCCTCCGGTAGGCAGAGCCGGGGAGCTCTGGTTTTCCGGACCGGCAAACGTGGAGCGCCCGAGTGCGCCCGGTGGAGGCTCTCCCGAGCGCCCCGTCCAGCGTCGTTCCGCGCCGCGCCGGCGCCCGGAGCACCGGCGGAGTCCGACATTCCGTGGGCGCCGGGCGGCAAGCCTGCCGCTCCGGCTGCTAAATTCCCGCGTTCCGCCGGGAGCGCCTGTAGCTCAGTGGATTAGAGCGCTTGCCTCCGGAGCAAGAAGTCAGAGGTTCGAGTCCTCTCAGGCGTACCAGCGGGGTCGGGGCGGGTGGCCGTCCCCGGGCGCCGCGTGGGCCGTTAGCTCAACCAGGCAGAGCAACTGACTCTTAATCAGTAGGTTGAAGGTTCGATTCCTTCACGGCTCACCACCGGGGCTCTTGCGGCGCCGGACCGATCTCCGGGCCGGCTCTCTCCCGGTCCTGTCGGCGGGAGCGAGGGCGGGCGCTCCAGACCGGCGCTCATCGCTCACCTTTCCATGCCAGCCCCCGAGCCGGACCCGGCCGTTCTGTCCCGCCGGATCCTCGTCCGCTCCCCGGAGATCCGGATCAAGGGCCGCAACCGGGGTTCCTTCCGGGAGGCGCTGAAGCGGAACATCGGTCGAAGACTGTTGCCGCTCGGGCCCGGGTGGAAGGCCAGTTCCATCGGCGACCGGGTCTGGGTGGAAGTCCCGCCCGGCCGGGAGCGGGACCTCGACGACGCCCTCGACCGGATCTCGACCGTCTTCGGGCTCCAGCTCGCGCTCCCCGCCTACCTCATCCCGCGTCGGGACGGGCAGAACCGGGAGGTTCCCGCGGAGCGGACGGCGCAGATGGCCCTGGAACTCGCCTGCCGCCTCGCTTCGCGGGAACCTCCGCCCCCGGGCGGAGGGTTTGCGTTGCGCGTGCGTCGCCGGAACAAGGGATTCCCGATCCGCTCGCAGCGGCTCGCCAAGGAGATCGGGCGCGCCGTCCTCGACCGGAGCCCGTGGGAGCGCGTGGACCTGAGCCACCCCGCGCTCACCGTGTTCATCGAGGCGCACGAAGAGGCGCTCTACGTGTGGACCCGCCGGATCCAGGGTCCGGGCGGGCTTCCGGTCGGTTCGGCCGCGCGGGTCGTGGCCCTCCTCTCGGGCGGGTTCGACTCGCCGGTGGCGGCGTGGATGGTGGCCGGTCGCGGCTGTCGCGTGGACTTCGTGCATCTCACGCCCGGCCGCGCCGACCCGGACGAACCCTCCGCGGCGAAGGCCATCCGGCTCGCCCGGTCCCTGTCGCGCTTCACCGGCCGCTCGCGGCTAGTGCTCGTGCCCTACACCCACTTCGATCTCGGGCTCGTCGGCAGCCGGACCGGGTACGAGGCGCTCCTGTTCCGGCGCTTCGCCTTCCGCGTGGGGCAGGCCGTCGCCCGCCGCTTCGGGGCGGGGGCGCTGGTCACCGGGGACAGCCTGTCCCAGGTCGCTTCCCAGACGCTCGAGAACCTGGTCACCGCGGACCATGCCGTGACCCTGCCCGTCCTGCGTCCCCTCGTCGGCCTGGACAAGGCGGCCATCATGCGGCGGGCCGAGGGGATCGGCACCTGGGACATCTCGGCCACCCCGGCGAGAGACTGCTGCGCCCTGATCACCGGCGCTCCCCGCACCCGCTCCCGGCCGCGCCGAGTCGCCGAGGTCGAGGCGCGCCTGTTCCCCGACCCCGAGGACCTCATCCGGGAATCGCTCGCCGAGTCGCTCATCGGGACCGTCGAGTGCGGCGAGGCGCCCGATGCCTTCGGACCGCCGCGCCGTTTCGCGCCGACTCCCGCCCGCGCCGCTCCGTAGAATCGTCGGCATGGCCCCTTCTCTTCGACCTCCGGCCGTGGCCGTCGCCGTCCTCGCGGCGTCGGCCGCCCTTGCGTCGGCCCAGGCGCCACGCCGCCCGCCCGAACCGTTTCCCGTCTTCGTGCACGCCACCGAGACGGACGACGCCGAGCGCGCCGAGGCGATCGCCGCGGCGCTGGTGGAGGTGCGGGAGGGAGTGCAGCGCCGGCGCAACTGGTTCCGGCTGACGGACGACCGCGAGGAAGCGGCTCTCACGCTGCGCGTCACGAGCTACCGGCACACGCAGCAGATGAGGCCGAAGCTGGACCGGCAGTTCATCAACGGCCAGCTCCAGATCATCGAGGGCAGCGAGGTGATCGATGTCCACTATGTGGACGCGGTCGCCTCCGCCCCCGGCTCGACCGTGCGGGGGTCGCTGAGCGGTTTCGATGAGCGGGAGCGCGGCTCCAGTCTGCAGAACGCGGCGCGTCACCTCGCCGAACTGTTCGAGGACTTCGTGAAGGAGCATTACCAGGCGGTGACGAGTCGCGAACCGTCTGGTTGGCCCATGCCCGGCGCCCGGCCGGGGGAGTAGAGTTTTCGGCTCCCCGTCCCGAGGGGGCCCGGCGGCGGGGCCGGCCGCGCCCGCACCAGCAAGGGGGAGCGGCCTTGTTCCGACCAGCACAGAGCACTCCGGTCCGACGGACCTTCCGGCGCATCTCCACCGCGGCGAAGTTCGGCCTCGCCGGCGGCGCTCTGCTCGCCGTCGCCTGCGTCCGTCCCGAGCCCCTTCCGGAAGCCGCTTCCGCCCGGAACGTCGTCCTGTTCATCGGGGACGGATTCGGGATGAACCAGCTCGCCCTCGGCTACGCCGCGGCGACCGAACTCGAGGGCCGCCCCTTCCGGACCACCGAGCTCGGGAACGCTGGCCACACCGGCTATTCGATGCCGTTCTCGTACGACCGGATCACCACCGATTCGGCCGCGGCCGGCACCCAGATGGCCACCGGCCGCCGCGCCCTCACCGAGACGCTGAGCGTGGACCCCGAGTCCGCGCAGCCGGTTCCCACGATTCTCGAGTGGGCCGAGGAGCGCGGGCTGGCGACCGGGCTCGTTTCGGACATGCGCCTCACCCACGCCACCCCGGCGGCGTTCAAGGTCCACGCCCGGTCGCGCTATGTCCCCGAGCCGGATCTCGCGGATCAGTTGTTCACCGCGCCCGAGGTGGAGGTCCTGCTCGGCGGCGGGGGCCGGGCGATGATCCCGGCGGGGACGAGCCTTTCGGCGAGGGTTCCCGCGATCCCCGAGGCCGTGGACGGCGCATCGAACCGGGAGGATGACCGGGATCTGCTCGGAGAGGCGGCGGAACGCGGCTACACCGTGGTCGGGGACCGGGAGGGGCTCGCCGCCGCGCGCGGCGCCAACCGTCTGGTCGGGGTCTTTGCAGCGAGTCACCTGCCTTACGTGCTCGACCGCACCCACGCCGGGCTCGACGACGCGGTCCCGACCCTCGCCGAGCTGACCAGCGCCGCCATCGCCTCCCTCGAGACCGATCCCGACGGCTTCTTCCTCATGGTGGAAGCGGGGCGGATCGACTACGCGGGGCACGAGAACGACGCCGGCGCGATGCTCGCCGAGATCATGGCCTTCGACGAGGCCGTCGGAACGGCCTTCGATTTCGCTCGCGGACGCGAGGACACCCTCGTTCTGGTCACCGCCGACCACGGGACCGGCGGGTTCTCCTTCACCTATGGCGGCGGCGGCCCGGGCCCGGTCTCCGACCGGATCCAGTGGGACTACACCGCCGGCGCCGAGATGGCCTCCGCGCGGCACATCGAGATGCTCGCCGGACAGCGCCGTTCGCTGATCGAGGCGATGCCGGAGGTCTCCACGCCTGCGACCACGACTTCGGTGCGGTCCGTCGTGGAGAACGCGACGGGAATCCAGCTCACCGAGGAGGAAGCGGCCGACATCGCCGGCGAGTTGAACGAGGAGCGGCCGCTCCCGCGCGATTTCAGCCGCTTCTATCTCGACCAGATCTCGGTTCCGGCTTCTCTCGCCGCCCGCAAGCTGGCGAACCACACCCACGTCGTGTGGTCCACGGGCGGCCACACTTCCGAGCCCGTGCTGCTCTTCGGTTACGGCCCCGGCGCCGATGGAGTCCGTGGTTTCGGCCTGAACACCCGCGTCCACGACATCATCCGCCGCGCCCTCGGCGGGTAGTCGGCCGGCCCGCCGGACGCCGGCGTTCCTCCGGCGAACGGCGCTTCAGGCCCGGAGAAGCCGGAGGGGTTCCGGGCAACGCGCCACTGTCCTGTCGGCGGTCAGCAGCGTGACTTCCTCCACCTGGACCCGAGCGATGAGAATGCGGTCGAAGGGGTCCCGATGATCCGGCAGGAGCGTGGTAGCTCGCGACACCCAGCTTCACGATATCCGGGGGGACCGTCCGGCGCCGTCTCACCCTGATTGACGCGCCACCCGACGCGCCTGCCACACGAGCGGCGGAGTGGATCGCCTCGCGCCCGGAGCGCCGTCAGGTGCTCGGCATGTCGCCGGCTCGCCAGCGCGCCTGTCCGAATTCGCCGGCCATCGCAGCCTACATTGACAGCAGTCTCTCGCACTCGCGCAGACCACCATGAACGCGACCCCATCGTCCTCAGATTCCCGACCGAACCGCCCCCTCACGGAAGTGCGCCTCGAGATCGCGCGGCTCTCGCCCGCCGACCGGGCCCGCCTGGTGAAGGCCGCCCATTCGCTCGCTCACGGCCTCCCGGAGGAACCGGAGGATCTGGTGCAGGAGGCCCTCGTGCGGACGATCAGCGGCAGGCGGAAGTGCCCCGTCCGGATGGCGATCCCGGCGTTCCTGTTCGGGGTCATGAGGTCGCTGGCGAGCGCGGCGCGGAAACGGGGCGAGGCGCTCCGGTTCGTCCCCCTTGACGAGGACGTGGTGCTTCCGAGCGCCCGGAGCCCCGGAGCCGGGGAGCGGCTGAGGGCCATGCGCCGGCGGCTTCTGGCCCTCTTCGACGCGGGATCCCCCGAGCGCCGACTCGTCGAACTCATGCTCGAGGGTCGTCGAGGTTTACAGCTCAGGGAACCCATGGGATATACGCCAACCCAGCTCGCCACGGCGCGCCGGCGGATCCGCCGGCGACTGGAGCGGGCGAAGAGAAGGGGGATGTCATGAAGCAACGACGCTGGCGCGGCGACGCCCTCGATGACCTCCTCGCGGAACTCGGCGAGGACGCGCTCGACCTCACGGACGAGGAGCTTCGGGACGAACTCGCCGAGGACGGGACGCCCCTCGACGAGCTCTCGGCAGGATTCGGGGGCACCCTCGCCATGGCGCAGAACCTCCCCGGTCTGTTCCCGCGCGCTACCGACGCGATCGCCATCTCGTCGCAGCCGATCGAGCCCGCGGACGCGCACGGCGCGGGCGGCGTCGCGGAACCGAGCAGCCCCTATGGGGAGACGAAGTGGCGGGGACGAAGCGTCCGTCGGCTGACCGGACAGGTCGGCGCTCTCCTCGAACTGCTCCCCGAGTTCGAGATGACGCCGTTTCGGACGCGACCCGGGATGGCCGCCCACCCCGAGCTCTGGTGCGTGGTGCGAAGGCCTGGCAACGGCGTCTCCGCGATGGCGGTCGGCACCGTCTCCCGAAGCTATGCGCTGGTCCAGCACCGCGAGGCGGTCGAGATGTGCCTGAATGGCCTCGCCCGCTGCGGACTCCCGCCCGAGGAGCTGCATGCCGAGCTCTCGCTCTCGGCGCTCGGTGAGTGGATGCACTTCTCGTTCGTTCTCCCCGCCGAGTACAGCTTCGAGGACACCTACGGGAACCGAATCGAGTTCCGCTGCGGCGTGTCGAATTCCGTGGACGGATCAACGCGCCTCAGTGTGCGGTTCGACTGGTTCCGTCAGATCTGCTGGAACGGAATGGTGATCGCGGAGCAGCGGCGCGAGAGCCGTCTGCATCGCCGCGGTCTCCGGCTGGACGCGATCGGCGAGCTTGTCTTCGAGGAATTCGAACGCGCGAACCGGACTCAGAAGAACTTCACTCAGTGGCAGAACACTCCAGCCAACGTGTGGACTCTCATGGATTGGACCGACGGGCCGCTCAGGAAGGCGTGGAACACGCACGCGGCCGCCCGCGTGCTCCGCATCTGCGCCACCGGCCAGGACACGCGCTTCAGGATCGGTTCTTCCGGTTCGCCCTCGCACCTCGCGACCCATGGCAAGGAAGTCGAGAACGTCCGCCATGCCGTCCCGGGTTCGCCCCATCGCGCTGAGACCCTCTACGACATCGCGCAGGCTATGTCGTGGGTCGCGTCACGCCGGACCAACATCGTGGAGCGAGTCCGCTGGCAGACCCAGATCCCCGAACTCCTCCACCAGATTTCCGGCGCGTAGGTCTGCCAGCGGCCCCTCCCCCTCCGGTGCTGAGGGGTTGATCGCTACATCCCCCACACGGTGACCGGATCGCTCTGCCTGCAGAAGATCCGGTCCTTCCAGCTCCGCCCCGGCCGCCGGTCGAACACCACCAGGTGCCCCGCCTTCGTCCCCGCCCGGTCCATGTACTCCCGCGTCTGCCGAACGCCATCCTCGATCGTCCGCTCCAGGCTCCCCCGCACGACCTTGCACTCGATGACGGTCTTCTCCTCCAGACCATTCCCCGGCCAGACCACCACCAGATCCACCCGGCCCCGCCCCAGTCCGTACTCCCGCTCGATCCGACCCCCGCTGTTCACCACGCGCTGCAAGTACGCCTGAAGAAGGAGTTGCGGCCCCGCCTCCAGGTAGTCGAACCGTGCGATCCAGTGCTCGGCGTTCTCCCGGAAGAACTGCTGGAAGCCCCCGAGCAGCCCTCCCACATCCAGAGACCCGTCCTCCCGCACGTACCACGCCGGCTTCAGCGCGATGCTCACCTGCGTCGCCCAAGTCAGTTCCCGCGGGATCACCTCCGCGTAGATCGGGTTCGCCACCTCGATCTGGCCGCGCGCCGTCGTGACCAGCCCGAGGTCGCGGACGTACTCCAGATCGGCGGGGGGAACCCCTCCCGCGTTTGCGCCAGTGAGGACCGGCTCGACGACGCGCCGCACCCGCGGCTCCTGCAGCTTGTCGGCGAGCTGGTCGAGGTGCGTGTCGCGACGGAGGATGAGCGCCTCCCGAGCCCGGAGGATGGCGTCGCGGGTCACCGGGCGGCGGCGATCCTGGCCTCGGAGGTCCGCAAAGCACGCCTGGTAGGCCAGCGCGTTCACCAGCCACGGCTGTCCCCGCGTCTGCTCCCACACCGCCGCCAGCGCACCGTCCGTGAACCTCTGCCCCGTCTCCTCCGTGTGCTGGGTGAGAAGCGTCCGCACCTCCTCCTCGCGGAAGTCGCCCAGCCGGAAGGACTCCGCCTTGATGTTGAAGGCGCTCCCGCCGGTGATCACCGCCTTCTCCGAACTGGAGTGGATCCGGTAGTCCCGCACATCCCGCACCCCGCACAGCACCACGCTCGACGGAAACCACTTCGGTCGGTCGAGGTATCCGGCGCGGAGTTGCCGGAGCACGGAGATGAGCGCGTCCCCGACGAGCGAATCCACTTCGTCGAGCAGGAGGACGAGCGGCTTCGGGTGAGCCCCCGCCCACGCGCTGAGCACCTCCTGGAGGGCGTCGTGGGGCCCGCACTCATCGAGCGCCGCCCGCCACCGCCGCTTCACGAAGTCGTCGTTCAGCGTTCGCCGCGCGGCGCGGGCCAGCGCGCTCAGGATCGCCTGGATCGCCGCCCCCACATCCTCGCGCGCCGCCTGTGCGCCCTCCACGTTGAGATAGACCGCGCGATATCGGTCGCCGGCGTTCAGCTCGTGGCAGAGCCGGTCCAGCACCGAGGTCTTCCCCGTCTGCCGGGGAGCGTGGAGGACGAAGTAGCGCTTGTGCCGGATCAGCCTCTGGACGTGGTCGAAGTCAAGGCGATCCAGCGGGGGGATGAGGTAGTGGTCGGCTGCCCTTACCGGCCCGGCGGTGTTGAAGAAGCGCAAGCGGCGCAGTATCGCACTCCGACCGCCATGTCCGTCCTCGGTGCCTGCGCGTGGCGTCACCGGCGGCTCACGAGCCCGTCGAACGCCGATTCCGTCCCATCGCGTTCGTCTCACTTTTCCCGTCCCGCCATGATCGACGCGCCACTTCGAGACCCTCGCAGGACCGAGGGGCGGGCCGCACGCCGTTACGATGGCACCGGGCCGATGCCTTCATGACGACCGGGGACAGCAGGACGCTCACCCGGGTCGTCCTCCAGAACTACAAGAGCATCGCTGCGTGTGATGTGGAGCTACAGCCGCTCACGCTGCTCGTCGGCCCGAACGGTGGTGGGAAGAGCAACTTCCTCGACGCCCTCCGGTTCGTCGCGCAGTCGCTGCGATTCCCGATCGAGCACGCTCTGCGCGAGCGCGGCGGAGTCGGCGAAGTGCGTCGGCGGTCCCGCGGCCACCCGAACCACTTCCGCCTCCGACTCGATCTGAGCCTCCCCGAAGGCTCCGCGACCTATGGCTTCACGGTCGGGGCGCGTTCGCGGGGCCGATTTCGTATCCGGCGGGAGGAGTGCCGGGTGCGTTCGACGGACCCGGCGAAATCCGGGCACTTCCTGGTGCGCGACGGCGCACTCGCCGAGGCGTTCACGTCCCGGCTCTCGCCAGTCCCCGGTCCCGAGCGTCTCTATCTGCCAGCGGCCTCCAACCACCCGGTCATCCGACCGGTGTACGACGCTCTTTCGCACATGACGTTCTACAACCTGGAGCCCGGACGCCTGCGCGAGTTCCAGGACTCCGCGTCGGCAGACCTCCTGGACTCGGACGGCGGGAACGCAGCGAGTGTCTTTTCGGCCCTGAAGCTGGACTCGCCGGCGCGCGCCAAGCGGGTCGTGCGGTACCTCTCGGCGGTCGTACCGGGCATCGCCGGTGTTCGCACGAAGGTGCTCGGCCCGAAGCTCACCCTCGAGTTTCGACAGCATGTCCGGGGGGACCAGCATCCATGGCGCTTCCTCGCTGGCAGCATGTCCGACGGCACACTGCGCGCCTTCGGCGTACTCGTAGCGCTGCTCCAGAACGGGGGGAACGGGTTGTCGGGCGCCCGCGTCATCGGCATCGAGGAGCCGGAGCTCGCGCTGCATCCGGCCGCGGCAGAGGCGCTCATGGATGTGATGCTGGAAGCGAGCGCCGAATCGCAGATCCTCGCGACGACCCATAGCGCCGACCTCCTGGATCAGCAGGCGCTTCCCCACGACTCGCTGCTCGCGGTCGTTGCGGAACACGGAGAGACGAAGCTGGCCCCGCTCGACTCGAGGGGACGGCAGACCCTGCAGGAGGGGCTGTCCACACCGGGGGAGATGCTTCGCATGGAGCTGATCCTGCCGGATCCCGAGCGCGCATCGCCAGCCCCCCGAGGTCTCTTCCCGTCGCTCGTGTGATCCGTGCCCGGAGGAATTCGCATCGTCCCGATCGTCGAGGGGAAGGGTGAGGTCACCGCAGTCCCCATCCTCCTCCGACGGATCGCCCTCCTGGTCGCGCCTTCTGTCCGGCTCGAGGTCGCCCGACCGATCCGCGTGGCGCGCGACCGGTTCCTACCCCTAGAGCACATCTGAGACCCGCGGCGGTCCACGGAGGCAGGGACACGTGCAGTACGATATACTACCGAAGTCAACGCGCCCACAACGACTCTCTTTCCGCACGATTCACCGAACTCCCATGTCTCCTCCGCAACCGCAAGTGCTCTTTGGCACAGACACTTCAGTCACGCCTTCGGGGCGTAAGCGGCCTGCCGGGATCCCCACGACCGACTTGATCGTCTCGGCATACGTCGGAACGAACGCTCAAGTCTTTCCGCACGTGCTAGCCCTTCACGTTAGCGAGGGCGCACGAATCGCGGATGTCACGTACGGCAAGGGCGTCTTCTGGAGACAGGTCGACACGCGGCGCTACGAGTTCCTCCCGTCGGATCTAGCCACTGGTACTGACTGCCGAGACCTGCCGTACGGATCAAGCACGATCGACGCCGTCGTATTCGATCCGCCCTACATGGAGGGGTTCTTTCGCCAGAACGGGACGAGGAAGGCTGGAGGCGGCACTCACCGTGCGTTTCGGGATCACTATTCCAACGGCAAGGAGGAGCCTCGCCGTCCCGCGAGAAAATGGCATGCGGCTGTTCTCGATCTCTACATCGACGGAGGCAATGAAGCACACAGGGTACTGAAGCCGCGTGGTGCGTTCATCGTGAAGTGCCAGGATGAAGTCAGTGCGAATCGACAGAATCTCACGCACGTCGAGATCATAAACGCTTACTCAGAGCTCGGCTTTTATTGCAAGGATCTCTTCGTAGTGGTTCGTCCTAATCGCCCCGGCGTTAGCAGAATGCTGCGCCAAGTCCATGCTCGGAAGAACCATTCCTACTTCTTGGTCTTCCTCAAGGCGCCGGACGGATTCTCCGTGGATCGCATGCGTTCCTGAAGGATCTCGTTCATCAGACTAAACGGCTCTGGGCGAAATGGTGGCTTTGGGGGCCATGTCACCTCGACCAAGGTCGCTAGGAGATGGGAGCGCTGGTAATCGCTGTATCGCCTGTATCTGGATCGAGGGAGATCCGAGTTCTTGGCGAAGACAAATCGCCATCGGTTCTCAAAGGCGAATACGTTCACTGCGAGAATATCGAACTCATTCGTAAGGAGGCAGGTTGTCGCCATGCTTGAGCCGTCAGGCAGAGTGACGGTTCGCCTGTCACTCGCGTCGACCTGTGCTTTGCCGATCCAGCCCTCGGGCGTGGATTTCACCGTCGTGGTCTGGAGCGACTTGGACTCGTAGATGAAGTCGGCGCCGCGGTAGCGGATCAGGCGATCTCCCTTACGACTCCGGTCATGATCATCGGGTTTCCCGACGCTGGTGATCTGGCGGGACGACAGCCATAGGGTCTCCAGCTTCAACTCCGCGAGGTATCCGAGCACCATCCCGCGGAGGCTTGGATTCTGATCTACTACTTGCGTCAGTTCGTCCAGGGTCACATTCCACCGTGTCAGGAGATTGTCCGAGAGGAGGCGTTCGGCAAGAGATCGTGACTTCATTGAACGGATCGGACGCGGGGGCTAAGGGTGTGAGCGGACGCGGAAGACCTGCATCTCGGGGAGCGGGGGCGTCAGGGGACCGAAATGGAGGTAGGCAGGCGGACAGACAATACCACTGCGGTCGGGTTTGGGCCCGCGGGCGGCGGTCTCAGGTGTCGCGGAGTCAGGATCCGCGCCGTCGGCGGTGTCGGGCGTGGTGACGGCGCCGGGCGCACGGGGGGCAAGCGACAGCGGGCTGAGGCTACGAAGCGGCGTCACGGCGGTGGCGGAGGATCCCCGTCACCCGTGGGATCCAGCGGATCCCCGCTCGGTGGGGAGGTGCCGTACCGCTCCCTGACGAATCGGACAAGACAGAGAGGATCTGCGTCTGCCGCCTCAATCCAGGCACCGACGACATCGTCGTCTCCGCGACCGGCGTGCCTCATGGCCCACGCCAGCCGGGCACACCAATGCCTGCGGAGCGGAAGATCTGGCGTGCGACGGCGGTCCCCCACGCTCGCCCTGTACTCAAGTTCCCGTCGCAAGCGCCTCAACCCCCGCAGAATGGGCCGGTGGATCGCCCTGATGAACCCTGGATCTTGACTCTCGTAGACCGCGCAGGCGGCCCTCAGCGCACCGACCAAGCCGCTCTGTTCAGTCGATCCGATCGCTATGCCGATATCTCGCACGTCACGCGGCGACGGTGGTCGCACGGAGGAACTCACCTTCCGGGCAGATGTCGTGATCCACCACCGAAGGGCGCTCCACGCGGCGACGCTCTCCCGCCCGTCCGGAGACCTGATTCCCAGTCGTAGGCCGTCTTCCGTTTCTCCACGATCCCCGTCTGCCAAAGCGGCGGACGCCGCGACGATGAGGTAATGGTTCTCAAGACTCCCCCATTGCTCCGCGAAAGGGTGCCGAGGCCGCGGAATGGTCCCCGCATTCTCCGACAGCCGACGGAGCACAGAGCAGGGGGCGCGCCGGCGAGCCAGCAGGGCGACCAACAACGGAATGGTGTGGCCACGAGATGTGCCACGCGTCACGCGCTCCCTTGACTCACGCCGAAGCCACTCCTCGACGACTCCCCAGAACCAAGACTCTTCATCCGCCGAGAGATGAATGACGTGCTCCCGCGCATGATCCGGATTCCATGCGGCGGCAACGTTCCGAATGAGCGTGTCCAAAGTCCCAGACGTTACGCCAGTGGCGTCCGGGCCGATCCACTTCGCTTGAAACCGCCGCGCCGCAATCCCGGTCTTGGGTTCCGGGAGGATCAGATACACCCAGTCGTCGGCCCGGGGTGCCGCTGGAAGTCCATCGAACTCCATACTCTCCGTTCCCCAAAGGCTCCGAGCAATCTCCTGCTCCTCGTGTTGCCCAAGGAGATCCTCCTCCGTCATCCAGCACAACCGGACGAACGCGAGCCTGCGTGCGTACCGATTCCCACTCAGACCCAGACAGATCTGAGTGACACACGCCGTCCACACCGTCTCCCCCACATCGCCACGCTTGAGTCCAGGCGATCCGGCAGTGAGCAGGCTGACGGGATCGCCGTCTCCGTGGAATGCATCACCCGGAATAGGAGCGGACAGCACCTGAGGAACGGCGCGCAATCGTGCGTCAAGATCCATCGCAGCCCAACTGCGTTCCCACAGATGTACGACCGCCTCGCGGAATGGAATGCTCAGTCCCCGTCCAGCAGGACGGTAGTTGATCGCCCACCTAAAAATCTCGGACTCTCGCGTGACGCCGTGACGGACGACGCACCGAGACATGATCTCAATGGAACTCTTCGCTCGCTCCAGCAGAAAGTCGTCCGCTACCCGACTCGCGGTCCACTTGCCCAGAAAATGGTCACGTGCTCGCCGGGCGGCCTCGAAGAGCTCGCCTACCTCCTGATCTGACATCTGCGCGAGCCGTGTCTGAGAGACTACCGCGTCGCCGCTACTAGCGGTCCCGAATCCGCTGACCACGAGCAAACGAGCAGCACACGCCCGCATGTACGATGCGAGAGCCTCCGTGATCCGCTCCACTTCGTCGCGCAGAACCACAACGCCGGGAAGGGCGAAGGGAAGTCCAGAGAGTTCGAGGAGTCGCATCAGCCGCCAAGCGTGCAGCGCCTTGTATTGTCGTACGTTGGAAAATGAAATGCGGTTTACCCTCTTGAGATCAAACGTCCAAGGTGTCACTCTGGGCTGCGCTCGGCTCAATTGGCGCGCATAGTCTTCGAGATGCGACCGGGCATCGGCTTCGTATGGTGCCAAGCGCGGCCACAGATGCGTAGCGACCGGCCGATGTGCGGTGCGATCCGGTGTGCCATGCCACCAATCCGTCCAGTAGAGTGCACGTCGCCAGTGGAGCGCCCATCCGAGGCGGGACGCTGTGTGGACGCGGCTATCGTGCGCCCACGCTCGCTGCGCACGGTGGATGGCAGCAAGCGCCAAGCCTTGAGCGTCCTCATGGTCGCCAGAGGCCACTAGGAGGGCTGCCTTGCGCAATGACCACATGGGGTCGGAATCACCTGTCCGCCAAGATGTCAAGAGCGCAGCCAGGCGTGCAAAGTCTCCCATCCACAGCCTCGAGAGACAGCGTTCGTGGTGGAGCCGATGGAACTCTGGCGTACCAGGGCGAACCAGTGTGGCCAGTTTTTGTTCCCACGCGTCGAAGCCGGGCTGATTCAGGTCGTGACGGGAATCCGTCAGGAGCGTCAGCATCACGGCGACGGAGTCCCTCTCGCTCTGGCTTCGCTGCTCGTCCGAGAGGCCGTTGGCCGCCAAGAATTCGTCAACCGCCGTCACGGCATTCGTTGCTTCCTTGGCCATGTCGGGCGTCAGTGGATCCATCAACAATTCGGTGCGCTCGATCAACTCTCGCACGACCCGCAGGCGGGCGGGCGGATCAAGGTTGGGGGTAGTCTTGAGTATGGCCTCGGTCCAGGTGCTGGTTTCGGAGGACAGTCCGGAATGTTTGGAGAACGGAAGGATTGGCCACCCCGGATAGACGTGCCGGTTGTGGCGCCAGTCGTCCGCGAGCGATGTGACTTGTTCGGACAGCGGCTTGGCGTCTGAGCTCTCGTCGGGAGCCGCTGGCGGCTTGCGAGGCTGCGTCGCCGGAGGGGGTGGCAGCGGGAGGCCGGCTGTGTCGAGGTGCACACCGGGGGACGGATGCACTGGCGACGGCCACCGCTCTTCTCGAGTCTTGCCTGCTCTCAACGAGTCGAGAATCCATTGAATGGCCTCTCGATGGGCCTCCTCGCGGCTCCCCGCCCTCGACACCTCTGACTCCAAGTCAATCGGAATAACGCCTCGCTCTTCGAGCATCAGCCGCTCGGGTCGATTCAGGCCTAGCAGGCCGGCGAGGTACAACCTTGGCGCAGCCGGCCCAAGATGGTCGCGGACCCAGCCACACCAGTGGAGAAAGTTCGGATCGTCACCCGAGAATCCTACAAGCAGGAAAACGGACTCCATAAGCGCCTGCTGCACGGTGTTGACCAGCGGGGCAAAGCGCGTCGGGTAGGTGCGGTAATCCTCTTCGGTGACGATGAATGGTCGGTGCGACGGAAACGAACCGTGAAGCTTGACGATGCGCGGAGCAACGGCGGTCGCAAGGTCGGCCGACTGAAGGACGGGATCATAGGTGCGGTCCAGGACGTTTCTGGAGGCCTTCTCCAACAGCGTATCCCAGTTCGTCGTAAAGACATCAGCCCACGGCAGGCGGAGGAGTTCCTGATGGACCGAGCCGGGTTCTCCGTCGGGGACGCGGGCCAGCAGAAGAGAGTCCAGAGCAGACTGGCCGAACGTCGCCTTGTACTGCTGGGCGAGCCGTGCGCAGTCACGCGCCGTCACGGGCGCGGTCGAAGACCCGCCCGCGCCGATGTGCCTGCCACGGAGCGCCTCCTGAAGCCGGTCGGCCAGTTCCTTCCATGACGGCGGGAGTGTGCCGCTGGACTGACTTGCCTTCGCCTGCTTGCTGAAGCCGGAACCCACCATCACGCAGGCCCCGCGTTCGGGCCGCTTCCAGAGCGCCTCCCGGATGTGGCAGATGTACCGTGAGTTCATCGGGTCAGGATACCTTCCGGCAAGTCGCACGGTTCGCGTGCGCCGGATGTCACAGGGCGTACCGTGTGCGTCTCGCGTTCGTGGAGGGAGTCCGCAGCGAGGCCACGGAGCGCCGGCAACACATCCCGAGAGATCCCCTCGCTGTTCGTCAGGTTCACCGTCTTCGGCGGAATGGACGAGAGGCGCTCGGTCTGGATATGGTCCGCCTCACGATTTGCGTCCAAGTTCTTGAGGGGCCTGATGATGTTCAAAGGTGCGTCTCCTGCCGCGCGACATACCAGTGGGCGGGAATTCTGACGCATGGATGGGTCATCCGCCGTCGCATGGTTGCGGGTGTCCGGATCCCCTTGTCGCTCCCCGGCCCGGAGACCTTACGGCGCGGGCTGATGCCGGGTCGAGGAGGCGGCGGGCGGTTTCGGCGGCGGTCAGGGCCTCGTTCGTGATCAGGAAGCGGGCGGCGCGGTTCGTGACGAGCGCCACGGCGAAGCTGACTCCCTTGAAGTTGCGCTCGCGCGGCAGCGGGGGAAGCGGACGGGCCCACGGCGCCGCGACGACCCGCGAACCGCGGCGGGCGAACTCGCCCCGCTCCAGCCCTTCGTCCGCTTCCACACCGATGAGACCCGGAACGTCGGGGACGCACCCCGGCGCGAGATCCAGGCCGCCGGATGACGCCGGGGCGACGAGAAGCGCGCCCGCCTCGCCGGCCCGTTTCGCCGCGGCGACGAGCGCGGCTTCTCCCGCCGGATCCTTCGCCACCGGAACTCCGGCGCTCAGGTTCACGATCCTCGCGCCCCGCTCCACCGCCCACTCGATCCCGGCGGCGAGACACTCCGGCGGCGCATCCAGCCGGCGGCCGAAGACGCGCACGGACAGCAGCTCGTAACGGTCCGGGGGCAGGTCCTCCGAGATCGCGGCCGCCACCGCCGTCCCGTGTCCCAGCCGGTCCGCCCAGTCGGCCGGATGGTGCTCGCCCAGGATCCGGACCCCCGCGGGAGCGGGGCCGATCCAGACGCCCCCGGCCACCGGCCCCACCTGGCGGTGCGCCGGGTTGATCCCGCTGTCCACGACCGCGATCCGCAGCCGGGACGCCGCCTCGTCGCTGCGCCTCATCGGCGCCAGCCCTTCATCGGGTGGATCCGGCCGTTCTCCAGCCGGAGCAGGATGTCCGCGGCTTCCGCGAAGGCGCGCCGATGGGTCATGACCAGAGCCGTCCGCTGCCGGAGCCAGGGCGCCAGTCGCTCCACGAGTCGCGCCTCGGTCTCCTCGTCGAGCGCCGATGTCGGCTCGTCGAGCAGCACGAGCTGCGGGTCCGCCAGCACCGCCCGGGCGACCGCCACCCGCTGGCGCTGTCCGGCCGAGAGATCCTGGCCCCGCTCGCCGACCGGCGTTCGCAGCCCCTTCGGCAGCGTCGCCACGAAGTCGTCCAGCGCGGCCAGTCGGACGGCGCGGCGGAGATCCCCCTCGCTGGCGTCGGGCTGGCCATAGCGCAGGTTCTCCACCAGGTCGCCCCTCCAGAGGAAGGGATCCTGCTCCACGACCGCGATCCGGCGCCGCAGGTCGGCGAGCCGGAAACGCCGGATGTCCTCGCCGCCCCAGGCGATGCGGCCGGAGTCCGGATCCATGCGGCGGAGCAGGAGGTCGGCGAGCGTGGTCTTGCCCACGCCGCTCGGCCCCACCAGCACGGTCAGAACGCCCGGTTCGAGGCGCAGCGCGGCCCCGTCGAGCACCGGGGCGTCCCCGCGCCCGTAGGAGAGCGAGACTCCCTCCACGGCGACGGATCCCCGGATCCGGCGAGCGGGCAGCGGATGGGTCGGCTCCGCCACCCCCACCGGCTGATCGAGCAGTTCGAAGACCCGCTCGAAGGAAGCCCGCGCCGCCCGGAGACCCATGTACTGGCCGAGCAGCCCCTGGACCGGCCCGAAGAGACGGGTCTGGTAGGTGATCGCGGCGCCCAGGGTCCCGAGCGTGAGGCTGCCCTCGATCACCCGCCATCCGCCCCACAGGAAGGCGGCGGCGCCGGCGAGCGCGACGAGGGAGGCGGGGAGGCCCGAAGCGATGTAGGTGGTCCGCCGGGCATCGAGGAGGCGGACGATGAAGCGGTCGTTCTCGGCGCGGAACCGCGCCGCCTCGCGGTCTTCCTGTCCGAAGGCCACCGTCTGCCGCATCCCGAGCACCGACTCGACCAGCGCGCTGCCGACCGAGGCGCCCGCCACCCGGAGCCGACGATTCTGCTCGGTCACGCGCTCGCGCAGGGACTTGAGCGCAAGGCCGGCGGCGGGCAGGACCAGCGCCGCCGGGAGGAGAAGTTCGGGAGCGAGCGCGGCGAGGAGCCCCACCGCCACGACCAGCGACAGCAGGTTCGACGAGGCGCCGAGGAGCAGGTCGCCGGCGGTGCGCTGGAGTTCGGAGACGTCGGCGTTCAGCCGCGAGAGCAGATCTCCGGTGCGGGCGGTGGCGAAGAACCGGGGCGAGAGCCGCTGGAGCTTCCGGTACACCTGAAGGCGGAGGTCGAACAGCGCCCGCGCCGACAGGCTCACGTACCAGTAGCCGGAGACGGAGGTCAGGACGAGCCCGGCGATCTGAAGGCCCGCCATGAGGGCGGCCAGACGGACGAGCAATCCGAAGTCCCCGCCGAGGAGCGCGGTGTCGAGGATGGGGACGAGAAGAAGCGGCCACAGGAGACCCGGCGCCGCCGCGACCAGCGACAGCCCCATGACGCCCGGAAGGCGCCTCCAGTAGGGGAGCGTCAGATCGATCGCCCGCCGGTAGATGCCGATCTCGGCGTGGCTCATGCCGGACGCTCCGCGCGGGATGGCCGCGGGATCACCTCCATACCGGACCCGGCTTCCGGGTCCGTCTGTGGAGGGCGTTCGGCGGGGTCGTTTCCGGTTCGCGCGGCGCTACGGCGTCACGGTGTGCGCTGCACACCGCGCATGGCGCGTGGAAGTCGGCGATGGGGCTGCGACGAGCAGCCCGAGGCGCGCGAGAGGGAGAGGCGTCGAGCCCGCGCCGATTGCGGAGTCGCGGGTCCACCCGGCAGATCCATTCCAGCCGATGAAGAACGCCGGAACCACGATCCGGAAGGCCCGGAAGGCGAGGAAGCACCCGATGCAGCGCATCGGCGGTCGCGCTCACTCCCCCCGGTAGCGGATCTCCCGTGGCGCGATCATGAAGTCTCCACCGGCGAACACTTCGGTTTCGGGTTCCAGGGTCTCGGCGTCGTACACGTACATCGTGTCGCCGACGCCCGAGATGAAGAGACGCTGTCCGTCGGCGGAGACGATCATCGAAGTGTTCGTCCGCCCGCGCTCGAATCCCTTGCGCCGCAGCACGACCTCCTTCGTCTCCATGTCGAGGACGGCCGCGTCGTTCAGTCCTGCGTAGCCGCGCTTTCCGTCGGGTGAGAGGGCGAACTGGTTCATCTGCATCCCCGGTCCGACTTCGTAGTGGGTGAAGGTCATCTCCGGCAACCGGATCTCGAGGACGCCGAACAGATCCATGCCCTGCCGGGGCTCGGTCGTGCGGTAGGTGCCGAAGAGGCGGCCGGGCTCGATCACGTTCAGGCTGTGGCCGCGGACTCCGCCGTAACCGGGCGCGAGCGGCGTCCCCAGCGAGACGCGCCGCTTCTCCGCGAGCGTCTCGGCGTCGAGTTCCACGATGTCGTCGTTCACGAAGAACACCGACGATCCATCCGGGCTGAAGTGGATGTTGGGCCGCCAGTCGCTTGCCTCGCCGAGCGGAAGGCGCCCGGTGACTTCGCGCCGCGTCCGGTCATAGACCCAGATCTCGGAGGGGGTGGCGTGGACGAAGCGGTCCGGGTGGAGTTCGACAACGATCGGGATCACGAAGATCCGGTTCCCGTCCGGGCTCGGCGTCGCGCTCATGAACCGCACCCGCTCGGAGTCCGTGCTCAGGCGGAAGTCGTCCACGACCGCCATTTCGGCGACATCGAAGATCTCCACCGTCTCCATGCGGCCGGTCACGAAGGTGAAGAAGCGGCCGTCCGCCGACTGGTTCTGGTTCGTGGCGGCGCCGTGGCGCAGGGCGCCGATCTTCTCCCAGGTGAGCGTCTCCTGGTCGAAGACGATCAGTTCGTCCGGCCAGATCCCGGCGAGGAAGCGGCTCGGCGCCTGGGCGAATGCGGGGGCGGCGCCCAGAGCGAGCGCGAGAAGGGCGAGGAGGAACCGATGTCTCATGCGGGAGGGGGGAGCGTGGTGGAGAGCGGGGACCGAACCGGAAAGGCGCCTCATGGGAAGATCAGGTCGATCTCGCGCCAGTCCTGCGTCGCCGAGGCACAGTTCTTGTGCCAGTCGGGACTGTTGTTCAGGTAGTCGGGCACCTGCGCGGGCCAGTAGCAGGTCTTGTAGCAGTCGTACAGATCCCGCTCCATGGGCTGGCAGAGCGCCGCGGTGCCGCCGGTCGAGTCCACCTCCCACCCCGGCGAGAAGATCGTGGTGCAGCCGGAGGGGTAGTGCGGCCCGGGGTCGTCGGCGGTGGCCCGGGCGGCGCCGCCGTCCTCGAGCCATTCGGTGGCGAACCGGGCCTTCAGGTTTTTCGGGGCCAGGTGTTTCATGTGGTTCTCCTACGGGGTCTGCCGCGCGGCCTGCAGCATGCCCTCGAAGCGGTGCAGGAACCCGGGAGCGCGGTCGAGGATGCGGCCGTAGGCCGAGAGTCCGAGCGCGGTCCAGTCGCGGATCCAGTCGCAGTAGTGGAGGTTGGGGCGGAACCGGTCGCCGTAGCGGACCTGCGCCTCGTGGTAGCACCCGCCCGAGCACAGGCTGCGGACCCAGCACTGGCTGCAATCGGTGCGGGCGTCTATGTGCGCCTTCTTCAGATGTTCGGCGCGCAGCTCGTCGTCCACACCGGTGGCGACATGGCCGAGGTCGTGGTCCCCGGAGCCGGCGAACCGGTGGCAGAGTCCGATTTCCCCGCCGGGCGCCACGCCGACCAGACCCAGACCGGCGCCGCACGGGTACGCCTTGCTCACGCCCTCGTGGATCTCTCCGAGCAGGTCGCTCAGGTTGGAGAAGCCGAGATAGCGGCCTTCGACCGCTTCGTCCACGTAGTCGTCGGCGAGATCCCGGAACTGGTCGAGCAGGTCGTCGAAACCGTCCTCGCCGAGCGCGTAGTCCTGGTCGGGTGACGAGGTCACCGGTGCGAACCCGACCTCGTAGAACCCGAGCCCGATGAGGTGGTCGAAGATCCGGCGGACATCCAGGTTCTTCGCGGTGATCGTGACCCGGGCGCCGACCGGGCGCTTCTGGAGTTTCAGGAACTGCTCGATGCGCGGCGCGATCACGTCGTAGCTGCCCATGCCGTTTCCGTAAACCCGCATGGAGTCCTGGAACTGCTTCGGACCGTCCACCGAGATCGTCACGCCGATCCCGTTGTCGGCGATCCATTCGGAGATCCCGCGGGTCAGCAGCGTGGCGTTCGTCGTGAGGCTGAAATCCACGCGCTTGCCCACCCGTTCGGCCTCTTCGCGGGCGTACTCGACGGTGGGCCGGATCACCCGCCAGTTGAGGAGCGTCTCGCCGCCGAAGAAGGTGACCTGCAGATCCTTCGCGTTGCCGGAATCGCTGATGAGCCGGTCCACCGACTGCCGGGCGACCTCCTCGCTCATCGCCGCCGGAACCTCGGCTTCGGCAATCCGGTCGTCGCCGTACTCGTAGCAGTAGCGGCAGGCGAGGTTGCACGAGTTCGTGATGTTCAGCACCACGGTGCGGATCGGTGGCGGCTCGTTCACTTCCTGGAGACCGCCGATCGGGATGAGCGGCGCCCCCTGGCGCACGACCGCGCCGACCCCGGCCAGTTCGCGCAGCGCGTCGCGTTCCTCGGGGGTCTGCGCGACCGACGCCGGCGGGCGCGGCCCCTCCTGCAGGCGGTCGAGGACCGTCCCGGTGGTCTCGTCCAGCTCGAAGATCATCGAGGAGGGCACGAGAAAGGCGAAGTTCCGCGCCCCCCCGGTGAAGCGATGCATCTGGCTCGCCTCGACGAGCGTCGGCTGGATTGCGGTCATTTGTCGGTGCGCTGCGGGAAGAGATCCCAGAAGAGGAAGACAGGTGGCGCCACCACGAGCCGCGCCCGGTCGCGCAGCGTCTCGCCGGTCATCGGATCCTCGTGAGTGGCGACGACCCACACGTCGCCCATGTTGTCGGCGTTCAGCTCGCGTTCCGGATTCGGCCCGTCGAGCCCGGGGGTGAACAGCCCGTCGGGGCCGATGTTGCCCACGAACCGGGTGTCCGAGTCTTCGTCGCGGATGAAGTACTCCTCGGTCGTCCAGACCACTTCGACGGGACCCAGATCCAGATCGTCGCCGCTCAGCCGCTCGCCATCCGGTCCCGCGTGCCACCCCGTCGCTTCGAACTGCACGAACTGCTTCGGCGCCACCGCGCCGCCGACCCGGGAGAGCGCCATTTCCGGGCTGACCCGGATGTAGTCCACGCCGTCGTGCACGGCGAACGAGTCCACGGCCCGCACGCCGCCGGCGGAGACGTCGCGGTAGCCCACCGGAGCGTCGCCTGTGACCTCCAGATCCACGAGCAGCTCCATGGCGGACACGACGCGCGCGTTCCGGACGCGGACGCCGGTTCCCAGATCCAGGGCGGAGGCGGCCTCCTCGGTGAACCCGGCGCCGAGCACCCGGACTCCGCCGGGAGCCGAGCCGGTGCGGGCCGAGGGCGGCCACACCGCGGCGATCCGCGGCCCGGTCCCGAGCCGCGAGAGCTCCACGTCCAGACCATCCTCGCCGAAGCGTCCCGCGAACAGCCGTCCGGTCAGCGTCTCGCCGTCGTCGGACAGCATCAGCGTCGCGCGCCGCTCCCCGAGCCGGTCGCCCTGGTCGCGGCCCCGGAACGAGAAGCCCCCGTAGAGCACTCCGGAACCGGAACGGCGCTCGGCGGCGCCGTCGGCGTGGACGAGATCCCCGGCGATGTCGTAGTCCCCGGCGGCGTCCCCCGGCGTGAACTCCACGATGCCCGCGATCGGCCCCTCGCCGGGATGATGCCCGTCGAGAAACCATCGTCCGGCGATTCCCGGCCCCGGTCCCTTGGCGCGGTAGGCGCGGAAGGCATCGGTCTCGAACGGGTACTTCGCCTTCAACTGGTCGAGGACGCGGTCCACCGCCCAGCGCCCGTCGCCGTCCTCACTCGACTCCCCCCGGAAGGTCTGGCCCTCGATCACCGGGAAGTAGCCGACGTGCATCCCCTTGAGGAGGTCCCACTCCTCGTCGGTGCGCCGCTGGAGCCGGAACCGGGCGGTGTGGTGGCAGCGGGAGCAGGTCACGGCGAGCAGATCCTCGTCCTCGTCGAAGGTCTCCTGCAGCGGGCGCTGCTCGGCGAGATAGAACCAGGGCCGCTCCTCCTCGGGGGCGAGCCCGTGGTGGTCGGTCAGGTAGCGGACCACCGCCCGGGCGTCGTCCGCGGAGAGATCCACGTTGCCCGTCCGAATCATCCGGATCACCGTGATCTGCCAGCCCTCGGCCGACTTCCGCTGGAACGAGATCCGGGACATCCGCCCGGCCGCGTCGGAGGCATGGCATGCCCCGCACGCCGCCTCGACCAGCGGGCTCGTGACCGGGATGCCCTCCTGCGCGCTGGCGGCGGGGACGGCGACCGCCCCCGCGAGAACCAGCCCCGCCCCGAGCCGGCGCCACCGCGCCGACGACCGAAGAACTTGTCGCATCATGCAATCGCCGATGGTACGGCATCGGGCCCTCCCGGACACCATCGGCTGTTGGCGTGGTACAAGATTCCCATGGCCGTTCCCCTGTCCCGTCGCAGTTTCCTCGGCGCCGCCGGCGCCTCCGCCGCCGTCTTCGCCCCGTCCGGAGTGAAGGGCGCGCCCGTCTCCGAGGTCGCCGCCCGGGCCGTCTCCCGGCCGCTGCCGGAGTTCGGCATGTCCATGTGGGATCTCGACACGCCCTGCCTGCTCGTGGATCTGGACGCCCTCGAAGGGAACATCGCCCGGCTCGAGACCGCGGTCCGCGGGAACGGGATCGCCGCCCGGCCCCACGCCAAGACCCACAAGTGCCCGGCGATCGCGCGGATGCAGCTCGAAGCCGGGGCGGTGGGCATCTGCGTCGCCAAGGTGGGCGAGGCGCAGGCGCTCTTCGACCACGGGATCGAGGAGATCCTGATGACGACGAGCAACGTGACGCCCTACAAGATCCGGCGCGCCATGGGCCTCGCGAAGGCGTGCCCGACCTTCATCCAGGCCACCGACACCGCCGAGAACGCGCGCGCCCTCTCCGAAGCCGCGTCGGCGGCCGGGATCACGGCCGACGTCGTGGTGGATGTGGATCCCGGCGGTCACCGGACGGGAATCACCCCCGGCGAGCCCGCGCTCGGCCTTGCGCAGCTCGTGGACCAGCTTCCCGGCCTCCGGCTGCGCGGGATCCTCTGCTACGACGGCGGCTCGCAGCACGTGAAGGGGTTCGACGTCCGCGAGAAGCAGACCCTCGAGCGGCTCGCGGCCGCGGCGGACACCGCCGAGCGCATGCGCGCTTCCGGGCTCGACACCGGGATCTTCAGCGGCGGCGGGACCGGCACCTACAACGTGGATCACCAGACGCCCGGCTTCACCGATGTCCAGGTCGGCTCCTATGTGTTCATGGACACGCAGTACATCGACATCGGCGGGAAGACGAACCCCGACATCTACGACGACTTCGAGCCCTCGCTGACGATCCTGGCCACGGTGCTGAACGCCCAGTACGCAGGCCGCGCCACGACCGACGCCGGAGCGAAGGCCTGCACGATCAACCGCCCGTGGGCGCGCGTCAAGGGCGAGACCGGGATGAGCTACACGTCGGGCTCCGACGAGTTCGGGACGATCACCTACGACGACCCGAGCCGCACCTACGGGGTCGGCGACAAGCTGGAGCTGATCGTCTCCCACTGCGACCCGGTCGTGAACCTCTACGACCGCCTCGTCGCCGTCCGCGGCGGCCTGGTGGAGGCGGTGTGGCCGGTCGCGGCCCGCGGAATGTCCACCTGAGGGAATGAGACCCTCGTGGATCACTCGAGCGCGACGAGCCGCTCCATGAGGTCCGGGAGCGGGATGGCGGTCGTGTCCGCGGACAGGGGGAACGGCGCTGCGCCCCGGTAAACGACGAACCGCCGGTCAGCGCGCACATCCGCCGCCGCGATCCGGAATCCACGGGGGATGCGCGGCGCCTCGCTCAGCTTCACTTCGATGGCCCACCGCTGGCCGTCCGGCAGGCGCAGGACGAGATCGGCCTCGGCCCCGGAACGAGTCCGATAGAAGGAGCCGTCGGTTCCGAATGGCGCGGCGGCGATCAGGTTCTCGATGACGAATCCCTCCCAGCTCGCGCCCACGACCGGATGGGAGAACAGCTGGTCCCGGCTGCCGATGCCGAGGAGCGCGTGGAGCAGACCGCTGTCGCGGACGAACAGCCGGGGAGCCTTCACCAGTCTCTTCCCCCCGTTGACGAAGTGGGGCGTCAGGCGGCGCACCAGCATCAGGTCCACGAGCAGATCCACATAGCGAAGGATCGTGGGCGGCGAGACATCGAGACTGCGGGAGAGGTCGGCGGCGTTCAGAAGGGCGCCCTGCCGGTGCGCGAGCATGGTCCAGAGACGACGGAGCGACTCGGTCGGAATCCGAACCCCGAACTGTGGAATGTCACGCTCCAGACAGGTGCGGATGAGAGAAAGACGCCATCGGTGGCTCGCCGCGTCGCTTCGCGCGAGGAAGGCGTCGGGAAAGCCGCCGCGGAGCCAGAGCGCTTCAGTCTCGGGCGCGACCTCCAGGGCGTCGAGGCCGGGGAGCTCTTCGTAGTGAACCCGCCCGGCCAGCGACTCCGACGACTGGCGCAGCAGTCGGTCCGAGGCCGATCCGAGCAGGAGGACCTGTCCGAACCGTCGTCCCTGCCGCCGCCTGGCGTCGATCTGGCCGCGGAGCGTGCGGAAGAGCCCGGGGGCGCGCTGGATCTCGTCCAGGATGACCAGCCGGTCAGCCTGCGATCCCAGGTACTCGGCGGAATTCGCGAGGCGCGCCGCGTGCCGTGGATCCTCCAGGTCCAGATAGAGCGCATCGGGAACGAGCGAAGCGATCCGACGGGCCAGGGTCGTCTTGCCCACCTGCCGAGGCCCGAGCAGCACAATGCCGGGCGCCTCTTCCAGAGAGCGCATGACCAGACGCTCTCGTCGCCGCTCGATCATGGTGTCCATCAACCTGTCGAATCCCACATCCGCAATTGGATTTGCCACGATAGAGCGCGTCCGCCGATGTCCCGGCGTCACCTGGTGGCAGAGATTGGTAGGCTGGCAACCGTGACGGTTCCGGCACCAGAGAATCCGTACCAGCCGGGTCGGGGAGTGGCCCCGCCGGTGATGGCGGGACGCGTCGCGGAGATGGCCTGCGTGGAACGCCGACTGGCGGAGCTGGTCCGGAGAAGGCCCTGTTCCGAGGACATCCTCTTCTACGGCCCCCGCGGGAACGGGAAGACGACGCTGCTCCTCGAGACCGAGCGTCGCGCCCGTCAGCTCGGCCTTCGCGCCGAGTACCTCCCGGTGGATGCGCTCACCGATCCGGAGCGGCTGGTTGGCGCGCTGCAGAAGCGGGCCGGAGCCGTCGAGGGCGGCGTGACCGGGGTTCAGATCGCGGGGTTCGGCGCCACGGCCGAGCGCGCCGCGCCGTCCCGCGAGGTCAGCGAGCTGCTCGGCTCCTGGGTCGCCGCGGATCCGTCGCCGCTCGTCCTGCTGCTCGACGAGATCCACGCGCTGGAACCGGTGGCCGCCCGACCGTTCTTCGATGCGGTCCAGCGCGCCAAGGGCGACCGGACTCCGTTCCTCCTGGTCGCGGCCGGCACTCCGGATGCGCCGCGGCGCCTGCGGGGCGCGGGCACCTTCAACGAGCGAGGTTTCGAGCGTCTCCGCGTCGGGAGGCTCAGGCGGTCGGACACGAGCCGGGCCCTCGCCGAACCGGCAGCGCGGAGCGGGCGACCGATGACCTCGGAAGCGCAGCGACTCCTCGCCCGCGAGTCCCAGGACTACCCCTGGTTCATCCAGCTCCTCGGGAGCGCTGCCTGGGACGCGGCAGCCGACGAGGCCGAGATCGGGAGCGATGCAGCGCGCCGCGGTCGGGAGGCGGTGAGGCCCCGAGTCGCAGACTTCTATCAGGAGCGCTTCGACGAGGCGTGGGAAGCCGGCATCGCCGAGGCGCTTCCTTCGCTCTGCCGCCTCTTTCAGGAGCACGCCGGAGGGGTTCCCGACCCGTTGTTCCGGCGGCTCGTCGAGGTCCAGGCCGCCAGCGACGCGGTGGCGGTGGGCCGGGTGGAGCTCCGCAACCGGCTCCTCGATCTCGGCGTGGTCTGGCAGGCCGCGCCGGGGGTGTGGGAGATGGGCATCCCCATCTTCGCCAGCTTCGTCCTCGCCCGCGAGGGCCTGGATGCCCTGGAGGCAGCGGCGCCCTCGTAGCCCGGATCCCTGTCGGGAACCTCGTCCTCCGGTGTCGCTGAGTCGCTGACCTCGACCCGACCTGCGTCGGGTCTGCCCTCCGAGACTCCGATGCCCCTTCCGGTGCCGCCGCGCGGAATCACGCCCTCCCGACCGACGCGGTCAGCGAGGGGCCGGAGAAGTCCTGGCTACTCCTTGTTCAGGACGCAGTAGCGATACAGCTTGAGCGACTCGCGCCAGTCTTCCGGGTAGGCCGCCACCGTTTCGGCCTGCCCGTAGGTCGCGGCGAGCCCGGCGAACGATCCCGATTCGGCGACCCGGAAGGGCGTCTGCTCCTCGAAGACGGCCAGGTCGGCGAAGCCGCAGGGGAACGACGTGCCCATGGCGCGCTCGACCCCCTCCAGCCTTCGCTGGTCCTCGCTGGTCTCGAACTCCCGCTTCTCGAGATCCACCGCGAAGTAGTCGAAGGCGATCCGGCACGATGTCATCGCGCCCGCCAGCCGGTTGAGGAACGGCATGATGCTCTCGGGGGGCAGGTACATCGTGTTGCCCTCCCACACGATCAGCGTCGGCGCGGACAGGTCGAACCCGAGTCGGGCGAGGCCGGCGGGCACATCGGCCTCCAGGTAGTTCGCCGGCAACGAGGGCGGCGGCTCGAGCCCGCGCTGCTTCAGCACCGCCCGCTTGAAGTCGAGGACGGCCTTCTGATCGACCTCGCAGAAGGCGACATCGGGATGACCGGATCGGTGGGCCCGCATGTCGAAGCCGCCGCCGAGCAGCACGACCTGCCGCGCCCCGTCCGCGATTCCGCGTTCGAGGAAGCCGTCGAACCAGCGGGTGCGGAACCGGACCATCGTGGTCGAAGGGGGAAAGGCGACATCGAGTTGACGCGCCGCTTCCCGGGCCCTGTCATTGGAGAACCATCTGGCGAAGGGATCGCTGAACAGCGGCTCCGGCTTCTCGGACTCCAGTTCGCGGATGGACGCGATCACGAAGGCCGTCGCGCCGATTTCATTGATGTCGGTCATCGTTCTCCTCCCGGAATCCACGACTCCCGTCCCGGGGCTTCGAGGGATCGGGGCCGAGGGTACCGCCGCCATCGCTCGCCGCGGCGCGCTAAGGTGCCCCGTTTTCCCGCAGGAGGTCCGTCATGGCGCAATTCGAGGTTCCCGTTCTCGCGATCGACCGGATCGAGGACCATCCCAACGCCGACGCCCTCGAGATCGCGGTCGTCCGCGGCTATCGCTGCGTGGTGAGGATCGGCGCCCACCGCGCCGGCGACCGGGTCGCCTACATCCCCGAGGACGCGCTCGTCCCGGCCGAGCTGCTGCGCGAGATGCGGCTCTGGGACGAGGCGAAGGGACGCGGGATGCTCGCCGGGAAGAAGGGCGACCGGGTGAAGGCGATCCGGCTCCGCGGCATCGTCAGTCAGGGTCTCCTGTACCCGGTGTCCGGGCGCGAGGAGGGCGAGAACCTCGCCGACGAGCTCCACATCCTGAAGTACGAGCCGCCCATCCCGATCCACATGCAGGGCGAGGTGGCGAACGTTCGCGGACACACGCTCTCCTACGATGTGGAGAGCCTGCAGAAGCACCCGGACCTCCTGATCGAGGGCGAGGATGTCGTCTTCACCGAAAAGATCCACGGCACCTTCACCTGTTTCGGCTTCGATCCCGGGCTGAACCACCCGGATCTCCTCGAGGGCGGGACGATCATCACCTCGAAGGGTCAGGCGGACACCGGGCTGGCGTTCCAGTGGGGCGAGGCGAACGCCAGCAACCTCTACGTCCTCTCCTTCCGGGCCGCCTTCCACGAGACCGGCGCCTGGGACGACGTCCGGGCCGAGTGCCAGCGCACCGGGGAGCCCATCTTCATCCTCGGCGAGACCTTCGGGAAGAAGGTCCAGGATCTCCACTACGGCCAGCCGGGGCGCGCCTTCCGCGTCTTCGACATCTATGTCGGCAAGCCGCGGCGTGGCAGGTTCCTCGACCACGACGAGATGACTGCGCGGGCGAAGGCCTGGGGCCTCCAGACCGTGCCTCGACTCTACCGGGGGCCCTGGTCGCTGAAGGCTGCGGAAGCCCACCGGGACGGACGCACCACCTTCCGGGACCGGCACGTCCGCGAGGGCATCGTGATCGTCCCGGTCCGCGAGCGCGAGTGTCCGGAGCTGCCGGGCAACCGGCTGAAGCTGAAGTTCGTCTCCCCGAAGTACCTCCTCCGCCGCGGGAAGGTGACGGACTTCAACTGATGACCCACCGCCGTGACCCGGGGCGTCCTCGCCCCGGTTTCCGGTCCACCCATGGAGGGGTCCATGGACAGCTTGCAGCGGGATCGCGGCCCCGAGTGGCTGCTACTCTGACAGCGTGACGCCCGCTCGACTCCGCAATCCATACCAGCCGGGTCGAGGCGTGGTCCCGCCCGTCGTTGCCGGGCGCGCCGAGGAGATGGGCCTTGTCGAGGGCCTGCTCGCAGGGCTCGTCCGAGGAGAAACGTGCTCCGAGGATCTTCTCTTCCATGGTCCCCGAGGGAACGGCAAGACGACGCTCCTGCTCGAGACTGCGCGCCGCGCGCGTGAGCTCGGGCTCCGTGCCGAGACGTTTCCGGTGGACGCGCTCACGGACACGGAGCGGTTGGTCCGTGCGCTTCAGGAGCGTGCGGGGGTTCTCGGAGGCGGTGTCACCGGACTCCAGCTCGCCGGGAC
Source organism: Acidobacteriota bacterium (assembly GCA_022822745.1). Lineage (GTDB taxonomy): Bacteria > Acidobacteriota > Vicinamibacteria > Marinacidobacterales > Marinacidobacteraceae > JAJEAO01. The sequence goes on from JAJEAO010000035.1 coordinate 42,991, forward strand.
GGGAGCGACGGCGGAGCGCGCCTCACCGTCCCGGGATGTCACTTCGCTGTTCCAGATGTGGTTGGCGAGCGAAGCGTCCCCGGTCGTAGTGCTCCTCGACGAGATCCATTCCCTCGAGCCCGATGCCGCCCGACCGTTCTTCGAGGCGGTCCAGAGCGCAAAGTCCGGCCCCACGCCTTTCCTGCTCGTGCTGGCCGGAACCCCGGACGCTCCCCGTCGTCTGCGGCGCGCGGGTACGTTCAACGAGCGCGGCTTCGAGCCGATTCGCGTGGGGAGGCTCCGCCGCTCGGAGACGAACCGCGCGCTCGTGGAGCCTGCGCAGGACGGTGGGCGGCCGATGAGCGAGGCAGCGACCCGTCTGCTCGCCGCGGAATCCCAGGACTACCCCTACTTCATCCAGCTCCTCGGAAGCGCGGCATGGGATGCCGCGACAGGCATGCGGCGCATCGAGCAGGAGGCCGCGCGCCGGGGCATCGCAGCCGTCCGGCTCCGGGTCGAAGACTTTTACGGCCATCGCTTCCGCGAGGCCTGGCATGCGGAGATCGCGCGGGCACTTCCACCCCTTGCGCGATGCTTCGTCGAGCGGGGCGGCGCGACGTCGGATTTCGTGTTCCTCGACCTGATCGAACGACTCGCCGCCGGCGACCGGGTCGCTCTCGATCACGTGGCGCTGCTCACTCGGCTCGAGGATCTGGGCGTCGTGTGGCAGGCCGCTCCCGGAGTATGGGAGATGGGGATCCCCAGCTTCGCCGACTACATCCTCCGCCGCGAGGCCGGACAGGCGGGTCCGGCGCGAACGATCGAGCGGAACTGACCGCGGTCCACTCGGCGCCGTTGTCGTCGCGCCCCGCAGCGGCGACCGAGGGCCGGAGTCGCAGCGGCCGGAAACCGGGACTGGCTCCGCCTGTCGAAGCGCGAGCGGTTTCCTATCTCAGGATCGGCTTGTCGAGCGAGTCCCATCCGTAGGCGCGCTCGACTCTTTCCACGACTTCTCCGAAGACGGCGCCGCCGCCGGAAGCGTTGGTCATCACCGCCACGCCGTAGCCCTTGACCCTGTGCGCAATCAGATAGCAGGTGAAGCCCCAGTTGCCGCCGGAGTGGCTGAAGTACCAACCCTCCCCCTTCCGCGCGACCGCGAACCCGACCCCGAAGCCACCCACGCCGACCGGACTCGTCATCGTCTCCGCTGACGAGCGGCTGATGATGCGACCGGGATCCCCCCGCAGCGCCCGCTGGATCTCGATGGCGAAGCGGGCCAGATCGCGCGCGTTCGTCCACAGCCCGGCGGCAGCCATCGCCGAATAGACGTGCCACCTGGCCTCGCCCATCGCCTCGCCGCGACCGTGCGCGCGGGCGGCGTTCGCGTCGCGGTCCGGCGGGAGCGGCTGCGCGAAGGTGCTCGCCGTCATGCCGACGGGATCCAGAACCTGCCGCCGCATGAGCTCGGGGAACGGCTCGCCGTAGAGGTCGGTCAGAGCAAGCTGGATGATCGTCGTCCCGCCGCCGGAGTAGTGCATCGCGGTGAGCGGAGGTCGCACCAGCGTCACCGCCTCGACATTCGAGGGCTCCTCGCCGTTCAGGATCTGGATCGGCGTCGGCCGGGGAACCCCGGGCGCATAGCCGGGGAAGCCATGACCGTCTCCCAGACCGGCAGTGTGACTGAGCAGGAGTCGGGGCGAGACCGGGCGCTCCTCGGTGAAACCGTCTCCCGGAAGCTGCCAGGAAGTGAGGATGTCGTTGATGTCGTCGTCGAGCGAGAAGCGTCCCGCTTCCACGGCCACCATGACCGCGGTCGCCGTGACCGGCTTGCTGATCGAGGCCGCCTGGAAGAGCGTCTCGCCGTCCACGCGGGCGCCGGTCTCGACATCGGCGATCCCGTATCCCTTCGCCCAGTGCACTTCGAAGTCGCGGATCACCGCCACGCTGATCCCGGGCACGCCGAACCGCTCCATGAGCTCCTCCAGCGTCAGGACGCCGAGCCCTTGCCGGTTCGGAGTCTGGACGCCCTCGACGGCCGCCTGGGACTCGGCGACGGAGAGCGAGGAACCAGCGGGGCTCTCCCCGGCGGCTGCAGCCGCCGAGAGAGCGGCAAGCAGCGCGAGGGCGGCGGCGAGCCCCCTCACGGCGGAGATCCTGAGTTGTTCGGGTGACATCGGTTGCTCTCTCCGGTCTTCGACGCCGGGCAGTTCAGCCTCGTTCGCGCGCACGGATCCGCCATCCAGATCCCGTCCCGGCCCGGCGGCAAAGGGGAGGAGGTCAGCCCAGAGCCGGGTGCCCGTTGTGGACCCGGTGAATCCGGACCCGAAGCACGCGGGTCTCGTGGCGGGTCCACCACCAGAGCGCTCCGACAAGGAGGAGCGAGAACGCGCCCGCGCCGCCGACCGCCCACGCGTTCCGCCGGTCCCCTTCGCTGCGCCGTCCGGCTTCCTCCTGCGCCTGCGCGAGGAGCTCGCTGCGAATCGCCTCGTCTTCCCCGGCCAATTCCAGCCGGACCGCCTCGGTTCGCTGCTGGTGCGTCTCCGCCTCGGCTTCAGCCTGCTCCGTTCGTTCCTCGAGCGCGACCCGCGCCTCCCGCTCCCGCTTCAACGCCCGTCGCAGTTCATCGAGCGCCCTTGCGTCGCGCTGCCGCAGGCCCTCGAGCGCCACGATGCGGTCCGTCGCGTCCCGGAGCCCGACCTGCGTCGCGTCGAGTTGACGCCGGAGCGAACTCGGCTCCCGGGTCTGCGCCGACTCCGGTTCGCCCGTGGTCGCGGTCGCCAAGGGGACACCCGCCGGGACGACGAGCCCCGCCGCCAGAAGCACCGGGACCAGGCGTCCGCCCCCACGGGCCGCGGCTCGCGCCCGACCCGGCGTCTCTGGCGGAGCCCCGGACGACGCGCCATGGGAACGGGACGACGTGTGGCTCATGCAGGGCATCGTTCGGGGCTCCGAGGCATGAAGGGGGTCACGGGAAAGTTCACGAACCAGCGGCCGATGTCGACGAGACTCCGAGGGACGAACGCCTCCGGCCTCGAACCGCAGCCGACGGCACCAGTTCTCTTGGACTTCGATCATACCCCGGATGTCTTCGGCCCGTCGCGAGTCCACTCCGAACATACCCCTCGGCTTCGCGAAACGGCGACCCGAATCGCCAGCGACCTCTGTCGCCCGGCGACGGTCTTCGCCCGACCGGCAACGTTCCAGTTCGTGAGGATGAGCGTCCCCCAAAGTCAGTCGGTAACGCGGCGGAGGAACTTGTCGAAGAGCGGGAGGGTGAAGCCGATCTCGCCGCGGCGAGGGGCGTAGCAAAGGCCGAGTCGGATCAGGGCGTCGCGCTGGGGGCTGACCCGGTTCGAGCGCGTTCCCAGCGCGGCCGCTACTTCCCGGACCAGGTGTGGTCCCGGACCGAGGCTCGCCATGGCCCGGAGGTAGCGGCGGCTGGCGCGCGTGGCGCGGTCGAAACGCATCCGGAAGAAACCCTCGTCAAGTGAGCGGAGCGCCCGCGGCGTCGCCTCGCGGACGGTCGCCGAGTGGACGGTATTGCCGGGGTGCGACACAGCGTCCCAGCAGTGCTGGCCGAAAGTCTGGAGGAAGTACGGATAGCCGCGGGTCTTCCCGATCACGGCGTCCAGGGCGCCTTCAGTCCAGCGGACCTCGAGTCTCCTGGCCGGATCGGCGAGCGCCCGCCGCGCCTCGCCTGCGTCGAGGCTGTTGATGCGACGGAATGCGAAGAGCCGTTCGGCGTAGGAGCGGGCGTCCCCCATCTTGCCGAGGAGGGATGGCAGTCCCGCCCCGACAACCATCACCGGGAGGCCTTCCTGGCTGATGCGGTGGAGCGCGACGACGAAGGCTCCCATTTCGGCGGGCCGCAGGAACTGCATCTCGTCCACGGTGAACAGGGCGCCGAGCTGCTTCGAAGCCGCAGCCCGCCCGACAGCCAGCAGCAGATCCGTCAGATCCCGGTCCAGGCTCCCATAGTCGGCCTCCCCGAGAATCGGTTCCAGGCCGAAGGACATTTCCGGTCCTTCCGGGAGCTGGTAGCGGAGCCGAAACGACTGGAGGACCGATAGGCCGCGCTGCGCCAGCGCGCCGAGCCTCTCCCGGGAAGAGAGCCTCAACAGCGCCGTACGCGCCAGGTTTGCGACCTCCTTCGGGAAGTCGAGGTCGGGGCCAGCCTCGATGGCGTGGCCTGGCCAGCCCCGCCTCGCCGCGATCCGGTGGAACTCGTGAAGGAGGACCGTCTTGCCCACGCCGCGAAGTCCGTGAAGGATCTGACTGCGGTCGTCGTTTCCGATCTCGAATCGCTGAAGCGCGATGTCGAAGTCGTGAATCTCCTGGTCGCGGCCCACGAGCGCCGGAGGACGGCGCCCCGCCCCCGGGCGATAGGGGTTCCGCACCGGATCCACGCTTTGATGCTACCCGCTTCCGGTGATGCCACAATCAGGGCGTTGCGCCGGAGCCGGGCCCGGAGCGGCCACGTCTCGACATGACAGCCGATCCCTTCGCATACTGGATTCGTCGTTTCGACGAGTCGGAGGTGAACCATGACCAGCGTTGGTGCCCATCAGGCGAAGACCCATCTCTCCCGCCTGCTCGACCGCGTCGAGCGCGGGGAGACTCTGACGATCACCCGGCAGGGAAGGCCCGTGGCGCATCTTGTTCCGGGGGAGTCGGACGATCGTGTCCCGGCAACCGAAGGGGCGGAGTCGCTCCGCGCCCTTCGCCGTCGAGTCGAGCGAACTCGCATCGAGGAACTGATCGCCACGATCCACGAGGGACATCGACCGGCGTTCCTTGCCGTGGCGTACCCGTAGCCTGAGGAGCAGCGATCGGGTCGGCCTGCCGCCGCGAGCGAACCGTTACTCCGGCCGGTAGGACCTCACCGGCGGCAGACGCGCCCCCGTTCCTCCCGGCGGCTCGTCCTCGCCCACGACCGGGATCGAGAGCGTCCCGATGCCGTCAATGCTGGCCTCGATCAGATCGCCCGCCTGGAGAAACCGCTGCTCGCCGCGAACGGCCGTGCCCATGCCGACGCCGCCGGAGGTGCCGTTGTTGATCACGTCGCCGGGGAAGAGAGTGATGATGGAGGAGCCGTACTCGACGAGCTCCCACAGCGTGTGGATCATGTCGCCGGCGCGCGCTTCCTGCATCTGTTCGCCGCCCACGCTCAGCGTCTGGCGCAGCTCCTCCATCGGGTCGCCGTAGAACTCTTTCGGCACGATCCACGGGCCCATCGGGGCGAAGGTGTCGTGCCCCTTGCCGACGAACCAGTCCGAGGTGAGCGGGTTGCCGCCCGGGGGTCGTCCGCCCCGGTCCGAGACGTCGATCGTGACGGTGTAGCCGAACACGTAGTCCTGCGCGTCCTCGGCCGAGACGTACTTCGCGGTCCTGCCGATGACGGCGCCCAGTTCCACCTCCCAGTCCGTCCGGTCGCGGCCGTGGGGAATCACGACCTCGTCGTCGTCACCGATCACCGCGCCGCGAGCGGGCTTCAGGAAGAGATACGGGACGCCCCGGTGCTCGCGGCGCTGTCTCCGGGCCTCCGCGCGCTCCTCCTCGGTGCCGGTTTCGTTCACGTGGCTGTAGAAGTTGACGGCGGCGTTGAGGATCTTGCCGGGGTAGAGGATGGGGGCCAGCGTGCGGACATCGTCCACTTCGTGGATGAAGGGCGCCCCATCGGTCCGAATCAGCTCGCGCTGCGACAGGTCGTTCACGATCTCGTAGAGGCGCCGCTGCACTCCGTACTCGTAGCGGGCGATGAGGTCGAGCATGTCAACCGGCGCGGGCACGGCGGGGTACCGGGGATCGCGTTCCAGCATCCGGTTGGCCGGGCCGATCTCGACGACGAGCGCGTCGCGCAGGACGAGAGCGACCACGGGATTCCCGGCGATCTCGAAGGTCCCGACCTTGAAGGGTTCGGCGACGGAGATGCCGCCCGCTGACTGGGCCGAGGCGGTCGGGGCCGCGAAGAGAGCGGTGGCGAGGAGGATGGCGGCGGGGTGGAGTCGCATGATCGGGAATCCGTCGGATGGAGGGCGGTTGGGTCGTGGGTCCTCATGGCGAGCCGCGCCGTCGCGCGGCCGCCGGGGACTCTGACGATAAGCGATCCCCCGGAGCCCCGTCAGGAACTTCCGGCGTGTTCGCGCATGAAGTCCATGAGGCTCGGGATCCCGGGCTCCCAGTCCGGCCGTCCCCGGACCCGCCAGACGAAGCCCAGGTTCCGCAGCGCCGATCGGGCCCGGCCGAGACTGTCGCGATCCGCACGCTCTCCGAGCCCGGTCTGGATCGCCTCGTCGAGTCCCGCCGCGCTCAGCACGTTCCTGGATGCGAACGCCTTCGCGACCCCAGTCGCGACCGGCAGGAGCCCGAACCGCTCGAACTCCTCGAAGCGGTCGAGGTAGTAGTCGTCCTTCTGGGCGCGAAACTCGGGGATCGCAGCCTCGACGACCTCGGGTGTCACCCGTGGTTCGGCGGCCGAAGCCAGCGCTCGCCGCCACACGGCCCGTCCGAGGAGCTGGATGAAATAGGGATAGCACTCGCTCTCCCGGACCATTCGATCGAGCGCCTCGGCCTCCACCCGGATCTCGGCGTTGCGGAACGGTTCGCGGAACCCATCGGCCGCCCCGCTCGGGTCGAGCCTTCCCAGCCGGATCTTCTCCGCCCGGTTCCAGAACGAGGCGCCGAGCGTGTCCAGGTGCGGCCGAACATCCGGCGTTCCGGCGAGCACCAGCAGGAACGGCAGGTCGGCCGCGACCCGTTGGGCGGCGGTCAGGAGCGCTTCGCCCGCCTCCGGTCGCAGGCGGTGCGCCTCGTCGAGCAGAAGAAGCAGGGGGGTCTTCCGCGCTCGGGCAGCCAGAACACGGCCCGCCACCGCGGCCATCGGTTCCTTCGTGCGCCACGACCGACCGATGCTGGCGATCGTTTCCGAAGTGAACCAGTGGTACCAGCGAGTCGGCTCGATCCGGGCGACCAGGCTCGCTCCGTCGGGGATCTCGGTGGGCAGCGCGGCTGTCGTCGCCACTCCGAACGAGCGCCCGGCCTCCCGTTCGAGCCAGCCGAGCAGCGCCGTCTTGCCGTTCCCGCGCGGGCCGTAGAGGACGACGAAGGTTCCGGGCGCGAGACCGGCGCCCAGGTTGGTCAGGAACTCCCGGAGGAGAGCCTGCTTATCGCCCCGCCCGGCGAGGTACGGAGGTCGCGCGCCGGTTCCCGGGCGGAAGGGCGCTCGCATGGCCGGCTGGTGCATGTCCCGAGTTGTACCGCCGGTGAGCACGGTCGTCCATGCGTGGGCCTGCCCGGTCGGTCCCATCGCTCCGCGGGGCCGCGTAAGATGCGGCGCGTCCCTGCGGCGGGGCAGGTTGCCACCATCCCTCGGCCGCGGGCGATCTGCTCCGCATGATTCGTCGCATCCAGGCTCGCCGCTTTCGCTGCCTCCGGCATGTGGATGTCCACCTCGACCGGTTTCAGGTCGCCGTCGGTCCCAATGGAAGCGGGAAGAGCACGTTCTTCGATGTCCTCGCGTTTCTGAGGGACATGGTGCGCGAGGGGCTCGAGACGGCCGTCACCCGGAGAACGAACAACTTCCAGGATCTCGTGTGGGGCCGTCACGCCCCGCTCCGATTCGAGCTCGCCGTCGAGGTGGATATCCCCGGGGAGGCCGCGGAGAAACTTCCGCGCGACGCTGGATTCCGAGCCTTCCGGTACGAGATTGCCGTGGAGGAGGTCGAGGGGGGGTTGCTCCGGATCGCGGACGAGCGCGGCCTGCTGATGCCCCGTGGTCCGGGTCCTCGCCGGGAGCGGCCGTCGCTCTTTCCGGCGCCGCTGCCCACTGTCCCGACCATTCTCCAGGGGGGTGGAAAGCCGGCGGCGCGAACGATTTTCAGTAGATCCCAGGTTTCCGAGGCCGGCCCCCACGACCTCTGGATTGGTGGCAAGCCGGGGGCGCGAACGATTCTCAGTGAACCACCGACACCGACCCGGTTTCATGCCGAGACAACCCCCAGGTCGGGCAAGGGGTGGGCCGTGAGCATCTCCCTCGCTCCCGGGAAGTCGGCGCTGCGCAACCTTCCCGAGTCTCCGGAGGCCTTTCCGGTCGCGACGCATTTCCGCAGCGTGCTGGAGAGCGGAGTGAAGTCGCTTTTCCTCGATTCGGATGCGATGCGAAAGGCGAGTCCCCCTCATCTTGGACGAATCGGATTGCGTCCCGACGGATCGAACCTGCCGTGGATCGTGGGGCGACTGAAGCGCGAAGACCCGGATTCATTCGGGGAGTGGCTGCGGCATGTCAGGACGACGCTCGCCGACCTGCGGGATCTTGCGGTGACCGTGCGGCAGGATGACCGCCACGCTTACCTGGTCCTGGAGTACGAAACAGGCGTCCGTGTGCCCTCGTGGGCGGCGTCGGACGGAACCCTCCGCTTCCTCGCGCTCACGCTCCTCGCCTACCTCCCTTCCGGCGCGGTCTATCTGATCGAGGAACCCGAGAACGGGCTTCACCCACTTGCGCTGGATGCGATCTACGACGCCTTCTGGTCGGCCCACGAGTCGCAGGTCCTGACGGCCACGCACTCTCCCGCCTTTCTGAAGCTGGTTCAGCCGGTGGAGGCGCTCTGCTTTGCGAAGGATGGGGAAGGGGCGACGGACATCGTTCACGGCCCCGACCACCCGCATCTCCGGGACTGGCAGGGCCGAGCCGATATGGATCTCCTCTTCGCGACCGGCGTGATCGGCTGACCGGCGCAGTGGACACCAAGGATCTCGTTGTCCTGGTCGCGGACGCCGACTGGCAAGAGGTGGTTCGCTCGCTCCTGCAAAGGTGGAAGAGCCTCGGCATCCGCAGGATTTCGGCATCGGTCCGGCGCCATCCCCGGCACGACCCGGGCTGCAGAATCGGCGCTTCGCAGTACCTGCGCCCGTTCCTCACCAGCCACAAACATGCGCTCGTTGTTTTCGACCGAGACGGGTGCGGCGATCCGGGCAGCCGAACGGAGATTCGGGACGCTGTGGCCACGGACCTGTCCGCCAACGGTTGGCGCGACCGATCCGGCGTGATCGTGATCGAACCGGAGTTGGAGAGCTGGCTGTGGTCTGACTCGCCTCACGTGGCAGCCGCTCTCGGCTGGGGGGCGAAGCAGAGGGAGCTGAGGAGTTTCCTCGCCTCGAGGGCCCTGTGGCCTTCGGGGTCGCCGAAGCCCCCGGACCCGAAGCGCGCAGCGGAAGTGGCGATCGGGGGCGCTCAAGTCCCGCGCAAACCCAGACGCTCAGCCGCGTGGTTCGGTGCCTTGGCGGAGAAAGTGTCCCTCTCTCACTGCCGGGACGAGGCATTCCTGGAGATGCGCGGAACGCTGCGTCGCTGGTTTCCACCGGACTGACGACCGCCGCATGCGTTCGCGGATGTGTGGCGGGGGATGAGGAAGCCCTCGCGGGCGAGCCAGGTGAGGGCGGCGCGGGTTGCGCGCTCGGGGGCCGGGAAGGCCTCGACGGCCCGGGCGGCCGTGCCGGCGGCGATCGCGCTGCGGAAGAGCTCCGGGAGAGCGATCCGCCCCAGGCGGTGGGCGGGGCGGTGGCGTCCCGGGAGGATGAGCACTTCGGCGGGGACGATCCAGTCGTTTTCCAGGATGCCCCGCGTCCGGATCTCGACGCCGGGGGCCGGCCCCAGGGGCGTGTCCGGTTCGATGCGGAGCGCCGGAGCGGGGGGTTGGGCGATTTGCCGGGAGCGGCGGCGCCAGAACGGCCGGTCGGCGAAGCGCCGCTCCTCGGCGTAGAACGCCCCCGTCCGGACGGCCGATTCCTCGGCGAGCCCCCGCTCCTTGGCCTCGTGGAACCCGAACGCCAGCTCGGCGTGGTCGGGCCGTTCGAGAGCGGTGCGGAGCGCGACGGCGGCGGTCAGGCCGGAGTCCATCGCCTTCATGGCGCCGAGGCCGGTGAGCGGATCGAGCGCGCTCGCCGCATCCCCCACGGCGACCGTGCGCGCTTCGCGATCCACGGCGCGTCCCACTACATAGGGCGTCACGTCCGCGGCCCGCAGCGCGGCGCCCGCCTTCACTTCGGCGAAGTCCCGGAGATCCACGCGACGCACGGCGGCTCGGAACGCCCGTTCCGGGTCCCGCGCCGTCGCGGCGTCCAGCATCACGGTCACGTCGCGGCGACCGTCCACCACCGGCGCGCTCCACACCCACCCGTCGGCGAACGAGGCGATCAGGGTGGCCTCGCGCGGCCCCGGTGGGAAGTGGCCCGTGATCGCCGTCGTGCGGAAGCCGGGGTTCTTGCGATCGCTCCGACTCAGTGCCCCGCGGCGGCCGGTCGCATCCACGGCGTACGTCCCCTCCACGCCCATGTCGCCCCCGGCCCGTCGACGGACGGTCAGGCGGGCGCGGCCAGAGTGGATCGCCGCTTCCGCGACCGAACCCTCCACGATGCGGACGCCGGACCCGCGCGCTGCCGCGAGCGCCCAGGCGTCCAGCCGGTCCCGCCGCACGAGGCGCTGCCCCTCGCCCCGCCCGCCCTCCGGCTGGACCGGGATGCGGTCCTCGCGGCCACCCCAACGAACGAAGTGGTTCCCCGGCCGCGGGGCGTACACCGACTCCGGGAGAGTCAGCCCGTAGGACGCGAGGAGGCGCGGCGCGGACGCCGAGAGGCTCTCGCCGAGGTGCTGCCGTCGCCGGAGCGGGGAATGGACGAGGACGACGCGGAACCCGAAGACCGCGAGCTGGCGCGCCGCGAGCGCCCCGGCGGGGCCGCCGCCCGCCACCACCACATCGGCGGCGAGAGTTGCGCCCCCGGTCAACGCCGGAGAGCGCGGATCCGCCCGAGCGCCTCCTCCACGCCGGCGAGGACGAGATCCCGCTGCGCCTCGTCCAGCCAGTCGTCCCGCCGCTCCATCGCCGCGCCGAAGTCCTCGATCATCGTTTCGATGTAGGCGCGATCCTCTTCCACCACGATCGGCCGACCGCCCACGATCGCATAGACCGGCGTCGAGTGCGCGAAGAGCCCGATGTCCGTGGTCCACGGCGAGTTCGGTCCCTCGACGCGCACCGCGACCCAGGCGCTGTCATCGAGACGCAGATCCCCGGTCACCTCCAGCTCGAACGGCGACGCCGCGATCGGGTCCGCCCCGCCGTCGCCGGCCGCCTCGCGCCAGACCTCGCCGTTCACCAGCACCACGAGGCGCTCCATGGGGACGGCCGAGAGCGCCCGCGCCCGAACCGCGACCGCGCCCGGTCCGTCGAGCTGGATCTCGTCGCCCATCCCGGCGCCGTCCACCGAGAGTTCGAGAAGCGGCCCGTTCGTGGAGAAGCTCCGCCCGGCCCGCAGCCCCGAGACCCACGACTCGATGGAGAAATCGCCCTCGACCCGGACGTAGGTCCGTCCGGTGCCGAGCGGCGGATCGCGCGAAGTGTCCGAGAACGTGTCCGAACCGCCCGCGGCGGCGAGGCGGGCGCCAGCGTTCAGCAGGCGGGCGTAGATCGCCGCCGCTCCGATCTCGGAACTCGGAATGCAGTTGATGTCGAAGAAGTCGGCGACCCCGAGCACGGCGTCCAGCGGGATCTCGGAGGGGGAGGGGCCCTCGAATCGCTCTCCCTCCGCCAGGTAGCCCCAGTAGGGATGCGGCATCCCGACGACGACCTGCTCTCCCTGCTCGGCCCGGAGGCGACGGATGTAGTCGAACAGCGGCGGGAACGGCGCTGCCCGGGCGGTGCCGCGCACCCCGGTCGCCAGCGGGAGGAACAGGCGCTCCGGGTTCAGGAAGGTGCGGTGGCCGAACGGCATCCGGTATTCCTGCCCGTAGCGCAGCCGCACCCGCTCCGTCGAGGCGGGATGGGGACCGGCCACGAACCGCTCCATGTCGCCCATCGTGCGCGAGCCGTCCACATGGATCAGGGCGTGGACCACCTGGACCGCCTCCGCTTCCGCCTGCGCCACCAGATCCTCGGGCGTGATGCGGAGATCCCCGGCGTGGAGGTCGTGGACGTGGGTGTCGCCGGAGCGCCAGCCGCCCGCGGCGAGGTCGGCGAAGCGATCCAGCTCCGCCTCGAGGACGATCTCCTCGCCGGAGACGATTTCGACGCGGCGCTCCCACGGGAGGTACTCGACGCCGCGCTTCAGGCGCACCGTCGCGGGTCCGGTGGGCAGCTCGACCACGAATTCCCCGGAGGCGTGGAAGTAATGGGTCTCGGTGAACGAGACGATGCGGCGGAACGAGCCCCGCGGCGCGTGGGCGCGGCCGTCGGCGCCGAGCACGGTGGCGCGCGCCGCGAGACTCGGCCGGACCCGCAGCCGTCCCCACGCCGGCCCGGCGCGGTCGAGTCCGGTGATCTCCACCGGGCGGATGCCGCCGCCGTCGACGCCGACCCGCTGGAGACGGGGTCGGCCGTCCCGGTTCGTCGTGAACACGAGCTGCTCCCCGTCGGGCGACCACGCCGGATCGCGCTCGTCCCACCGGTCGTCGCGGGTCAGGCGGAAGGGGACGCCCCCCTCGGTGGGCAGCAGAAAGAGGTCGTAGCTGCCCCGGATGTCGGAGGCGAAGGCGATCAGCCGCCCGTCCGGAGAGACTGCCGGGCGGGTGCGGAAGGTCGTCTCCTCGACGTGGATCTCGCTCGCGTCGCCCGGACCCTCGACCCGGAACAGCCCCCCGGTGCCCGGGAAGTCGGAGCGATTCGAGACCGCGATGACGAAGTCGTCCGGACCGCCGAGCGCGAAGCCCGGGCCCGGGTCCGGCTGGATCTCGTTGGAACGCCCGCCCCAGACCAGCGTGTCGGTTCCGTCGGAGGAGACCGAACGGATGTCGAAGCTGCCCGATCCGGCCGAGGCATGGACGACCCGTCCGTGCGGGGCCGCCCGTGGGTGGAAGTCCATGGCGAGGTCGCTCGTGAGCCGGGTCGGCGTTCCTCCGGAGGCGGCGACCCGGTAGATGTCCAGGTTGCCGTCGAGGTCGCGGGAGAAGACCAGTGTTTGCCCGTCGGGATCCCAGTCCGGCTCGAAGTCGTAGGTCGCGCCCGGATCGTCGGGGCCGCCGGTGATCTGGCGCGCCACCCCGCCGGCGACCGGGACCGCCCAGATCCGCCCGTCGAGCGCGAATGCGATCTCCCGACCGTCGGGAGACCAGGTCGGGTATGCCGGCCAGGCGGTGACGCGGGGGACGAGGTAGTTCTCGACGCGGATCTGTCCGCCCGCGACGGGCGGGTAGCGCAGCGGGCTCATCTGCGCCGCGGCGAACCCGGGGGCCAGCAGGATCGCGGCGAGGGTGGCGGGGAGGAGGCGCGACACGGGGGTCCGTCAAGTATCCCAGAGGCTTCGGCGCGCCCTGTCGGCTTCCCGGACCGGGCTAGAATCGCCGCGCCACGGGTGGCCGCTTCGAATCTGGCGGTCCCCGAACCTCCTGGAGAAGCGAACCCATGGCCGACGGCAACGTGCTGGAACTGACGAGCGACAACTTCGACTCCATCGTGGGCGGTGATCAGCCGACCCTGGTGGATTTCTGGGCCGAGTGGTGCGGCCCCTGCCGGATGATCGCCCCTTCGATCACCGAGCTCGCCGACGAGTTCGAGGGCCGCGCCCAGGTGGGCAAGGTGGACATCGACGCCGAGCCGATGCTCGCGGACCGGTTCCGCGTGCGCTCGATCCCGACCCTGCTGTTCTTCGGCCCCGGCGGCGGGAACCCGGTGGGACAGGTCATCGGAGTGCAGCGCAAGGAGGCGCTCGCCGCGCGGCTGGATTCGCTCGTCGAAGCCTGAGCCGCGAGAATCCTCAGTCAGGCGCCGGTTGCCGGCGCGCCGGGCCGGTTCTCGCGGTAGCGGCCCTGCCCGGTACGCGTACGCCGGCGCGCCGGGCCGGTTCTCGCGGTAGCGGCCCCGCCCGGCACGGGTACGCCGGCGACGCCGAGAAACGGTGCGAATTGCCACTCTGGAGAGTGGCGCTCCATACGCGCCGGTCTCCAGACCGGCGCCGCGATGGAACCCGGCCGTGGACGGGAACCGCCGCACCCCTGCCGGGAGAGCCGGTGGAGAGCGGCGCTCCACAGAGAGCGGCGTCTTGCATGGCGTGAGACACTGACGGCGATGCACGGCCCCGGCATCCGGATCCTCACCCGGCGGTTTCTCCCGATCATCGCGCTCGGAGCTCTCGCCTGCGGCCCGCCCCCAGGCGGACTGGTCATCGAGAACGCCCGCATCGTGGACGGGACCGGCGCTCCCGCCTTCCTCGGCGCCGTCCGGATCGAAGACGGCTCGATCACCCATGTCGGACCCGACGTGTCTCCAGGAGAAGGCGCGGAAGTCGTGGACGCGGGTGGACTCGTCCTCGCTCCCGGTTTCGTGGACACCCACAGCCACGCCGACCGGGAGATCCTCGAGCGACTCGATGCGACTGCCGCGGTGAGCCAGGGCATCACCACCGTGGTCGTGGGCCAGGACGGCGGTTCCCCCTACCCGCTCGCGGACTACCGGAGCCGGCTGGAGGCGGCGCCCGCCACTGTCAACGTCGCCAGCTACGTGGGCCACAACACCCTCCGCGGCCTCGTCCTCGGCGAGGACTTTCGCCGCGAGGCCACGGCGGAGGAAGTCGCCGAGATGGCACGCCTGCTCGAGACCGAGATGGAAGCCGGGGCGCTCGGGCTGAGCACGGGCCTGGAGTACGACCCGGGGATCTACTCACACACCGAGGAAGTCCTCGAACTGGCGCGCGCCGCCGCGGAGGCGGGCGGCCGCTACATCAGCCACATCCGCAGCGAGGACCGCTGGTTCGACGATGCGGTCGAGGAGATCCTCCGGATCGGCGCCGAGACCGGGATGCCGGTCCAGATCTCCCACGCCAAGCTGGCGCTGAAGAGCCTGTGGGGCGGCGCGGATGGCTTCCTCGACCGGCTCGACCGCGCCCGCGCCGAGGGCGTGGATGTGACGCTCGACGTGTATCCGTACCCGTACTGGCAGTCCACCCTCACCGTCATGTTCCCGGACCGCGACTTCGACGACGTCGAGGAAGCCAGCTACGTCGTCACGGAGCTCGCTCCGCCCGAGGGCATCCTCATCCCGGTGTACGCGCCCGAGCCCTCCTTCGCCGGGCGCACGCTCGCCTCGATCGCCGAGGAGCTCCGCGAAGAGCCGGCAGTCGTCCTGCTCGACCTGATCCGGCGCGCCGAGGCGATGCGAGCCGATCCGGCCACCCCGCCGGGAACCCCCATCGAGTCCGTGATCGCGACGAGCATGGCGGAGGACGACATCGCCCGGATCTTCGCGTGGGAGCACGCCAACCTCTGCACCGACGGGGCTCTCATGGGCGCCCACCCGCGGGGCTTCGGGTCGTTTCCCCGGGCCCTGCGGCAGTTCGT
Source organism: Acidobacteriota bacterium (assembly GCA_022822745.1). Lineage (GTDB taxonomy): Bacteria > Acidobacteriota > Vicinamibacteria > Marinacidobacterales > Marinacidobacteraceae > JAJEAO01. The sequence continues at coordinate 58,292 of JAJEAO010000035.1, forward strand.
TCGGGAGGGGGGCGTTCTCACCCTCGAGGAAGCGGTTCGGCGCATGACTTCGCTCGCCGCCGACCACATGGGGTTCCGCGACCGCGGCCGGATCGAACCCGGCATGGCGGCCGATCTGGTCCTCTTCGATCCCGAAACCGTCGCCGACCGCGCAACCCCCGAGGACCCCCACGCCCTTTCCGTCGGCATCCACCGGGTTCTCGTCGCCGGTGAGACCGTGTTCGCGCACGGCGAGACCACGAGCGCCCGACCCGGCGCCTTCCTCACCCGATGACGACTCTCCGCCGACCGCTTTCCCGGCTCCAGCCTCGACGTCTCGCCCCGATCCTGCTGGGGGGCGGGCTCCTTCTCGCCGGCTGCGGCGGGGGCGGGGACACCTCCCCTCCGACGGCCCCGGCCCCCGCTCCCGCCCCGTCCCTCGACCTGCCTTTCTCGATCGAGGAGCTCGAGGTGGGCGACGGCGCGGTGGCGGTCGAGGGCTGGCTGGTGGCGATTGGCTGGAGCGGCTGGCTCTACGACCCGAATGTGGCCGACCACCGGGGAGAGCCGATCGGCGACGCGCCGACGGACGACCCGACGTCGTTCCGCATCGGTTCGGGGCAGGTGATCCCCGGCGTGGATCAGGGCGTGAGCGGCATGGCCGTCGGCGGGCGCCGGAGCGTCGTCGTCCCGCCGGACATGGCGTTCGGGGCTGCGGGGACGAACACCATCCCCGGCAACGCCACCCTGCTCTACGAGTTCGAGCTGGTCGCCGCCGGAGAGGTTCCGTTCAGCGCGACCGACCTGGTCGAGGGCGATGGCCCCGTGGCCGAGGCCGGGCAGGCGCTCTCCGTCGCCTACCGCGGGTGGATCTACGACCTGCTCGCCGACGGAAACCGGGGCGACCTGTTCGACTCGACGACCACGGAAGACCCCTTCCAGTTCACGCTGGGTGTGGGAGCGGTCATCGAAGGCTGGGACCAGGGCGTTCCGGGGATGCGGGTCGGCGGCGCGCGACGGCTCGTCCTCCCCCACGACCTCGCCTACGGGACGACCGGAAACTCGAGGATCCCCGGCTACTCCACCCTGCTCTTCGAGGTCGAGCTGCTCGCGATCGAGTGATCGGCCCGAGGCTCTCGCGCGGGTACGCTAGGGAGTTGGCCGCCGCGTGAACCAGAAGACCTCCGCTCCCGCCCGGATCGCCCGGGACCGGTTTCGGCGGCCGCTCCGGAGCCTGCGGCTGTCGGTGACCGACCGCTGCAACCTGCGGTGCCAGTACTGCATGCCGGAGGCGGAGTACGTGTGGCTCCCCCGGAAGGACCTGCTGAGCTTCGAGGAGACCGAGTTCCTGACCGAGCGGTTCGTCGCGCTCGGGGTGCGGCGGGTGCGGATCACCGGGGGCGAGCCGCTGATCCGGCCCCAGCTTCCCGGCCTCGTCGCCCGGATCGCCGCGGTTGCCGGCGTCGAGGACCTCGCCCTGACGACGAACGGCGTGCTCCTCGCCCCCCAGGCGGCGCCGCTCGCGGAGGCGGGGCTCCACCGGATCACGGTCAGCCTCGACACCCTCCGCCCGGACCGCTTTCGCGAGCTCACCCGGCGGGACGACCTGCCCCGGGTCCGGGAGGGGATCCGGGCGGCGCGCAACGCCGGGCTCACGCCGCTGAAGCTGGACACCGTGATGATCCGGGGTCTGAACGACGACGAGGTGACCGACCTGTTCGAGTTCGCTTCCGCCGAGGATGCCGAGGTCCGGTTCATCGAATACATGGACGTCGGCGGCGCAACCGGCTGGCGGCCCGACCTCGTGTTCCCCGCAGAAGCGATCCGGGAGGCGATGGCGCGCCGCTACGGGGGGATCGAGCCGGTCGCCGGACAGGATCCCGCCGCCCCCGCGCGCCGGTACCGGGTTCCCGACGGACGGGTGTTCGGCGTCATCGCCTCGGTGACCGAGCCGTTCTGCCGCACCTGCGACCGCAGCCGGATCACGGCCGACGGTCGCTGGTACCGCTGCCTCTACGCCGCCGACGGGCTGGATCTGCGCGGGCCGATCCGCGACGGGGCGAGTCCCGCCGAGATCGAGGCGCTCATCGCCTCCACCTGGGGCGACCGAACCGACCGCGGCGCCGAGGAGCGGGCCGAGCTGGACCGCCGGGAAACGCTCGTTCCGCTGACCGACCTTCGCGCCGACCCCCACCTCGAGATGCACACCCGGGGGGGCTGACCCCCGGGGCCACCGACGGCTCGTCCGTCAGCGGGACGGCGACGGCGAGTCGGTCGCCTCCTCCTCGAGGCGGACCTCGACGATCGCGTTCTCCCGGAGCTTCTCCACGAAGTTGCCCATCTCCGCCTCCATCTTCTCGCCGTAGAGCGCCTCGGCGATCTGGTTGCGCACCTCGTCGAGCGGGATCGTGGAGCCCTCGGTCCGTTCGTCCACCCGAAGCAGGTAGAGCGACTCCCCGATGCGCAGCGGCTCGGACATCTGACCGGCTTCGAGCCCTTCCACGACAGAGCGGAACGACTCGTCGAGTTCGCGCACCTCGAAGAGACCAAGCACGCCCCCGCTCTCGGCGGACTCCGATTCGGACCGGACCTTCGCGACTTCCTCGAAATCGGTCCCGCTCTCGATGAGCCGCCGGGCCTCGGCGATCCGTTCGCGAGCCTGCGCCTCGCCCGCCTCGCCGATGTGGATCACCAGCTCCCGGAGACGGACCTCCGGTGGCCGGGAGTAGTCGTCCACGTTCTCGCGGTAGCGCTGCTCGATCTCGGGTTCGCTGATGCGGACCCGCTCCTCGATGTCCTGGCGGCGGATCTCCTGGATGAGAACTCCTTCGAAGAACTGCTGCTTCAGCTCCTCCATCGTGGTTCCCTGAAGCTCGACCTGACGGATGAACTCCTCCTCGTCGGGAAGGTTCATCTCCTCCATCGTGGCCTGCTTCCACTCGTCGAAGTACCGGTCGGGCACCCGCAGCCCGCGCTGATCCGCGACCTGGAGGATCAGCGCGTTGTCCACCATCCCCTGGAGGATCTGGCCGCGGAACTCCGCCACGATCACCGGGTCGTCGGGAAGACCGAGCCGCTCGCCCTGGATCTGGACCTGTCGCTCCAGCTCGCTGAGCGTGATGATGTCGCCGTTGACGACGGCGACCACCCGGTCGAGAACCTCGGTCTGGGCCCGGGCGCCGCTGCTCGCCAGCGTCATCGCGAGCGCGGCCAGCGGGATCAGAACGAGAGAACGGGTGGGGGACGACATCGGCGAGCTTCTCCGGGGTGGAATCCCCGATTCTAGTTTCGGGACGGCGGCGCGTCCGGTTCAGGGCGCATCGGCGAGCAGTCCGAGGTAGGGGAACGGGAGCCGTCCGGTGTGGATCGTCACCGGGTGCCGGGCGCGCAGCGAGGCGAGGAAGCCCTCCATCCGGGCGTCGGCTTCCCGCCGGAGGACGCTCATCCGGACGACGTCCTCGACCTCCTCGAGCGGCAGCGCCTCCGCCTCGGCTCGCGCCTCGACGCGCAGGATCCGATATCCGGCTTCGGTCTCCACCACCCCCGTCGTCTCCCCCGGTTCCAGGCGGAACACCGCCGCGTCCACTCCCGCGGGGAGATCCCCGGGACGGAAGGCCCCGATGTCCATGAAATCGCCCACCGGATCCCCGGCGGGTTCCGGAGACGCCTCTCCCCCGAGACGCTCCGCCGCAGCCTCGGCCGTCGCCCGGTCGTCGAACTGCAGCTCCGAGAGGGTGACCGACTCGGGTCGGGAGTAGAGGGCTCGATTCGCCTCGAATTCGATCCGGAGGGCTTCCTCGCTGACCTCGAGGCCGCGGAGGATCACGGTCTCCAGCAGCGCCTCCATCCGCAGCCGGTCCCGAACGTCGTCTTCCAGCCGTTCCGGGTCGGGCCCCGGCGGGTCGGCCACCCTCGTCGTCCTCCGGCCCAGGTCGAGAGATTCGACGCCGGGGCCCCGCCGAAGGGCCGCCAGCTCGGCGGCGACCCGGTCCGCCGGGATTTCCACGCCGGACTCGTCCGCGCCGATCAGGAGGAGACGCTCCTCGACGAACTCGTCGAGAAGGGCGCTGAGAAGCGCCGGACCGGGCTGCTCGGCGAGGGCGGCGCGGGATGCGAAGAACCGCTCCAGCTCGGCGTACGGGATCTCGCGCGCCCCGATCGTGACGGCCGGCCCCTCGCCGATGCCGATCCCGGAGCAGCCGGCGGCCACGCCCGCGGCCACGATCCCGACGGCCAGGCGGCGCGTCATGCGCTCGCCTCCCGCATCCGGGCCGCCGCCTCGACCACATCGAGCGCGCCGGCCACCGACCTCAGGAGCTCGGCCGGTCCGGCGTCGGGCCTCGCCAGCGCCCGGAATCCCCGCTCCTCCTGCCCGTCGGACGCGAAGCGAAGCGTGCCCCCTTCGCGGCGGATCGCGGTATAGCCGTGCGCCTCGGCGCGGAGGCGCTGCCGTTCGTGCTCGAACAGAAGCGTCACGGCGGGCGGCGGCGGCCCGAACCGGTCGCGCACTTCGGCCTCGAACCGGCCGAGGGCGTCGGGGTCCGCCGCGGCGGAGCACTGCTTGTAGATGCTCATGCGCTGCTGGTCGTCCTCCAGCCAGCCGCGCGGAATCCGAAGCTGAAACCGGAGCTGCATGGCGCACCGCGGGCGCGGCTTCTCGCCCCGGGCTTCGGCGACCGCCTCCTCGAGCAGCCGGTAGTAGAGATCGAATCCCACCGCCTCGAGGTGCCCGTGCTGGGCGGCCCCCAGCAGGTTCCCGGCGCCGCGCAGCTCCATGTCGAGCGCGGCGACCCGGAAGCCGGCGCCCAGCTCGCTGAACTCCCGCAGCGCCGCGAGCCGGGGGCGGGCGGTCTGCGAGAGCGCGGCGCCCTCCGGGATCAGCAGGTAGGCGTAGGCGCGCCGCGGCGAGCGGCCCACGCGCCCGCGGATCTGGTAGAGCTGGGCCAGCCCGAAGGCGTCGGCTCGATTCACGATCAGGGTGTTCACGCGGGGGAGATCGATCCCGTTCTCGATGATCGTGGTGGAGAGGAGGATGTCGGCCTCCCGATCCTGGAAGCGCAGGAGCGTCTGTTCGAGGGCCCTTTCCCGCATCTGACCGTGGGCGGTCAGAACCCGCGCCTCGGGAACGACCCGGGCGAGGAGCTTCTCCATCACCGGGAGAGACCGGACCCGATTGTGTACGAAGTACACCTGCCCTTCCCGCGCCAGCTCGTATCGCACCGCCTCCGCGATCCGGTCGGGATCGAAGGGCAGGACATGGGTCTGCACCGGCAACCGGTCCCGGGGGGGCGTCGCGATCACCGACATGTCCCGGATCCCCGAAAGCGACATGTTCAGCGTCCGGGGGATCGGAGTCGCCGTCATCGCCAGATGGTCCACATGGACGGCCATCCGCTTCAGCTTCTCCTTGGCGGAGACCCCGAACCGCTGCTCCTCGTCCACCACCACCAGCCCGAGGTCGCGGAATCCGACATCCTTCGAGAGCAGCCGATGGGTGCCGATCACGATGTCCACGGTCCCGTTGCGCAGCCCGGCGACGACCTGCTTCTGCTGCTTCGGGGTCCGGAACCGCGACAGCAGCTCCACCTCGACCGGGAACGGAGCGAAGCGGGACTCGAAGACGCGGTGGAGCTGCGCCGCGAGCACCGTCGTCGGCGCGAGCACCGCGACCTGTCTGGCGTCCATCGCGGCCTTGAACGCGGCTCGCAGCGCCACTTCGGTCTTGCCGAACCCGACATCGCCCGCGAGCAGCCGGTCCATCGGAGTCGGCGCCTCCATGTCCGCGAACACCTCGCGGATCGCGCGCGCCTGATCCTCTGTCTCGGTCCACTCGAAGCCGTCCTCGAATTCGTCCATCCCGGGGGTCTCGGCCGGGAAGGCGTACCCCTCGACCTTCTGCCTCCGGGCGTAGAGGCGGATCAGCTCGGAGGCGATGTCCCGCATCGCCCTGGCCACGCGCTTCCGGCGCCGGATCCAGCCGGTTCCCCCGAGCCGATCCAGCGCCGGCGGACCCGTGGATGTGGACGCCGAGTACTTCTCGAGCAGGTCGAGCCGCTCCACCGGCAGCAGCAGCGTCCCGCCTTGCCGGTAGCGGATCTCGACGAACTCGAGGGCGTCGTCCCCCTCGCCGATCCGCTTCAGTCCGACGAAGCGGCCCACGCCGTGGTCGGTGTGGACGACCAGGTCGCCGGGCTTCAGGTCGCGGAAATCCGAGAGGAAGCTGCGGACGCCGCGTCGTCGGGGAGGCCGCGGGGGCGCGGCGACGAGCCCGGTCCCGCTGATGACCTCGACGCCGAGGTCCGGCATCTCGAAGCCGACCGAGAGCGGCCCGGGATGCACCAGAACCGGTGGCCGGGCCTTCCCGACCGCCGTCGCGCGCTCAGGCGCCTCCTCGCGGCCGACCACGTGGACACCGGCTTCCGCGGCCCGCGTCCGGAATCTCCCGGCAGCGCCCTCGCCGGGGACGAACACGTGCACCACCCGCCGGGAGTCGCTCGCGCGGGTCAGCGAGCGGAGGAAGTCCGGGATGCGGTTTCGGAACGAGGCGGCCGGACGCGCCGGGATGTCGGACCCCTCGCCGCGGCTTTCGAGTTCGAGGAGCTCGACGGCGCCCTGCGGCGGCGGTTCGGCGATCCGGCGCTGGAGATCCTCCGGGTCCAGCGCCAGCGCTTCCGGCGCCGCGACGCCACGGGTCTGGTCGCGGCGGGCATTTGTCCGGCGGTCCCAGAGCCGCCGGGTCTCGGCCTCGACAGCCTCCCGGAACGCGTCGGGCTCGACGACCAGCATCTCCGCCTCCCCGAGGTAGTCCGGGAAGGAAGCGTCGAAGTCCCCGGTTCCCGGCAAGCGGAAGGCGGGGTGCGGCCCTGGGCCTGCCTCCTGCCCGACCCATTCCCAGGCAGGCGGAACGATGATGGGTTCGTCGGAGCCCACGACCCGGATGCTGCGCTGGGTCGTCGGATCGAACTCCCGCGCCGCTTCGATGCAGTCGTAGCCGAATTCGACTCGCAGCGGCCGGTCGCGATCCACCGGGAAGAGATCCACGATCCCGCCCCGGCGGGCGAAATCACCGGGAGCTCCGACGGGATCCTCGTAGTGGTACCCGGCGATCGCGAGCTGCTCCCCGAGCCGCGCGGGGGCGCTGGGCTCGTCGGTCCGGACTTCCACGGTCGCGTCCCGGAGCCGCCCCGGCCGCACGGTCCGCGTCAGCGCTCCCGCCGCTGAAGCCACCACGACCGGAGGCGGCCCGGCCGAGGGCGCGGCGAGCGTGTGCAGCGCGATGGCCCGGAGGGCGAGGGCTTCCGGGTGCGGCGCGACCCCGGCGTAGGGGTTCACGCCGAACCCGGGCAAACGGAGCAGCCGGTGCGGCGCCCCGAAGGCGGACAGGAGCGATTCGAGGTCCGTTGCCGCGGAGAGGAGCTGCGCGTCCTCGGCCATCAGCAGGACGACCGGACGGCCGGACACCGAGGCCCAGGCCGCCACCACGGCGAGTCGAGCGGTCCCGGTGAGTCGCCCGATGGCCCGCACGCGATCGGCCCGGCGCTCCCGAACCGCGGCGAGCAGGGCTCCGAAACCGGGGGCGCAGTGGTCCTCCGGCATCAGCGCGTCACCCGGCCGGATTCGCCATGCGCCGGACCCACGCCACGGCGGCCCTCGCCGACGTCGCCTCGAAGGCGTCCGGCAGTGTCCACGACGCCTCCGCGAGCGAGAACGTGGCGACCGGCTTCCCGAGGGTCTGGGCCATGGCGGCTTCCGATCGGGTGCCTGCCGCTCCGGGCAGCGCGATCACACCGTCGGCCGCGTGGACCACGAGGAAGTTCCGGAAGTGGCCCAGCCCGGTCGGGATGGCGACCCGGACGTACGGATTCGCGGCGCGGCGGTCCCCGCCGGGCAGGAGGCCGATCGTGAGCCCGCCCCCCCGGCGGGCGCCCCGGCAGGCCGCCTCCATGACGCCCCCGAGTCCGCCACAGACGAGATGCGCCCCGGCGCGCGCCACCGCCGCGCCGACGGCCTCCGCTTCGAGGAGGACCTCCGGTGTGGCGACCGACCCCCCGATGACCGCGATCTGCCGCGCCCCCGGCGCTCTGGAAGGAGGCTCTTCGGCCGCCGCCCCCGGCTCCGTCATGCCGCCATCGTACCCGTGGGCAGCTCCGACGCCCGCGTCCGACGACCTCCGCTGTGGTTCGGGCTCCGGGTTGTGGTGAGATAGGTGGGTTTGAACGGGAGGTGGAGCCCATGCCGAAGCGCGAGAAGGATGTCGTGGCCTGGAGAAAGGAGTTCATCCGGGGAGTCCTGGGGGGCAAGTCCATGACGCGGTTGTGCGAGGAGTTTGGAGTGAGTCGCGCCACCGGGTACCGGTGGCTGAACCGGTTCCGGGAAGAGGGACTGGACGGCCTCCGGGACCGGTCCCGCGCCCCCCGGCGACCCGCCCGCGGACCGCGCCACGGTGGCGGCACCCGGGAGGTGATCGGGATCCGTTCGCAGCTCCACCCCGCCGCGAAGCGGAAGCGGCGCTGACTCCCGTCGCCCCGGGTCGGTCCTCCCCGCCCGGTTTCGGGAGCGGGACTTTGCTCCAAGGCGCTCCTGCCCCGTCCAACCCCCGCCTGAACTGACGCCGTGACATCGAGCGTCCGAGGTCCGTTCCGGCCGGGGATGGGGGCGAAGCCGCCGTTCCTCGCCGGTCGTGAGACGGAAAAGAGCCTCTTCCGGGACTTTCTCACCGATCTCGCCGGGCGAATCGCTCCGGGGACATCGCTCATTCTGCACGGGCCGCGCGGGAACGGGAAGACCGTCCTTCTCGGCTGGTTGAGGGATGCGGCTCGGCGGTCTGCCGGAGTCGAAACCCTCACCCTGCGACCCGCCGAGATCCCGAACGAAGCGCGCCTCGGCGAGCTGTTGGCGCCGCAGTCGTGGTGGCGGCGACTCGGGTCCGGTCAACTGACGTTGGGTGGCTCCCCGTGGAAACCGGCCAGCGCGCCGCCAGCAGCTCCCGGTGATCTGCTCGCCGGCCGCACCCGAAAGCACGGCCTGGTGATCCTCGTGGACGAGGCGCACACGCTCGATCTCGCTGTCGGGCGGGCGCTCCTGGGCGCCGCGCAGGAGGTCGGGGCGGAACTCCCGTGCCTGCTCGTCCTCGCGGGGACGCCGAACCTCGAGGGCCGACTCCGCTCGATGGAGGCGTCATTCTGGAGCCGGGCCACCATCCTGCGCATCGGTCGTCTCCGCGACGAAGCCACGCGGGAAGCGCTCGTTCGCCCGTTCGCTGCCGAGGGAATCGCCGTGGCCGACGCGGCGCTCCGAATCATGTTGCGCCACGTACAGAACTACCCCTTCTTCGTCCAGTTGATGGGGAGCGCCGCGTGGAAGCAGTGTCCTCCCGGGTCGGAGCGCCCTCGGGTCACCACCGCCGCGGTGGAACGAGTGCTCCCGGAGTTCCGGAGGACGAAGCGCGAGTACTACCGTCACCGGGTCGAGGAGCTCATCGACCGGGACCTCCTCCCGGTGGCGCTCTCGGTCGCCGAAGCGTTCCGGACCCGACCGTCCCTCAGCGACGGGCAACTACGCAACGCTCTGGCACGAAGCCCGGTCCATGGTGTGACATCGCGGGAGCGCGCCGACGCGATGCGGGCCCTGCGCGATCTCGGCTTCCTGTGGCGGGTCGAGGGCGAGTTGCGCTGGGAACCCGGCATCCCGAGCCTCATGGACTACACCCGCGAGGCCGCCGCCTCCGCGTAACCGCCCCGACCCACGCCGCTGGCTGCGCGCGCCGCGAACGGGGGCCCGGCGATAAGCTGCCCTCCGCTCCATGGCGACCACGAAGCGTTCAGCGACCCGCAAGTCCCCGCGCCGGCGGCGTTCCCGGTTGCGGCTGGATCGGGTCTGGCCCACTCATGTCGTCCCCGGGGGGCGGGTGGACATCGCCGGGCGCGGCTTCGGCGTGGACCAGTCCACCCGCCTCCGGGTCTTCTTCGGCGACGAACCCGGGCATCTCCTCCGGATCTCCTCGTCCCGGCTCGGAGTCCGGGTCCCCGAGGGGGGCGGCGAGGAGGTCCGGATCTGCCTCAACGACCGGGAGACCGAGCCGTTTCGGGTCTCGGTGGGCCGCCGCGTCGCCGACGAACTCCATGTCGTCTCGAACCCGGTGTACGACCCTGCCGGGAACCTCTACTCCACTGTCAGCGGGCGCCGCGGGGAGCGAATTCCCCATCCGATCTACCGCTTTCCGCGCGACATGGAGGAAGGAGATGCGCCCGAGTCCATGGGGGACGGCATCGTCAATCCGACGGGTCTGGCGTGGGGTCCGGACGACACGCTCTACGTCTCCTCGCGCGAGGACGGCTGCGTTTACCGGCGCGCCGACGACGGCGGCTTCCACGTGCTGGCGGAAGGTCTCGGCTGCCCCACCGGAATCGGGTTCTCGCCCACGGACGATCTCGTGATCGGGGATCGGGAGGGGACGCTCTACCGGGTGGATGTGGGGGGAGAAGTCGGCGTCTTCTCCCACATGCGGCCCTCGATCTCGGCGTACCACCTCGCCTTCGATTCCCGCGGCTCGTTGTTCGTGTCCGGCCCCACGCTCTCCTCCCGCGACCAGATCGTGGAGTTCACTCCCGACGGGGATCCCTGCCGGATCCACTCCGGGTTCGGCCGGCCCCAGGGCATCGCGTTCGACGCGGAAGACAACTGCTTCGTCGCCGAAGGACTCGCCGGGGATGCGGGCATCTTCCGGTTCACCGAGAGCGGCGCCCGCCGGATCATCACCGGCCCGCCCCTCGTCGGCGTCGCCCTCCACATCCCGTCGCGAACGATGGCCGTCGCTACCTCGGAAGCGATCTTCGAGTTCGACATCGAGCCGGAAGAAGATGAGGATGCCCCCGAGGACGGGGGAAGCGGCGCGTGATGCGGAAGCTCGCGCTCGCGGCCTTCTTCCTGGCGGTCGCGCTGGCCGCTCCGGCCCCGGGTCAGGATCTTCGGGCCACGGTCGAGGCCTGGGTCGAGGCGAACCGACGCCCGCTCGTCGAAGAGCTGGTCGAGGCGGTCTCGATCCCCTCGGTGGCGGCCGACTCCGCCAACATCCGCCGCAAGGCCGAGTTCCTCGCCCGGGCGCTCGAACGGCGCGGCTTCGCCGCCGAGCTGCTCGAGACCGACGGGAACCCCCTGGTCTTCGCCGAACGCGCCCCCGAGGATCCGGTCCGCACGCTGCTCCTCTACTTCCACTACGACGGACAGCCGGTGGATCCCGCGCGCTGGCGGCAGGAAGACCCGTTCCAGCCGCTGCTCCGCGACGGGCGGCTGGCCGACGGCGCGAATGCCCTCGACTTCGCCGCCGCCCGGGATCTCCCGCCGGACCACCGGATCTACGCGCGCTCGGTCGCCGACGACACCGCCCCGATCCTCGCGCTCCTGGGGGCGGTCGAGGCCCTCGACGCGGCCGGGGTGGGCCTTTCGAGCCGGATCAAGGTCGTGCTCGACGGCGAGGAGGAAGCGGGGTCGCCCAGCCTGGTCCCGGCGATCGCGCGCTACCGGGACCGGTTCGCCGCCGACGCGATGCTGATCCTCGACGGCCCGCTGCACCAGAGCGGACGGCCGACGGTCAGCTTCGGCGCCCGCGGGATCCTCACGCTCGAGCTCGTGGTCTTCGGACCCCGCGCCCCCCTTCACAGCGGCCACTACGGCAACTGGGCGCCGAATCCCGCCGTGCGGCTGGCGCAGCTCATCGCCTCGATGAAGGACGCGGACGGCCGGGTCACGATCCCCGGTTTCTACGACGGGATCGAGTTCACGGCGGCCGATCGGGAAGCCCTGGAGGCGGTTCCCGACGACCTCCCGGCGATGATGCGTTCCCTGGGTTTCGCCGCCGCGGACCGGGTGGGCGACTCGCTCCAGGAGGCGATCCAGTTCCCCTCGCTGAACGTGCGCGGGCTCCAAAGCGCCTGGGTGGGCGCCGAGGCGCGGACGATCGTTCCCGCGACCGCGACCGCGGCGCTGGATGTCCGGCTGGTGGCGGAGACGCCCGCCGAGACGATGTACGCCCGGGTGCGGGACTTCATCGCCTCGCAGGGCTGGCATCTCGTGGAGCGGGATCCGACGGATGCCGAACGGGCCGAACACTCCCGCATCGCCCGCCTCACCCGCAGCGCGGGCACGAACGCCTTCCGCACTCCCCTCGACCATCCGGTCGCCGCCCGCGTGGTCGAGGCGCTGGGCGAGGTCTGGGGCGAACTCCCGGTGCGCAAGCGCACCAGCGGGGGAACCGTTCCGATTTCGCCGTTCGTGGAGGCGCTCGGCGTCCCGGCGCTCATGGTTCCCACGGTGAACCACGACAACAACCAGCACAGCCCGAACGAGAACCTCCGCCTCGGCCACTTCTACGACTCCATCGTCACCATCGCCGCCATCCTGACGATGTAGCGCCGGGGTTGTCGGCCGGGGTTCCCGGTTCGGCCTCCCCATCCCGGTTCTTCTGCGTCATGATGTAGTATGTAGTTATGGCACACCAGAAGATGACTTTCAGCCTCGATCAGGTCACGGCGTCGCGCATCGGAGAGCTGGCTCGGGGGCAGGGAAAGCCGAAGAGCGCCGTCGTTCGCGATGCGGTGGCGGCCTACGCCGAGCGGTCCGGCGCGGTGAGCGAAGCGGAGCGGCTGGAACGCGCGCGCCTCTTCGTGAAGCTCGCGGCCCGGATCCCGGCCCGGCCTCCCGAAGAGGTGGAAGCCGAACTTCGCGAAGTCCGACGCGCCCGGCGAACGAGCGGACGCGGGACAGTCTCGGAGCCATGATCCTGCTGGACACCTCCGTTCTCGTCCACCATCTTGCCTCGCCGGGCGCGAGTTCGGGCGGCCCGCTCCTCGAGGTGCTCCTGATGGAGCCGGAAGCCGTGCGGGTTCCGACGCTGGTTCTCTACGAGTGGTGGCGCGGCCCTCGTCAGGCAGCCGAACTCGACCTCCAGCGACGCATGTTTCCAGACACGCAGGCTGTTCCCTTCGGCGTGCCCGAGGCCCGAGTGGCCGCAGAACTCCACGAGAGCCTGCCGCGCGCCCGGCGTCGCGGCGCCGACATCGCGATCGCGGCCTGCGCTCTCGTCCGTGGAGCCTGGCTATGGACTCTCAACGAGAAGGACTTTCGCGATGTCCCGGGCCTCCTGCTCTATGGCGGAAACGGCTCGAACGGGGTGCCGCGCTGACGAGCCGCCGGCGAAGGCCGCCGCCATCAACGAGGTTCGGCCCTCCGGCTGAGGGCCCGCCGGACTTCCTCGAGCAGAGACTCCACGAGCTGGATGGCGCGCTCGCGATCCAGCGGGCTTCGCTGCCGTGGGAGCGCCTCGTCGCGGAAGCGGACGGCATACGGGTCGAAGTCGAGGAGTCCCGTGAAGGGTTCCATGTCCACGCCGAGGTCCACCAGTCGCCGGAGAAGCCGATGGTTGCTGTGGGTGAGCGGAACCATCTCGCCGAGCAGGGCGATGCGGGCCTTCATCGCCTTCTCAGCGGCCTGCTGGGCGTGGAAGCCGAAGACCTCGTCCGACACCTCGGTGCGGCGAAGGATCCGCAACGTCTGAGCGTCTCGCTCGGCCGCCTCGACCAGGAGCCGCGCCGCGCGCACCTACGGTCGCTCATAGACCACCTTCCCCTCGCGGAGAGCCCGAGCGAGGACGTGGTTGATCGAGTCCTTCCAGTACTCCACGTCATCCAGGGAAAAGACGAGCACATCCACTTCGACATCGAACTCCGATACGACGGCGAGGAGCCGCACCATCTCCTGGTGGCGGCTCCGGTCCGCCCCGAACGGCTCGGCCTCGATCACCACGAGATCCACGTCCGAGTCCTGCCGGAAGTCCCCGCGCGCTCTGGATCCGAACAGGATCACCTGCTCCGGATCCACCGCCTCCACGATGGACCGCACGATGCGCGGCACCAGCTCGTTGCTCGTCAGTCCTCGTCCTCCTCGCCGATCAAGCGTCCGACCAGCGGGTTGATGCGCCAGATGAGTCCCGCTCGGCGAACCAGATTGAGCCTGGTGTCCCGACTGATGCCCATGCCGTGCGGCTTCAGGTCGACGAAGAAGGCGTGGCGCTCGTTTTCCGGATCGTCGGTCTCGGCGCTTCGCCCGACGAGCATCTCCGGAGGTCCTGCACCGCCGGTCGTGACGTACGGCTGCACGCAGGCAAAGGGCAGCGTCTGGTGAGAGAGCGTCGGGAGCCCGATCCTCGGGCGTCTGAGCCCAGAGGCCGAAGCAGTCGTTCCCCGGTCGCTCACTATGTGGGGCGACGCTGGGCCCCCGGCTGGCGTCGCGGGCGCATCGGGTCACGCCGCGGCAGGTGAGCTCCTCGAACCCGCGCTCACTCAGGTCGGAGGAGCGGCGTCTGCCGCCGCCGCGGCCGGGGCGCCGCGCCTCCATTCGAATCGCGCGTCCAGATCGCGCAGCATGCGGAACGTGTCCACGCATGGGACACCGAACGCCCGGCATACGTTCGGGAGCGGGACTCGGCGCTTCACGTTGGGAGCGTACCTCTCGTGCGTCACCAGGACGGCGCCGTGGACCCTCGCGTACGCCGCCAGCCAGCCGTCTGCTGCTGCGGCGAACTCCGCCTGCGCTGCGCCGACGAACTGCCGGCTGTCTCGGACCCACTGCATCATTTCGCCGAAGGCTCGGGCAACGCTCGGATCACGCGACGACGCGAAGAATCCCGCCGGTCCTTCCCGGACCCACCGCCAGAGCGAATCGGGCTCCCGGGAGAGCTCGACACGGACTCGATCGAGGCTGACGATCCGCTTCCTTCGATGGTGATGGCGCAGACACTCCCAGAAGCCTGGACAGAGGTCCAGTCCGTAGTACCGCTTGTGCGCTTCGATCAGGATGTTCGAATCGAGTACGAACACCGGACTCAGGAGGTCCGCTCGATTGAGCCGATGAAAGTGTCGAAGCTCTTCCCGCGAAGTCCGGTCAGGGAATAGGCCTCCCGATAGGACAGCCTCCCTTCCAGGACGGCGCGCCGGACCGCCGAGCCGAACCGGCGGCCGATGCGGATGTTCTGGTTGTTCCAGAAGTTCCCTCCGGTGGCGAGTCGCCGGCTGCGCGCCTCCAGTCGGTAGGCCTCGTAGAAGCGACGGAACTCTCCCCACCCGATGAGATCCAGGTGCACCGTGCGCCACGCGGCCACGAGAACGCTCACGCGGAAACGACGGGCGACGGCCTGGAGCGAGTCATCAATCGTCCCGACCCGCTTCCAGCATGCGACCAACTCGTCGGCTGGCACCAGGAATTCGGCGGCGGCGCCGTCGCAGAACCGCTCGATGTCGTGGGCGTGGCTTTCGGTGAAGGCTGCTCCCGAAACGCCTGCCGATCCCTCGGCGATGTGCGCGAGTTCGTGAGCCAGCGTGAACATCTGTGCAGTCCTGAAGTCGGCGCCGTTCACGAAGACGAGCGGTGCGTAGTCGTCGGTCAGGGAGAATCCACGAAACTCATCCGGATCGAGGCGGCGGTGGGTGTTGTTTCCGACGACGCCGTTGATCACGATCAGGATTCCGGCAGACTCGGCCCGCCGACGCAGGAAGCGCAGGGCGTGAGTCCATGACGGCTGGGTGGCTGCCCACCCCGGCTCCAGTTCCAGGTGCCGTCGCATGGCGCGCGCGCACCTGGCCGACATGGAACCGCTGCCGCAGCAACCCACGATGGGGAGCGGGTCCATCCCGTCTTCGAGCAGTTCCTCGCGCATCCACGCCTGACGGCGAATCATGTGGTGCACGGTGTCCAGGAGCTCGGGACTCGGACGCCGGGATGAGCCGGCGGGGGCGCGGAAATCGGGAATGGGGAGGCTGTCTTCGGGGGGTTCGCGGAGATAGAGGAACCCGAGAGGTGTGTGGGTGCGGCGCGCGAGACGGTCGGCCTGCGCCATCGTGATTCGGCCCGAACGTTCCCAGTCGGCCACACGATCCGGTCGGACGCCGATCCCGGCTGCGAGAGCCTCGGGCGCCAGTCCGGCTCGCCTCCGCGCCCAGCGCAGAACTTCAGGCTCCATCCTGCGCCACACCGGCCGTCCACTCACTGCGTCGCCTCCTCGCTACTCGGGAGCTTGTCGCTCCTGCCGACCGGCGGTTCGGGGACCGCTGGCTGCGCTCGCGAACCGGCGAGTTCGTCACCGGCGCCGCCGGGAACCGTAGCAGCGACCGGGAGCGAAACCTCGGCCTCGCCAACCTCCCGCACGCCCCTCACCACGTCCGCGATGAGGCGGGCGCGGCGGGCCACGATCCGGACTCGCAGCGAGGTGGGTCGCGCTCGAGAATCGCCCCTCCGGAGAGGGTTCCTCCGCAGCACTTCGTAGCATTCCCGGCGACCATGCCTCGCTCCACGCCCGATCTGCGCATCCCCGGCCCCACGCCGCTCCACCCCGAAGTCGCCGCCGCGGTGGGCCGGCCGATGACGTCCTACCGGGGGCCGGAGATGCGTGCGCTGCTGCCGAAGCTGCTTCGCGAACTGTCCGATTTCGTGGGCTCGCGCGCCGAACCCATCCTCCTCACGGCCTCCGGCACCGGGGCGATGGAGGCGGCGCTCGTCAACACCCTCTCTCCCGGGGATCGCGTCCTGGGACTGGGCGGCGGCGTCTTCGCCGATCGCTTTCTCCGGATCGCCGCCGCGTTCGGACTGGACGTCGCCAGCCTGGACACGCCGTGGGGCGAGCCCGCGGATCCCCGGCGGCTGACCGACGCGCTTCGGGGCCGGCCGGACACCAGGGCCGTCCTCCTGACGCACTGCGAGACCTCCACCGGCGTTCTCCATCCGCTGGCCGAGATGATCGCGGCCGCCCGCGGGGCGGGGAAACCTCTGGTCCTCGTGGACGCGGTTTCCAGTCTCGGCGCGGTGGAGGTTCCCATCGCCGACTCGGACATCGTCTTCACCGGCTCGCAGAAGGCGTGGGGGCTCCCGCCGGGCATGGCGATGGTCTGGACATCCCCCCGCGCCGAGGCTGCCGAACGGGAAGCCCGGTTGCCGCGCTTCTACTGGGGGTTCGACCGCTACCGGGAGGCGGCGGCGCGGGGGTCGTTCCCGAGCACCCCGGCGCTCCCCGTCCTCTTCGCCATGGAGGCGGGGCTGCGCCTGCTGCGGGAGGAGGGACGGGATGCCGTGTTCGCCCGCCACGCCGCCTGCGCCGCCCATGCCCGGGACGGACTCCGCGACCTCGGGCTTCGTCTGGTGGCTCCGGACTCCCAGGCGTCTCCGACCGTGACCGCCGCCTGGCTCCCCGACGGGATCTCCTGGCCCGATCTCGCCGGTCGCCTCCGCGAAGAGCACCGACTCGTCCTCGGCGGCGGGCTCGGCCGGCTCGCCGGACGGGTGCTGCGACTCGGCCACCTCGGGTGGGCGACCCCGAAGGACATCGACCGAGCGGTTTCGGCCGTCGGTCGCGCCCTCGCCGACACTTGAGCAACGTCTGCCGGTGGTCCCGACGGCTTCCTCCTGCCCTACACCCGTCGGAGCGACACGGATCTGCTGGTCGGCTCCTAGGTCGGGGCCACGAGTTCCGCTGCGACCGGATCTCGAAGGGAAGCCCGGGAGAACACCGGCAGGTTCGTCCCCTCGGGTCGCCTGGCGGACCAGGTCAACAACCCGTCCACCGCGAGCCTTATGGCTTCGGCGCCGATCCGGTTGCAGAACGCATAGCCAGTCCCTTGGACCAGCGCGGGCCACTTCTCCCGATAGGGACGCAGATCCTTCTCGACGCCGCGAAACGAGCAGCGGAAGAGACGGTAGCAGGCCGTTCGGGATTGCCCCGGCCTTCCCAGGAAAGAGGGAGCCCAGTGCTGCACTTCAGACCGGGCCGTTTCCGGCTCGAGCGAGCCGTAGAAGACAGGAAAAGACCCATCGGAAACCGGGTTGCTCTTCGCCGTCGTTTCCGGCGGAACGGAATGCTCAGCAGGGCCCCGATGTCCGTCGAGTAGCCGTATGCCTTGAGCGCCGTCGCGATGTCGTTGCGAGCGGCCTCATCAAGGTCGTGCCGCGCCAGCTCTTCCTCCAACTTGAGGTCGCGAGCCAATCGAAACACGCGTTCGCGCCGCATTCGGCTCGGCACGCGCTCAAGCACGGCTATGCGCCCGCCGCCGTGTCCACGTAGTCGCGGACGAGGAGGACATCCTCTATCGAGCCGTCTAGGAGGAGATCCATCGGGATGCGGTCGTCGAGCCAGCGATGGGGTTCGCGCAGCCATGCATTCTCGACTTCGAGATCGCGAAAGAGCGCTGACAGACACCAACGCTCACATCGGGCCCGTGCGGGAGCATGGCGATTCGCCGAGGCGGCGGAGTCGGGCGCCAGGCGAACCGTGCTTGCCGAGGAGGCGGGCGATCTCGGACCCGCGGCGCGCGAACTCGGCGTCCGCGTACTCCCGGAGCGCGGGCCCCGTCGTCGCGTCGTCGAACCGGAGGAGCTCCGGGGATGTGAAGGCGAGGTGGAGGAAGCGTCCGGTATCGCGACCGTCGCCACCGAGCAGCGCTTCCATCGTCTCCCGCGCCGCGATGGACTGCAGGCCGATCTGCATCTCGACGAGCCGGGCGAGCCGCCATCGTCCTGCGAGGCCCCAGCTCGCGACACTCCACCAGAGCCGACGCAGTCGTCCCGTCGGCGGCCGCCCGAAGTAGTCGGCGCTGAGACCCCCTCCGATCGAGAGGACGCGCACTTCGCCACCGGCTGCTGACGCCAGGGACGGCGCCTCGACCAGCGCCGTCAGCGCCGGATTCAGCGCCCACAGGCCGCCGTCGCCGAGGAGCCGGCCACGAATCGGGTGGGGGTCGAACCAGGTCGGGGCGGCGCAGGAGGCCAGAACCGCATCCCGCAGCGCAACCGGATCGGTCGGACCCGACGCCCACGACCGGAATCGCACCGGCGTCCCGGTTTCGATGTCCGCGGCCGGGATGAGGAGCGGGATTCCGACCTCGTCGAGGCGCCGATCCGGCAGGGCGTCGGCGACGCTGGCGCGCAGCGCACGGCTGTCGCAGCGGCTCCTCAGGAAGCCGAGCCGTGGCCACGCGCGCCGCGGGAAGATGGCGGGCCCGTGTCTTTCGTAGAAGCGGACCAGCGCGGCGGCGGACACGCCGGCGGCGAGCCCGGCGCCGAGGATCGCGCCGCCGCTCGTCCCGGCGATCAAACCGATCCGCGACCTCCACTCCCGCCCCCATCGGGCTTCGATCCGATCGAGGATCCGGGCCGCGAACAGGGTCCGGAAGCCCCCGCCTTCGAGCGCGAGGATCAGGAACGGGGGAGGCGACAAGGAGCTCCTGGAGCCGGTTGACCCAATCTGCCGGGGTGGGGAAATTGCCGCCCCCTTACCGGCGGAACCGGTGGAGAGCGACGCCGGCGCGATTGCCGGCGCGCCGGGCCGGCTCTCACGGTAGCGGCCCCGCCCGGCAGCGCGTCCGCCGGCGACGCCCAGCAATAGCGCGACTTGCCACCTGAAGCGCGGCGTCCCAACGGACGCTACGGCAGTTCGCCGTCGAGCTCCATGTACACCCGCCGGAGCGCCATTCCCCGCTGCGAGTCCCGGAGCGACCAGGTCTCGAGATCCCCGAAGTCCGCCTGCTCCACCGCCTCGTCGGCCGAGAGCCCCATGCCGTGCAGCCGGGAGGCTTCGGCGATCACCGCCTCGAGCGCCCGGATCGCCTCGTCGAGCTCCTCGCGCAGCCGCTCCGGGCTGTCCACGAACCCGTGCCCGGGGATCGGGATCGCCGCGTCCAGCTCCTTCGCCCGGCGCAGCATGGCCACCCACTCGGTCGGGTAGGCGGACCGCATCGCCGGGAACACCCGGTGGAGATAGGCCTCGCTCAGGAACAGGACATCGTCGTCCGGGAGGTGAACCACCAGATCCCCGCCGGTGTGCGCGCGCCCGAGGAACGCCACTTCGAACCGCCGACCGCCCATCGAGAGCTCCATCCGGTCCTCGACGAGCGTCTCGGGGATCGGCAGGTCCGGGATCCGCTCGGTCATGCGCTGCATGTTGGCGAGCGAGGTCGGATGGACCAGGTACTCGACCCCATCGGGAAAGGCGGCGTTGCCGGCGGTGTGGTCTCCGTGGTCGGAGCACACCACGACCGTCGTGATCGGCTGATCGGTGATCTTGCCGATCTCCTCGACCATCCGGGCCGTCTCCTCGAAGTTCCCCTGCCCGTCGGCGACGAGTACGCCCTCGTCGGTGACCACGAACAGGCTGACGGTCGTGAACAGCTCCTCGCCGGCGGCCCGAAGCTGCTCGTAGGAATAGACCCCCGACGCGAGCTCCTTCACGCGCGGGAAGTCTGCTTCGGACAGTCCCCGCGCGAACGGGTCGGCGGTCCGGACCGGGCTGTCGGTTGCGGGGGCCGGGCTGGCGGCCTGTCCTTCGGGTTCCGGCTCCGGCGCGGGAGCGCCGCATCCCCCGCCGTACCCGAGAGCGCCCGCCGCGAGGAGCACTCGGGCGAGCCTCCGCCTCATGGTTCCCTTGCTCATG
Organism: Acidobacteriota bacterium; assembly: GCA_022822745.1. Lineage (GTDB taxonomy): Bacteria > Acidobacteriota > Vicinamibacteria > Marinacidobacterales > Marinacidobacteraceae > JAJEAO01. Next base: position 78,738 of record JAJEAO010000035.1, read on the forward strand.
CGGTCCTCCTTCTCCCGGCCGAATTCGCGGCCGTCGTCCCGGATCCTATTCGCCCGCGGAGGACTCCCCGCGTACGATGGCGCGTTCCCCGCCACCCGTTTCCCCGGAGATTCCCCATGCGCTTCCGCTCCGCTCTCGTCGCGCTCGCATCGCTGCTCATCGCCTCGGCGGCGGTCGCCCAGTCGGGCTACCAGACCCCGCCGGCGGCCCTCGCCCGAATCGCCGACGCGGCCCCCACGCCAGCGATTTCGGTCTCTCCGGACGGAGAGCTCGCGGCGCTGTTCCACCGCGCCAGCACCGTCCCGCTGGCCGAGCTGTCGCGCGAGGAGCTCCGCATCGCCGGCTTGCGGATCGACCCCGCCCGGAACGCGCGGAGTCGCCGTCGGACGTTCGAGCAGATCGAGCTGACGCGGCTCGACGGCGGCGAGGCGCCCGAAGTCTCCGGGCTCCCTGACGAACTGCAGGGGGACCACGCCCGCTGGTCGCCCGACGGGACCCGCCTCGCATTCACTCACACCGATGGCTACGGCGTCGAGCTGTGGATCCTCGAGGCCGCCACCGGGGCCGCCTCCCGGCTCGCCTCCGGCGTGAACGCGATCTTCCGCACGATGCCGTTCGCGTGGCTCTCCGACAGCGAGACGCTCGCGGTGCGGGTCGTGGACACCGGGCGGGGCACCCCTCCGGAGGCGCCCGCGGTGCCGGAGACGCCGATGATCCAGGAGTCCACCGGGCGGGTGGCGCCGGCGCGGACCTATCAGGATCTGCTGACGAGCACGCATGACGAGGCGCTCTTCCGCCACTACGGGCAGACCCGCGCGCTCCTGATCACCCTCGCCAACGAGCGGACCGAAATCGCGGGACCGGGAATCATCGAGCGGTTCGAGCCCTCCCCGGACGGGAACTTCTTCCTCATCGCCGAGATCGGCGAGCCCTTCTCGTGGCTCGTCCCCTTTTCGCGCTTCCCGCATCGCATCGAGATCCGGGACCGGGACGGAGCGGTGGTTCGGCAGATCGCCGACCTGCCGCTCCTCGAGGAAGTCCCCATCCACCGCGACTCGGCCCCCACCGGGCCCCGGTCGGTGGCGTGGCGCGGCGACATGGACGCGACGGTGACCTGGATCGAAGCCCGCGATGGCGGCGACCCGGCCGTCGAGACCCAGACCCGCGACGAGCTCCTCCAGCTCGGGGCCCCGTTCGAGGGGGATCCGGCCTCGCTGCTCGAGGCGCCGCTGCGGCTGAACGCTGCGCTCTTCGGCGGGGGCCGGGGCGTCGCGATCAGCCGGTGGTGGACGGACCGTTCCGAGCAGATCTGGCGCATCCCGGCGATGGGCGCCGGGGAGCCCGACCTGGCGTTCGATACATCCTACGAGGACCGCTACGCCTCGCCCGGCATGCCGCTCACGGGCCGCAACGAACGCGGCGCGCGGGTCATGCTGACCTCCTCGGACGGGTCGAAGGCGTATCTCTCGGCGGAAGGCGCCTCTCCCGAGGGGAACCGGCCGTTCGTGGATGAGTGGGATCTCGACAGCGGCGAGACCAGGCGGCTCTTCCGGTCCGAGGCCGACGCCTACGAGACGCCGCTCGCGCTGCTCGACCCGGACGCCGGCGTCCTGCTGACCCGCCGGGAGACGCGGGAGACGCCGCCCAACTACTTCGTCCGCGACCTCTCCGGCGACGCGACGCGGGTGCTCACCGACTTCCCCCATCCCTATCCGGACCTCGAAGGCGCCGGGCGGGAGCTGATCCGCTACACCCGGGACGACGGCGTCGAGCTGACGGCGCTGCTCCACACCCCGCCCGGCTACGACGCCTCGAGTGACGGGCGGCTGCCGCTGCTGGTGTGGGCCTATCCGCGGGAGTACAAGAGCGCCGCCGCCGCGGCGCAGGTGCGCGACTCGCCGCAGCGATTCAGCTTCGTGAGCTGGGGCTCGGCGCTCTACTGGCTGACACAGGGCTTCGCGGTGATGGAGAACGCGACGATGCCGATCATCGGCGAGGGCGACGAGGAGCCGAACGACAGCTACGTCGAGCAGCTCGTCTCGAGCGCGCAGGCGGCAGTGGACGAGGCGGTGCGGCGCGGCGTTGCCGACCCCGATCGGACCGCGATCGCGGGGCACTCCTACGGCGCGTTCATGACGGCGAACCTGCTGGCCCACTCGGACATCTTCCGGGCCGGGATCGCGAGGAGCGGCGCGTTCAACCGCTCCCTCACGCCGTTCGGCTTCCAGAGCGAGCAGCGGACCTTCTGGCAGGCGCCCGAGATCTACTTCCGGATGTCGCCGTTCATGCACGCCCACCAGGTGAACGAGCCGATCCTGCTGATCCACGGCGCCGCCGACAACAACTCGGGGACCTTCCCGGTCCAGAGCCGGCGCTTCTTCCACGCGCTCAAGGGCCACGGCGCCGTCGCGCGGCTCGTCATGTTCCCCCACGAGAGTCACGGCTACGCCGCCCGCGAGTCCGTGATGCACACCCTCTGGGAACAGAACGAGTGGCTCGACCGCCACGTGAAGAACGCCGCCCCGCGCGCCGAGACGACGGACCAGCAATCCCAGTCCCCGAATCGCTGACGGCATCGTCGCATCAAGCGCCGGACCGTTGCCCCGCCGGTGCCCCGGGCCGGTACCCGTCCGCCGCGTCGGATGCTTCGGCGATGGATCCGACCCGAGGCGGTCGGCGGAATCAGCGGTACGATGCTCCCGTCCGGGCTGCGTGGGGACGGCGGCCGTTGCGAAACGCGCGCGGACCGAACGGGGAGCCGGGTCTCCCGCGCCGAGAATGCATTACACGAGACCGCGCTTCAGTCGCAGCCAGGTGGATCGGGCCGGGAAAGTGCTGAAATCGAATTCCGCGAGCGCGGCGGAGCGACGCCGCGCGCGCCAGGTCATCGGCGTCTGGCGGAGTTCCCACACTCTGCCTCTGTACAGCGTTCAGCAGACGGTGCGACAGGAGGCCCGTCGAGTGGATCGCCTGGCCAATGTGGCCTATCGCCTCAAACGACTGCGCTCGATTGAGGACAAGCTGAGGCGGCTCCGTGGCATGGCGCTGTCTCGCATGCAGGATGTCGGAGGCTGCCGCGTCGTGCTGAGCCGGTACGACGCGATCGACGCGGTGGGCGAGCTGGCGCGGGCACTCGGGAGCGACGGGGGTGGTCAGGAGGTTCGCCGGGTGGCCGACTACATCCAGAACCCGAAGCCCGACGGCTATCGCGGCGTGCATCTGGTCTTCCGCTTCCAGGCGGCCGAGCCCTCCCATGCTCCCTGGAACGGGTACCAGATCGAGCTACAGATTCGCACCCGACACCAGCACGCCTGGGCCACCGCCGTCGAGACCATTGACGCGCTGGTCCACACCCGCTTGAAGGTCGGAGGCCCGAACAATGGGAACTGGAGCCGGTTTTTCGCGCTGATGGCCAGCCTGATGGCGCTCGTGGAAGATCGGCCCACCGTTCCGGGTACGCCCCAGTCGGCGCCTGCCATTTGGACCGAGGCCGAACATCTGGCTGTCGAGCTGGATGTCGACAACTGGCTTGCGGGCCTGATGACGGCGGTGGGCGCTATTCGTTTCCCGGCGGACTCCGGGTATCTGCTGCTGATTCTCGACGGCAGCGAGCGGGCCATATCCGTTCAGGCCTTCTCCCGGGAGGACACCGGCGAAGCACAGGACGCCTATCTGAGTAGCGAAGGCAAGTTCGAATCCAGACCCGATGTCCAGGTGTGCCTGGTCGCGGCCGATTCGATCGCCGCGCTGCGCAGCTCGTATCCGAACTACTTCCTGGACGCGCAGCAGTTCCTCGAATTCCTCGCCGTATTTCGCGGCAGCGGCTCCTATGCCCAACGCGAACCCCCCGACGCGGCCGCGCTGGTAAATCAGCTGCGGGGAGTCTTCGGCGGGAGTGGGGTTTCGTCGGGGTGATCGGGCGGCGCGACCTCAACCGGCGGCCCCGCCGATCACGATGGGCGTTCGAGCCCATCTGCGCGTTCCCTCAAGATCCCGGACCGCCACTCCGAGCCAGAGGACGCGGCCGCCTGACCCGGGGTTCTCGCGCATCGGATAGCGTTTCGCCCATGAATCGGAACCGTCGCCGCTTTCTCCAGGCATCCGCCGGCGCCGGGCTGGCGCTGCCGTTCGTTCGCTCCGTCCCCGCGCTCGGGCAGCCGAGCGTCTTCGCCCACGGCGTCGCCAGCGGCGATCCGCGGCGCTCGCAGGTGCTGCTCTGGACCCGCGTCTCCGGCGCCTCCGGCGAGGCCGTGCCGGTGCGCTGGCAGGTCGCCCGGGATCCCGATTTCCGCGAGATCGTGGTCGAAGGCGAGGCGATGACCGGGCCGGAGCGGGATCACACGGTGAAGGCGCTCGCCACCGGCCTGCAGCCGGGGATGACCTACCGCTACCGGTTCGAAGCGCTCGGCGAGCGCTCGCCGGTCGGCCGCACGAAGACTCTCCCGCGGGATCCGAAGCAGGTGAAGCTCGCGTTCGTGTCCTGCTCCAACCTGCCCTTCGGGTACTTCAACGTGTACCGGCGGATCGCGGAGCGGAACGATCTCGACGCCGTGCTCCACCTCGGGGACTACCTCTACGAGTACCCGAACAGCGCCTACGGCGACGGGACCCGGTTCACGCCTTCCCGGGCGTCCCGTCCCGACAAGGAGATCACGACGCTCTCCGACTACCGGATCCGGCACGCCCAGTACAAGTCGGACCCCGACCTCCAGGAGGTCCATCGGCTGCATCCGTTCATCGCGGTCTGGGACGACCACGAGATCACGAACAACGCGTGGACCGATGGCGCCCAGAACCACCAGGTCGAGGAAGAAGAGGGAGACTGGTTCGTGCGGCGGGAGATGGCCGTCCGGGCCTACTTCGAGTGGATGCCGATCCGCGAGCCGGAGCCGTGGCCCAGCCAGCGGACCTGGCGGAGCTTCCGCTTCGGGCGGCTGGCCGACCTGATCATGCTGGACACCCGGCTGGTGGGGCGCTCCCGTCAAGCCGAGTGGGGAGACGTGGCCGGGATGCGCCACCCGGGCCGAACTCTTCTAGGGGCGCGGCAGGAGGCCTGGCTCCACGACGAGCTGCGGGCGTCGAAATCGGTGCGCTGGCGGGTGCTGGGACAGCAGGTGATGATGGCGCCGCAGCTCGGACCGGACGGGAATCCGGAGAACCCGGACCAGTGGGACGGCTACGAAGTCAGCCGGAATCGGCTCTTCGATTTCCTCGAGCGCGAGCGGCTCGGGAACCTCGTCGTGCTGACCGGGGACGTCCACCAGTCGTGGGGGATGGACCTGCCGCGGAACCCGGGCTCGGGGTACGACCCCGCGACGGGAGCAGGTTCCTACGGCGTGGACTTCGTCACGACCGCGGTGTCTTCACCCAGCTCCCTGTTGCGGCGTCTCGGGACCGAGTCGGCGATCGCCGCCGAAGTCGAGGGCATGCTGGGGCCGAACCCCCACGTGAGGTTCGCCGAGGCGTTCCACCGCGGCTACTGCGTGCTGGACATCCGGCCCGACCGAGTTCGCAACGACTGGTACTTCGTGCCGACGGTGGAGGAACGGACCGACGCCCAGCAGTGGGCCGCGGGGATCCTGGTGGCGTCCGGGACTCAGCACGGCGTCCGCGCCGACGCCGCGCCGGAAGCCTGAGCCAGCGCCGGCGCACCGGTCGCGGATTGCCGGCGCGCCGGACTCCGGCCCGGCAGGCACTACGCCGGCGCCGGAGTACTGCCTGCCGGGCCGGTTCTCGCGGTAGCGGCCCCGCCCGGCACGTCAATGCAGGCCCTCAGTCTTCCGGTTTGCGGACCGTCGGGTACTCGATCCCGAGCTGCTCGGTGCAGGTGTCGCAGCGTTCGGTCGCGTCGCGGCGGCGGGCGCCTCGCGGGTGAGGCCGGGCGACGGGCTCGATCAGCCGAGGGCCGATGTGAACCGGGAGGCCAGATCGTCCGACGTGGCCCGGTTCCAGGTCTCGTTCACGCCGAGCAGGAAACTCCCGTCGGACCGCGGCGCGCCGAGATCCACCTCGACTTCGCGCAGCCGCGCCCGAAGCCGCTCCGGGTCCGCCCCCGTCGTTCGGAGCCGGAACAGGTTCGTGCCCCGCGGAATTCGTTCGACCTCGAAGCCAGGCGCGCCCGTGACGCGCTCGATGAAGCCTTCCGAGACGGCGACGGCGCTCGCGAACCGCTCGGTGAAGCCGGGCAGATGGTGCAGCGCGACCGCGGCGAACGGCCACGCGGAGGGGAGGCCGCCCCCGAACATCCGCCGGGTGTGGTACATCCCGTCGAGGAGCGATCGCGGCCCGGCCAGGATCGCCCCCGACGCGGCGTTGAAGTACTTGTAGAGCGAGACATACACCGTGTCGAACGGCCGGGCGAGTTCGGCCACATCCACTCCGGTGCGGGCGCTCTCGAGGAACACCCGGGCCCCGTCGAGGTGGAGCCGGATGCCCTCGCTGCGGGCGAAGTCGGTGATCCGGGCGCGCTCCGCCGGGTCGAAGATCTCCCCGGACCGCCGGCGAACCGGAGACTCGATCTGGATCACCGAAACCGGCCGGATGACCCTCCCGCCGGCGGTCCGCTCGACGACTCGCACCACCTGCTCGAGGGTGAAGGTGGCCGCCCCGGGAGCGAGCGGGATGAGCGGAATCTGGCTCAGAGTCTGGACGCAGTCGCCGGAGTCGTTGTAGAGATGGGCCTCGGCCTGGACGATGGCGCGGCCCCCGGCCGGTCCGGCGAGAGCGCGGACAGCGAGCTGGTTGGCCAGCGTGCCGGTCGGCAGGAAGACCGCCCGTTCCTTGCCCAGGAGCTCCGCGAAGCGCTCCTCGAGTTCGCCGACGACTCCGCCGTTGGAGTAGTTGTCGCGGGCGATCCGTCCCTCGTCGGCGAGCCGGGCGATGAGCCTGCCCTGCTCGGCGGGGGTGAGTCCGAGGCCGTCCCCTGTCATCCGGATCCGGGTGGAATCCGTCGAAGGGAAAGCCAGCGGCACCGCGGCGGCCGCCGGATGTCCGCCCGCGAGGAGTCCGGCCCCGAGGCCGACCGATCCCGTCCGAAGAAACTGCCGCCTGCGAATCCCGCTCATCCCGCGTCCTCCGAAGCAGACTCTACCGACCGGGCGGCGCCTTCGGTCCGCAGGCGTCGGAGCGGAGTGGTCGAGGGTTCACGAGAATCCCCGCGAAACCGTCGCACGACGGACGGCGGCAGGTTCGATATCGTGCAGTTCACGAAGTGAAGGGGTTCCACCAGCATGACCTTGACACTTCCTGAGCTCGGCCGCCGGCTGCGGGAGGCCCGCCAGGCTGTGCGCCTTCGACGGGAGGATGTGGCGGAGCGACTCGACATCTCGCGAAGGGCCGTGGCGCACATCGAGGCCGGACGTCGCCCGGTGTCCGGCTTGGAACTGGAAGGGCTGGCGCAGCTCTACGGCCGCGACATGCGGGACTTCTTCTCCGAGTCGTTCTCGGCTCGTGATGCGGTCGCTGTCCTGTTTCGCCAGCATCCGGAGTTCGCCGGTGGCCAGTCGGCAGCGCAGGCGCTGCGGACTGCGCTGACCCTCGGGCGGGCTGTCACCGGGCTCGAACGCCTCCTCGGGTCGGATCGCGACCTGGCGTCCATCGTCCGCCACGCGAAGCCGCGTCCCCGGGGGAAGCGCGAGGCCGCCCGGCAGGGCGAGGCGGTGGCTGATCGGGAGCGACGGCGGCTGGGACTTGGAGACCAGCCCCTTCCCGACCTCGTGGAACTCCTCGAACTGCAGGGGGTGCTGGCAGTCGAATGCCAGCTTCCGGCGGGCGTCTCCGGGCTGACGCTGATGGACCCCGGAACAGGGGCGCTCGTCGTTGTCCAGGCCGGGGAGTCCCGCAGTGAGAGACGCTTTTCCGTCGCCCACGAGTACGGCCATGTCCTGCTGGACCGGGAGCAGCAGGCAGTGGTGAGTCGTGCCGAGGAGCGCGATGCCCTGCCCGAAGTGCGCGCCAGCGCTTTCGCCGCCAGCTTCCTGATGCCGCGGGAGGGCGTTCTCCGATTTGTCCGCACGGTGGCTGCCGGGATGGACAGCCCTGAGCGGGTCGGGCTGCGCCGGGAACTCGGACCGCCTGTCCCCCGGGTCGAGAGCCGCGCCGCGTCGGGCTGCCGCCCCCTGGAGATCTGCGACGCGGCGCTGCTGGCGCACCACTTCGGGGTCAGCCAGGTCACCGCCATCCGCCGACTTCGGAACCTCCGGGTGATCCGGCGGCGCGAGATGGACCGCCTGCTTCGGCAGGAGCGACGTGGCGCCAGCGGGGCAGTGGCCCGGCTGCGTCGTCTCGTCGCGCCGGACTCGGAGCGGCCGGGGCGGGGCTTCCGGCGACGTTTCCTGTCGCTCGGGATCGAAGCGCTTCGGCGGGAGCAGATCAGTCACGCCAGGTTGACCGAGCTTGCCGGCCTCGTCGGTATGGACGCGAGGGCGCTGGGGACGGTCCTCAGCGCCGCCGGCCTGGAGCGGCCCCCGGTGGACGTGCTGGGCGCCCATCTCTGACGCCCGATGGGCCTCGCGGGCCGCTGCTACACTCCGCCTGCTACAACCCAGCCGTCGAGGGACCATGCCCGGAACCTTGGAGCTCTCACTTGCGCGGGCCCGAGGCCTCAGAACCGTACGATGTACCGACTAGACGAACTCACGATCGACGATGTCCGGTGTTTCGCCGGCTCACAGAAGGGCCGTGTACGTCCCATCACGCTGCTCGTCGGAGAGAACAGCACGGGAAAGACCACGTTCTTGGCCTGCTTCGACATCTTCCACCGGGTGGTCCACCAGTTGCGCCGCGGGAGGGACGAAAGGCTCGCTCCCGACTTCAACCACGAACCGTTCTCTCTGGGCTCGTTCCGGGACATCGTCAGATCCCGTCGTGGTCGGCATGGACGCATCACCGCATTCCGCCTTGATGCTCACCTCATGAACGGAGGCAAGGGTTTTCCTGACTACAGCGTCCGGGCCGAGTTCGTCGAGGACGGCTCGCAGCCGGTCCTGGCCGCCTGGCGCTACGACTTTCGCGAGCAGGGGTTCCTGGCGTTCCGATGGGACGAGCCGGACTCGCCGCCGATCGTGGCAATCCAGGATCACGAGACGCGGCTGAATGAGCCATGGGGACTGAGCGACGCCCTGTTCCTGCTGTCGCTCCCGCAGCGAGAGCGCCGCAGTTTCCGGAGCCTGTTTCCAAGCGCCGCGTTCCAACCGATCCACGACTTCCTTGGCTCCTTGGTGAAGAACTCACTCGACGGGAGGATCCGTCCGGAGCAGTCTCTGTTGCCGCTCCTGCCACCGTCCGTTCCTCTGGCCCCTCTGAGAGCGAAGCCTGCGCGCACTTACGACCCGGTGCGGGAAGTGGCGACGCCGGAAGGGATGCACGTGCCCATGCTCATGATGCGCTTGGCGCGTGCGGACAGTGAGCGGTGGCGGCGACTGCAGAAGCACCTGGTCGCCTTTGGCAAGGACTCTGGACTCTTCACTGACATCACCGTCAAGAGCCATGGGCAGCAGTTGAGCGATCCGTTCCAGTTGCGCGTGAAGGCGAACTCGGGAACCCATGCCAATATCGTGGATGTCGGCTACGGCGTGAGCCAGAGCCTGCCCATCCTGGTGGATGTCTTGACCGCCCAGGAGGAGCAGGCGCAACGGCGCGCCGGTGGTCCAATTCAGTTCCTTCTGCAGCAGCCGGAAGTGCACCTGCATCCTCGGGGGCAGGCTGAACTTGCGAGCTTCTTGGTTGCCGCCGCCCGCCGCTACGGTCATCGGTTTCTCGTGGAGACCCACAGCGACTATATCGTGGACCGGGTTCGCACCTCGGTGCGGGAAGGCCGCATAGCAGCCGACGATGTATCCATCCTGTACTTCGAGCCGAGAAAGAAACTGAAGGCCGTCCGGTTGTACAGCCTGCGGCTCGACGAGTTCGGCAATGTCCAGAACGCGCCGCCGGGATACCGGGCTTTCTTCTTTCGCGAGATGGACCGGACGCTCGGATTCACGGAGTGACTTTCCGCCGATGTGCATGATCGTGGATGCCGATCGCATCGGTTCGTTCCTCGAGGATCGGGAAGACTCCGACGCCGCGCCCATCCACCGATGGTTGAGTCGTGGTCGGGGGAAGCTTGTGTACTCGACCGGAGGGAAGTTCGCCACCGAGGTTCTCCGGCGACAGCGGCAGCGCCTCCTCGAGTACGACCGGGCCGGCCGGGCGCGGCGCATTCCGGCGCATTCCTTCGTCGCGGATGAGCGGAGGCTGCGCCGGCAGGGAGGGCTCCGGTCGAACGACGCCCACGTGATCGCCCTTGCCCGCGCCAGCGGCGCGCGGCTTCTCTACACCGGGGACAGACGCCTGATGCAGGACTTCAGGGATCCGCGCTTCGTCCAGAAGCCACGGGGCCGAATCTACTCCGGACAGAAGAACGCCGGACTCCTGGAGACCACGATCTGCCGCTGAGGGAGAGGACAGGGAGGCTCGTCAGAAGGTTCGGAGCCAGGTGAGCTTCACGACGCCGGTGCGACGCGTCCAGCGCTCGATGCGGGGGTCGAGGTCGCCGTCGGTCAGATACCCGGTGTCGAGCACGACGAACAGATCGCTGCCCGGCGTGTGGATCCAGTCCACCCGGATGTTCGCCTGGAGCTCCTTCGAGTCGTCGTCCCACTGGATGAGAGCGCTCGCGAACAGCTTCCGGCTGACGGCGCCATCGAGGTTCAGACCGAACAGCGTGGCCGTGAAGTCCCCGTCCGCGGCTGGCAGCGAGATGTTCCGGCGGCTCATCTGCGCGCCCACGGTGAGGTGCGGCCCGGTGATGAGGGTGAACCCGGCGCCCACGCCGGTCTGCTCGCCGCCCCAGAACTCCCCTCCGGAGACGGAGACCCGGCCGGAGAACTTCCGGCTGTCGTTGGAGAGCGCGCCCGCTTCCCACGACCGGAACTCGTAGTCCCCGGGGGAGAGTGCGCGGCCGCTGATCGAGGCCGGCTCGTGCAGCCGTTCGAAACGGTCTCTCCCCACGATGTACATCCAGTCGCCGGATTCGAGCCGGAACGAGGTGTTCGCGCTGAGTTCGCGGCTCTGGAGTTCGCCTCCGGTCCCCCGGGTCGTCCCTCCGCTGCCCCGCACCGACAGCCGGCGCGCCCACCGGCTGGACTCGAAGCGCGGCTGGAAGACGGCCGACCCGTACCAGCGGTCCATGTCCCGTCGCCGGGCGAAGCCGAGCGCGGGCTCGAAGTCCTTCCCCACGACGGTCCGGTTCAGCAACACCCCGTAGCGGTCGTTCTCGAGGTTCAGCCGTGCCGCGCCCGCTCCGGCGTTCCACCCGGAGCCGCCGCCCTCCGCGCCGTCGGCTTCGGATTCCCAAAGGCGCGCGCCCCACATCCGGAAGGAAGAGCTGCTCCAGAAGCGGGTCACGACATCGGCCCCGGCGGCGCGACTGGAACGCCCGTCGGCTCGGTCCAGACTCGTCCCGATGACGCCCGCGGTGGCCCGCTCGCTGAGGTTCATCTGGACGCGGCCCACGGAGTTCCACGCCGACGGCAGACCCTCTTCGCCCTTCTCGGTCCGGAGGGCGAGCGCCCCAACCGAGATCCGCCCCACCTGACCGGTGAGTCGTCCTCCGCCCTGGATGTCGGTCTCGAGTCCGACCCGCCGACTGAAGAAGACCGCGGTGTTCCCGGGATCGCCGAACTGGAACAGCCCGGCGCGTTCAAGGAAGAACTCGCGCTTCTCCGGATAGAACAGGTTGAAGCGCGTCAGATTGATCTGGACGTTGTCGCTCTCCACCTGGGCGAAGTCCGTGTTCCAGGTCAGGTCGAGGGTCAGGTTCGGGGTGATCCCGTACTTCAGGTCCGCGCCGCCCGTCGTCTGTCCGGTGAAGCTTCCGTCGCCCGCGAACCGCTGAGTGCCGACGAGCCCGTAGGGACGGACCTCGACCCGCCGGCCGCGGCGGATCCCGGTCAGCCCGACGAGGTCGGCGTACTGCGAGACCTGCGCGATCCCGGACCGGTAGTCCTGACCGATGTGGGGCCAGGTGACGGTCTCGTTCTTCCGCCGGATGGACCGCGAGAACGCGATCCCCATGACCGGAGACTCCACATCGGCGAAGCGGATCGTCGTGAACGGGATCCGCATTTCGAGCACCCACCCGTCCGGCGTGACCCGGGTCTCGGTCGTGAAGACGCCGTCCCAGTTCCAGTCCTCGCGGTCGAGACGCTCGTCGGCGAGCAGGGCGTCGTCCTGGGTGCCGGGCGCGCCCACCTCGAAGATGTAGGCGTTGCGCCGGTCGCGGTAGGTGTCGAGGCCGATGATGACCCGGTCGTCCTTGTCTATGCGGCCGCCGCGGTGGAGGATGCTGCGGCGGATCCGGTCCGGCTCCGAATCGAAGAAGAGGAACCCGAAGTAGAGCGCCTGCTCGTCGAACGCGATCCGCACCTCGGTGCGCTCGCTGGCCGGAGCGCCGTCCACCGGATCGCGCTGGCGGAACCCGGTGACCGGCGGGATGCGGTCCCAGAACGGTTCGTCGAGAACTCCGTCCACCCGCGGCGGCGTCTCGATCCGCACCGCCTCGATGACCGGGCGATCGTTCCCGACCGGCTGCGCCTCCGCCCCCGCCGCCACCCCGCCGCCACCGAGAGCCGCCGTCAACAGAAGGAACGGAGCGACGCCGCGGGAGCGCTGGACGCCGCCGGTTCGCCCCGCAGGAGTCCGGCAAGTGAGGCGAGATGGCACGGCGGCGTCGGGAGAGCCTACCCGGATCCTCGGCGCGTCCGGCAGCGGGGCCGGGACGGCTCAGTGCCGTCCTATCGCTCCGAAGTCCAGTTCCACCGCGACATTCCCCGCATCCTCCGTGAGTCTGACGAAACCGAGGCCGAACAGGCGTTTCAGCTCGCGTCGGAAGGTGCGGGTCGTGACGTTTCGATAGACAGTCTGAACGTAGGGGTCGGACAGAAGCTCGGGGATCGCGACTCGGCGGGATGGCGCTTCCGAGAACGGATCGGCCGGCTCGGTCGTCCGCACCAGGAACTCCAGCAGGTCGAGCTCCCGCTGATTGAGGGTCCGTCGCCGCGGGCTGATTCGCGTCAGGTGGGCGCGGGCCATGGCGTCCCGGTACAGAACCCGGTTCATTCTGGCCTTGATGAAGTTGTTGATGCCCTTGAGCTCGGCCCGGAAGCCCCGGATGCCGAAGGCCACGAACTCCGTGAGATCGAAGGGCTGAGCCCTCCGGCTGTGCTGGAGAAGGCTGCGGTACTCGTCGCCGTTCCGGTAGAAGTAGTTCGAGAGCCCGTAGAACCCGTGGACGGTGTAGCCGCCGCGGAACAGGATGCCGGCTTCCACGAGCCGGGAGACGCGGCCGTTTCCGTCCCCGAAGGGGTGGATGGTGACGAGGAAGAAGTGCGCGAGGAGCGCCCGCACGACCGGATGCTGCGCCTTGCATCGGCGCGAGCCGACGCACTCCACGAACTTCTCCATGAGCCGGGGGAGCTCGGCGTGGGGCGCGCCCCGATGGACGCCGCCGAGTGCGGGGGTTCCGACGACGACCGGGTAGCTCCTCAGGCTCCCCGGCACGTTGTTCTGTTCGTCGGACCCCTCGGTGAGGAGCCGGTGCATCTCGAAAATGTCCCGAACGCCGAGCGGGGGGGCGCCCGGTCGGAAGCGTTTGCGGACCCATTTCTGCGCCCGACCCGCGTTTCGGACCTGCCGCTCCTCCCGCGACTCGTCGTGGCCGCGGCCCGGCGCCGCTGCCGGTTCGCGAAGACGCTCCCGGACGGCCGCCTCCGACAGCGGGTTCCCCTCCAGCGCGGTCGTGCCGTGGATGGCGCGGATCCGGTTCAGCTCATCGAGCTCGCGGCTCCAGCGTGGAGGGAGAAACTGGTTGCGTACCGTCAGGCGGTAGGCCTCGATCTGGATGAGGTCTCCCTCGAATGGTTTCCCGAGCTTCCAGTCGAAGCGGAATCGTGCCCAATCCATCAAGTTCCCTGGACGACATGATACATGACAGCATGTTTGACATCTTGTTTGACACCATATAAGACACTGATAATAGACAGTATATCAATGGTTTATAGAATACTTCGACTCTACTGTGGCACCGTGCTTGACACCTTGTCCAGCACGTGGCGCGCCGGTCACGGAGGCGTCGCTGGAAGCGGGCAGCGCCTTGTCCGACGGACCGACCGCGCCACCGGGAGAAACGCCGTCGCGCGCGGCCGCGGCGCCGCGGGTACGATCGTCGGTTCCGCCGGATCCAGAGGTGGGGGCGGAGGGATGACGATGAAGACGACAACCTGGAAGCGGTTCCTGACCTGGTGGGGCCTGGCTCTGCTGGCCGGCGGCGTGGCTGGCTGCGGCGCGCCCGAGCCTCCCGTGGAGGAGCCGGCCGTCGAGGAACCGTCCGAGGAGACGGTCCGGATCGTCTTCGAGACCGCAATGGGCGAGGTCGAGGTCGAGCTCTACCCCGAGCGGGCGCCGCTGTCGGTGGCGCAGTTCCTCCGCTACGTGGACGGCGCCCACTACGACGGGGCGAGCTTCTACCGCGCCACCCGCACCGCCGCCGGGCACTCGTTCGACATCGTTCAGGGCGGACGGAGCCGGATGCCGATGCTGACCGGCGAGGATCCGCCCGGCGACCCGCCTTTCCCGCCGATCGCCCACGAGACGACGCACGACACCGGCATGCGGAACGAGCGCGGCGTCCTGGCCTACGCCCGCCGGGAGCCGGGGACCGCGAACTCCGAGTTCTTCTTCAACCTCGGGGACAGCTCGATCCTGAACACCGACGAGGGCGGGCCCGACCGCGACGGGTTCGGATACGCCACCTTCGGCCGCGTGGTGCGCGGGATCGAGGTTCTGGACGGGATCCAGCAGCTCCCGACCGACGCCCCCACCGACAACGAGGTCGTCCAGGGACAGATCCTGAACGAGCCGGTCGGCATCCTCACGATCCGGCGAAGCGGCTGATCCGGGTGCGGCGCGGGCGCGCCCGCCGGGAGGCGTGATCTCGCGCTCCCGTTCCTTACCGCCAGCCTCGCTGCGAGAGCGGAGGTTGAGTGGCGCGGCGGCCGACCGGTCGTGGACTCCCACGGCCCCGCGGAGACGAGCGGAACCCTCCGACTTCGGGCAGTACAGTTGCGCCCATGCCTGACGAAACGCCGTTCGTCGAATTCGAGGCGGTCACCAAGAGCTACGACGGCCGGACGCTGGTGGTGGACGGCCTCGACCTGTCCATCCGGCAGGGCGAGTTCCTCACGCTGCTCGGCCCGTCCGGCTCCGGCAAGACGACCTGCCTGATGATGCTGGCCGGGTTCGAAGCCCCTACATCCGGCTCGATCCGGCTGCGAGGCCGGCCGATCAAGAACGTGCCGGCGCGGAAACGCGGCATTGGCATGGTGTTCCAGAACTACGCGCTGTTCCCGCACCTGACGGTCGGGCAGAACCTGTCCTTTCCGCTCGAAGTGCGGAAGATGGACGCCGGGATCCGTGCGGAGCGGGTGGCGCGGGCGCTCGATCTGGTGCGCCTCTCCGGCTACGAATCCCGCCGCCCGAACGAGCTCTCCGGCGGGCAGCAGCAGCGGGTCGCCATCGCCCGCGCCCTCGTCTTCGAGCCTGACCTCGTGCTCATGGACGAGCCGCTCGGGGCGCTCGACCGGCGTTTGCGGGAGGAGCTGCAGTACGAGATCCGCGGCATCCAGCGGCGGCTCGGCGTGACCTTCCTCTACGTCACCCACGACCAGCAGGAGGCGATGGTCCTCTCCGACCGGATCGCCGTGTTCCACGACGGGCGTCTGCAGCAGATCGCCTCCCCGGAGGGGCTCTACGAGGAGCCGATGCGCAACTTCGTGGCCCGGTTCATCGGGGAGAACAACCGTCTCCACGGCCGGATCGAGAGCATGGACGGGGCGCTGGTGGACGTCTCGGTCGGGGGCCGAACCGTGCGGGCGCTCCGCGTCGCCGAGCTCGATTTGGGCGAGCGGACCACGCTCTCCATCCGGCCGGAGCGGGTCCGGTTCGCCACGCCCCCGGGAGCGATGACGAATGAGTTCGAGGGCCGGGTCGAGGACATGACCTTTCTCGGAGACCACCTCCGGGTCGCGGTTCGCGCGTTCGGGCGCGACGACTTCATCGTCCGGATTCCGAATACCGTGGGCCACGGTGGCGTGATCCCGGGCGATACGGTCCGGATCGGGTGGACGCCGACGGACTGCCGCTCCCTCGATCCGGATCCGGAGGCTTGAACCCGGCCCGCCGGGGCGCCGCTCGCCCCGGCGCGAAGACCGCCTGACCCGGCCCGGCGTCGGATGGTGAGCCGCGAAGCGGGAAACGCCCGCCGGCGCGATCACGATCCGGGGATACAGGCCCTGGAGTCGGCGCTGCCCGGGGCAGGGCTCAGAGCAGCCGATTCGTTCGGGGCTGCGGGATCGTGTATCTGGACCCCAGTTTCCGGAGCCGGCCGGCGGTCACGCCCTGGCGCAGCCAGACCTGCGCCTGTCCCGGTCGGAGCCCGAGGCGGCTCGCGATGTCCTTCGCCGGCAGCCCCTCGGCGTCAGCGAGACCGGCCATCAACGCGAGGAAGTCGTCGTGGAGCGCGCCCTCCGGCGCCTTCGCGCCCCGCGCCGAAACCCGATATCGGACGGGCCGGACGAGCCTCTCGATCTGCCCCTTCTCGACGCCCTGCCGGATCCAGTCCTTCGTCTGCGCCTTCTGGATATCGAGTTCCTCGGCGATCCGATCCAGGGGGAGGGCGGCGCAGACGGTCCGGTGAGCCAGATGCCGGAGGAAGGCGTCGAAGAGAGTCGCCGGTTCCCCGGACCCGGGTTGCGCTCCTTCCTCCGGCTTCGGAGGCCTGTCGGGCAGCGGCTCCGGAGGCTTGTCGGGCGGCGGCGACGGCTTCGACTCCGGAGAGTCTTCCGGATCGAAGAGCGCGGTCAGCCGATCCAGCGCCTCATCCGGCATCCACCGGGCCCCGATTTCAGCGAGCCCGACATTCCCCGGGTTGTCGCTCCGCCGCACCCAGACCGGGACCCAGCGATTCTTCAGCGTCTCGGTCGCCCCCGCCCAGGTTCCGCTGCGGCCGCGGGCGCTCGTGACCACGACGCCGGCATCGGCGAGGCAGTAGATGTGCTTGTTGCGATCCATCGCCTGCCAGCCGCGCCAGCGGGTCTCCGGCGGAAATGTGGAGACGAGCGCGAGCTGCTCCGCGACCAGCCAGCCGCGGTGGCGCCGCGAACTCGCGGATCGCAGCAGGTTCCCGGGGAGCACTCCGAGGGCCCTGCCTCCGGCGCCGAGGGCTGCCTCCATGGCGGTGCGATCCACGCCGCGGGCGTCGCCGGAGACGATCGGGAGCCCCTGCCCGGCGGCCCGTCGTCCCAGCTCGGCGGTGAAGCGCAGGGCCCCCTCGTCCGCCGCCCGCGAGCCCACGACCGCGATCCCGCCCGCGTTGAGCAGCGTCGGATCCCCGCAGCCGAAGAGGACCGGTGGCGTGCGGTGCTGGAGGCGCTCCCGCAGTCGCTTCGGGTAATCCGCCTCCGACCGGGTCACGAGCCACAACCCGCCCCGGCTCCATCGCTCCAGCAGGATGGCGAGCGCCATGCCCCGACCGAGCAGTGCGATCAGCCGTTCCCGGGTCACCCCCCGCGCTCGCGGACGCGGCGTCCAACGCCCCAGGATGGCGTCCGCCTCCTCGCCGAGGAGCGACTCGGGGGTGACTCCCTCCTCTCCGAGCCACCGCGACACGGTGTTCCACTCGCCGATGGCGAGCGGCTTGAGCTTCGGGGGATCGGAGCGTCCGAAACCGACCGTGAGCAGCAGGATCGCCTGCGCCCGCGGCGGAAACCCATGTTCAGCCTCGACTGCGGAAGCGACCATGCCTCGCTGACGACCTGCCTCCGAGCCGTTTCGATACAGGCCTACGTGGCTTTGACCGACCATCCCTCTGACGCTAGCATAAGCCGAATGCCGACACGGTATCGTCACGGCGCACGAGACGGCGTAATGCGCTCTCCGTCCCGCTCGTGCGGATCCCCGGCCAATCCGCTCGTCCCGGGCGTCCCCGTATGCCTCGCGACCTGCGCGGGCAAGTGTGGCCTCGGCAGCCGTTCAGATGTGACCGACATTGCGTCGCGCCACACGGCCTTGGCGCGGATCGCAAGGCCCTCAACTCCATGACACTGCCGCATCCTATTCCGTATCAGGGCAGCAAGCGAAAGCTGGCGTCAACGATTGGGCTCTACTTCCCACCGACCATCGGGACCTTCTACGAGCCGTTCGCGGGTTCTGCTGCCATGACGATCTATGCCGCCTTCAATCAGCGTGCAGCACGATTCGTGATCGCAGACAGCTTGGATCCTCTGGTCACACTACTCCGTGCCATGGTTGAGTCCCCGGAGACTACAGCATCACGATATCGGGCCGTATGGCTTGGCCAGAAGACGGGTGACTCTGAATACTTCAACCGGATAAGGCAACGATACAATGAGCGTCGTGATCACGTAGATCTACTATACTTGATCTGTCGCTGCGTAAAGAACTCAGTCCGGTTCAGCAAGTACGGTCGCTTCACCCAGTCTGCTGATAAGCGCCGACTCGGAATGCACCCCAAGCGCATGGAGACTGCGATCCTTGGCACCTCATCCATCTTGCGCGGTCGCGTGGAATTCCGCGTAGGCGACTGGTTGGATACTACGGCAGATGCGGGATCAACTGATTTTCTCTATATGGATCCACCGTATTCCGGGACTTCTGTGGGTCGCGACAAGCGATACCACCAGCAGATGAGGCGGGACGACCTAATCACCGGACTCAGGAGCTTGCGCGCACGGGACATACGGTTTGCGCTTTCCTACGACGGAGCGACAGGTGGTCGCCGTTACGGACCTCCGTTGCCGAAAGATCTAGGTCTTACTCAGCTTCTGATTCAAGCGGGTCGGTCGTCGCAAGCGACGCTCAACGGACGCAAAGAGGAGACCTTGGAGAGCCTGTATCTGACGCCTGAATTGTCACGCCCTACCTGTCTATTGAGCCAAACCCAAGAACCGTGGCTCACTGCAGGAGTCTCTCGAGCAATCTCTTGATCACGGCGGCGACCGTCATGTCATCTACTAGCGCTCGCTTACGGATCTTGTCGAAAACTCGAACCTCGGTGCCTCTCCATTCGATATCAACCCTGCGAATCTCTTCGCCCGCGACGTGGCTGTAGTTGTCCGGAAAAGCCCAGAAGCATGAGCGACACATGTCTTCGCTGCGGTCTTCCTGCCAATTGGGACAGTGTTCGCATGACCACGACTTGGCGCGCTGGCTTGATGCGGTCAGAAGCATGTATTCGGCTGGCTGCGGAGTTTCGGGGTGTGGATCGCCCGCGATTTCATATGGAACTCGGTGATCAATCTGCAGATAACGTGCAGCGTAGCGCTCGCCGGTAATCGCATCCCGGGCACCGTAGAGCTCCACGAGTTCTTCGCGGAATCGCTTGGAGAACACCTGCCGCCCGCCGATTCGTCCTCGAATGATCTTGTCCGGGCTATCGAATCTGTAGGCCGCGATCATGCGACCGGTCTTCTGACTACGGACGCGGAAAGTCCTGATGGGAATACCACACTCCCGGACATCACGTACCGCTCGCGGCGGGTGATCGTATCCATAACGCTCTTGCAGTTGTTCAGTTGTAACAGAGCCGTGCTTGATGAGGTGATCGATTACAGTACGAGGGCGCTTGGCCTTTACGCTCCGACAGAGAGCCAATATGCGAGGGTCGACGTTGTGGTCTGACACGGCGGGACGATCGAGTTCAGCAAGCGCCGCGCCCGGCTGTGGGTCGTTGAGGGGCGGCGTCGTTCACCAGGGCTACTCCGCGTGGTGGACGCGGCCGTCGCGCATCACGAAGCGAACCTGGAAGAGCGCATCGAGGGACTCGGCGGGGTTCCCCTCCACCACGATCAGATCGGGGGCGAATCCTTCGGCGAGCGTGCCGATCTCTTCGCCGAGCCCGAGCGACTCCGCCGCGAGCGAGGTCATTCCGGTGATCACGGCCACGGCCTCCTGTCCGCCCTGTTCGGCTCGCGCCACCGCTTCGCGGGCGTTCTGTCCGTGGGCGCCCGCCACCGCGTCCGTCCCGAAGACGATCCGGAGTCCTTCGGTGGCGAGCGCCATCCGGAATGTCTCCATCGCCCGCACCCGCCCCGATTCCATCGCGGCGAAACCCTCCTCGGTGTAGTTGCCGATCCCGAGATACCGGTCCCTGTTCTCGAAGTAGTTCGCGAAGATGAGGTCGGTGTTCGGGTCGTAGAAGGTTCCGTTCGCGGCAAGGAGGTCGAGCGTTTCCTGGTCGAGGAGGGCGCCGTGCTCGATCGTGGTGCACCCGGCGCGGGAGGCGCGCGAAGCGCTCTCCGGGCCGTGGGCGTGGACCAGCGTGCGGAGGCCGTGGTCGCGGGCGCGTCCGCAGGCGGCGTCGAGCGCTTCCTGGCTGAGGGTCGGGCCGCCGCCCACCCGGATGCTCTCGGAGGCGAAGATCTTGATCGCGTCGGCGCCGGCGACCGCCAGTTCGTCTATCGCGGCCACCAGCTCCTCGGGCCCGCCGGTGGAAGCCGACAACTGGCCCATCGAGGTCAGGATCCGGGGTCCCGGCACGGTGCCCCGCTCGATCGCGTCCCGGATGGGGCCGTCGAGGCGACTCCCGAGGCTCTGCACGGTGGTGAACCCGGCCCGCAGCATCCGGAGTCCGTTCTCGAGCCCGTGGAGAGCGGTCGTGTCGGGCGGCGCGCCCCGGGCCAGGCGGCCGTCCGGGCCGAAGTGCCAGGTCAGGTGGACGTGGGTGTCGATCAGGCCGGGCAGGATCGCGCCTCCCGGGAAGTGGTACCGGCGACCCTCCGCGGGCAGGTCCGCTCTCGGAGCGACGGCGGCGATCCGGCCGTCCCGCACGACGACGCCGTGCCCCTCGAGCACGCGTCCGGTCCCGTCGAGCACCCGCTCGGCCGTGATCACGGCGACCCCGGCGTCCCCGTTCCGCGTCGGCGGCTTGCCGCTCCCGGCGTCCCCGCAGCCCATCGCCACGAGCAGCGCGGGAAGGAGCGAGCGCCGCAAGGCGGTGCGGATGGTCATCGTCGTCATGCGGGAGGAACCCCCATTCCCGCTCCGGGCGGGCGTTCCCCGGGCTCGACTCCCGGGCTCAGACCTCGTTCGCGAGCTGCGACGCGGTTCGGAGCGACAGCGCGGCGAAGGTCAGGGTGCCGTTGTTGCACCCGGACGAGACGATCGTCGGCGCTCCGGCCACCCACAGGTTCGGGTGGTCGTGCGAGCGCCCCCACCGGTCCACGACGCTGTTCGCCGGATCGTCCCCCATGCGGCAGCCGCCGCCCGGATGGTCGTAGTCCGACGCGTAGGAGATGTTCAGGATCTCGCCGCCTCCGGCCCGCAGGATCTCGCGGAACCGCTCCTCGATCTTCGCCTCGGTGTAGCCGCGCAGCTCGGTCGAGACCCGATCATCCGCGTAGTCGATCCGCGGCAGGGGGTCGCCCCACGGGTTCTTCTTCGACGGCTCCAGCGTCAGGGCGCTCTCTCGCGAGGGGATGACGTCGTAGTAGCCGCGCATCCGCAGCGAGCCGGTCTCGATCCTCGCCCGCCAGTCGTCCATCACGTCCGCTCCGAGGAGCAGCCCGCCGTCGCCGTCCCGGAGCCGCGCCCGCTTCCCGAAGTCGGACTCCCAGATCCGCAGATCGTGGCGGATGTACTTCCCATCGGGCTGCGCTTCGGAGTCGGCGTGCTGGAAGCGCTTCGAGAGCAGGCTGTCGGACCGGTACACCCCCGGGTAGAGCCGCATGGGAACCGAGACGAACGCGTTGACCCACCGGTGGCCGGTCATGAACCGCCCGACGGTTCCCGAGCGGTTGGCGATTCCGTCGGGGAAACGTCCGCCGGCGCTGAGCAGCAGCAGATGGGACGACCAGGCGTAGCCGGCGGCGAGCACGAACTGCCGCGCTCGGATCCGGATTTCCTCGTCCGGACGGTCGCGGTGGAGCGCCACCGCTTCCTCGATGTCGTCCGATCCGTTGCGTGGTACGAGCCGTCGAACCAGCGTCCGGTCGTGCAGCGTGATCCGGCCCTCGTCGAGGAGACGCCGGAAGGTGAAGTCGGGGCTGTACTTGGCCCCGGTGGGACAGATCGAGCAGGTGTCGCAGCGAACGCACTGGTTGCGGCCGCGCCAGGGCCGGGACAGCTTCGCGACCGGGTTGCGCCAGTAGGGGATGCCCGACTTCTCCGCCCATGCCTTCGCCTGCTGGAGGTTCCAGGAGACGGGCAGCGGATCCAGCGGGTAGGGCTGCGACCGGGGGTCGTACTCGGGCGGGCCCTGCTCGCCGCCGACTCCGAGCCGCTCCTCGGCCTCGAAATAGAACGGATCGAGGTCGTCCCAGGTGATCGGCCAGTCGCGGCCGACTCCGAACAGGGTGCGCAGCCGGAAGTCCTCCGGGGAGTAGCGCGGGGTCGTTCCGCCCCAGTGCATCGCCAGCCCGCCGACGCACATGGCGCGGGACTGGATGTTCTCGCAGTCCTGTCCCAGGATGTGGTCCCCTTCGTAGGGGTTCTCGCCGTAGTCCAGGAACCGGCGGCGTGTGTTGTAGCGGTTCTCGAAGTCGAAGATCCGGTTCCCCGCCTCGATCACCGCGATCGAGGCGTCGCTGTCTTCGGCGAGCCGCTCCGCCACCATCGCCGCGCTGATCCCGGCGCCGAGGATGACGACATCGGCCTCGATGACCTGCTGCATGGCCACTTACCTCCCGCCTCCGGTCTCGAGCGGAGCGGGCGCCTCCGCCCCCGAGGGGATGTCGCGGCAGGCCTGCGCGCCGATCCGCACCCCGTAGGCGAGGTCCGCGGCCATCCCCCGGCTGTAGAACCGGGCGAGGAGTCCGATGGCCACGTGACTCGCGGCCGCCGGCCGGGGCAGGCCTCCGTCCGGGGCGTGCCCGGCGAGGTCCGCCTCGAGGATCCCCCGCCGGGTCGCCGGGTCGAGCGAGGCGAACCCCCGGCCGTATCGCTTCGTGGCGAGGAGATCGAGCCCCCGGAGCTGGGAACCCCACATCGGGGCCGGGTCCGCGGGGCCGTAGCGAACGGCGTTCGAGGAAAGGTAGGGGTGCGGAAGCTCGGCGACGGGCTCGAAACCGTCGAGCCAGCGGACGAAATCGCGGAGCGCATTCCGAACGCCCTCCTCCCCGATCTCGGGAGGCAGCACGACTTCGGCGACCGCGTTCAGGAGCGGCAGGTCGAGGCGCCGGTCCGAGGTCGCGCCGCCATCCTGTCCGGCGCGCGCCACTCCGGCGCTGGCGAGCGCCGCCGCTGCGGCCCCGCCGGTCCGCAGGAATTCGCGACGGCCCCGCATCCGCTTCGGGTTCCTCTCCATACCGAATCCGATTCTATCGGCCGACGCCCCGCCCGCAGCCGGCCCCACTTGCCGGCGCGCCGGGCTCCTGCCCGGCACGGAGCAACGGGGGGCTCCCACTTGCCGGCGCGCCCGCTGCCGGCGCGCCAAACTCCCGCCCGCTAGGAGTATGCGCGACAGGAGTGGCCTACATCCGGCGTGAACCGAGCCGGGATCCCTATTTGGCCCCTACAGTACACGGTTCAACGGCCCAGGACCG